>NZ_JBIUVK010000042.1:0-57698 GCF_044742865.1 Pseudomonas sp. NPDC087814 | reverse complement strand
GCACACCGAGCCTAAGCGAGGTGCCGAGTGGTGGGGCAAGAGCGTTTTGCTTACTTTTGCGCTGTTCAAAAGTGAGCCGCTGTAAGAGCGGAACCGATATAAGCCATCACCCAAATAATGGATATGCCCCCGATCCAAATCCCCCCCTCAACTGTTAAGCCTCTCCTGCCGCACGCCGAGCACCGGCTTCACCTCACCCCCCAAACAACGCCGACAACTATAAACCCCCAACACCACCGGCTTTTTCTGCTCCCCACGCTCCACCCAGGTCGGCGCAACAAACCGATACCCCTGGCCCGTCGCCGTCGCGATATACACCGAATCATCATCCCCCAACGCCCGGCGGATCGCCTTGATCTGCGCCCGCAGGTTGCACTCTTCCACCACCAACCGTGGCCAGGCGATGTCCAGCAATTGGGTCTTCTCCAACAGCTCACCAGGCCGCGAAGCGAGGGCAATCAGCAAGGTCAGGGCCCGACTGCCCAGGCTCACCGGCTCACCGTTTTTCAGCAGCAGATGACGTCGGGGCAGCAGTTGATAAGGGCCAAAGTGGATTTCAATAGCGCTGTCTTCAAGGTGGCCGCGGTGTGAATACGTCATGTGATTAACCTTTGTGCATGTTCAAAAACACAACCTCGCGCGGCTCCCTTCGCGCAAGGCTGCAAGGGAAGGTCAGGTGTTGATCGCCGGGATCGGGTCTTCAGGATAATCACCCGGCTCCGTAGGCCCGCCAGTCAAGCCGTATTGCTTGAGCACCGGCGCAAGCTGGCCATAGAACGCGTCCTGCGCCTTGCCATGGGCATCAGCCAGGGCGAAGGGCAGGAACGCGCTGCCGATCCCGCCAAGGATCGCCGTAGCCCCGCCGAGGATCCCGCTGATGGTCCCGGCCACCGCGCCGATTTCCGTGGCCCCGTACAACCCGGCCCCGGCTTCCACCAACCCGGCCACCGCCGCACCCGTACCCAGCACGCCGGTGGCAACCGAGAAACTGCCGCTCAGGTAGTCGCCTTTTTTCAACGAGTCGACACCGCCAATCACCCCGATCACACCGCCGATAATCCCGCCCGCCGAACCGATGATCTTGCCGGCCGCGCCGAGGTTGGCGATTTGCTGCGGGCTCAACGGGCCTTTGCCCACCGGTACCTTGCCGGGGAAGTCACCAATGGTGCCGCCATCCGGGCGGTTGACCCAGGTGATGCCGTAACCCGCTTCCTTGGCGTATTTGGTGCCGCCTTCCATCAACAGCCCGGCAAATTGCAGCCCGGCGGATACCCGGTTCGCGTCCGCCACCGGCGTGTTGCTGCCGCTGGCCGAACGGGCCATCAGCACGCCGCTCATCAGTACTGCGCTGCCGATGTGCAACAGGCCTTGCTTGAATGCCGGGCTGACGTCGCCGAACTTCATGCCTTCGATGGCCTTGGGCAGTGCGTCGGCGATCTTGTTGCCCTGGCGTCCGATGTCCCATACCGAACGCAGCATCGACACCACTTGCGCCGGGTCGATCTTGCCGCCATCCGAGGTGACGAACATCTCTGGATCTTTTTGCTGGGCGTCGTTGATCGCGGCAGTGACCTTGGCTTCGTCGAAGTTGCCCTTGCCGTCCCCCAGGGTGATGTTCAGGGTGTCGGTGGTGGCGCCGCCGAGCAGGGCGTCGCCAAGGGCTTCGTTGAAATTCACCTGCAAGGTGGCGGCGTCATCCGCCGAGGCCTTGTCGCCGAGGAAGGCCTGGGCCGAGGCGGTGCTGGCGGCGAAGCTGCTGGCCGCCACGGTGGGGTCCATGCCGCCGGCCACCGCGTCGGTAAAGGCCTTGCCGGTCACCAGTTGGTTTTTGTAGTACTGCTGGATGTTGTCGCTTTGCCCGGCCTTGTCGGCGATGCCGGTCAGGTCCACATGGCCGTTGCCCCCCAGTGCCAGGTTGGCGATGGTCGTATCGTTGGCCGCGTTTTGCAGGCCCATGCCCATGTCGATCTGCTTGCCGTTCTGGTCCTTGGCGTTGAGATTGTCGGTGAGGTTTTTGCCGGTCTCGATGTCGTCGGTGTAGTAGTTCTGCATCGCGACTTTAATCGCCGGGTTGCTGTCGACGATGTCGGCCAGTGCCGGGCCGCGATTGTTTTGCAGGAAGCCTTGCACGTCCGGGTCGGCCGAGAGGGTTTCGATGCCGCTTTGCAGCTGTGCCTTGATTTTGTCTTCGTTGGGGTTCAGGCCGTAGTGGGGCGAGGTGTACTTGTCCATCAACCCGGCGTGGGGCACGTAGTCGCTGACCAGCAGGCGGGTTTGTGCATCGGTCAACTGCACCAGCACCGCGGCTTTCTGTTCGCCGCTGTAGTTCTGCGGGTTGGCCAGGATGTCGGCGGTCAGGCCCGAGGTGTCGACGCCGGCGACGGCATCACGAGTGGCGGCACCGTCGAGGAAGGTCAGGGTGTCGCTGTCGGTTTTCGGTGCCTGTTTTTCGAGCCAGGCGCCGATGTTGTCGCGGGTGCCGATGCCGTCCGACTTGCCGGTGGCGGGGTTGTCGCCGCCGGTTTCCAGTGCGTGGAACATCCCGGGTCTGGACCACATGGCCGCTGCGCCGGTCAGCTCGGTGCTCAGGGCCGAATCGCTGCCCAAGGCTTGCAGGTTGTCGCTGCGCAGCATGCCGTCGTTGCTGCGCTGGTTGGCGTCACCGGGGCGCATCGCCGGACCTGCGCCAGCGGCCAGGCTCTCGTTGGCCATCAGGATTGCCGCCGACTTGGCATTCGCCTTGGCCAGGTCACCGGGTTTGCTGCCGAGGAAACTGCCATAGGATTTCGACGCGGCGCCGAGGTCCTTGCCGGCGTTGTCGATGAAATGGTCGACATCGGAATGGGTGATCACATTGTCGGCCTTGCCACGCCCGCCGGTATCCAGCGCGGCCATCAGGCTCGGGCTGCTGGCCACGTACTTGAGTACGGCCTGAGCCTCGGGGGGGAGTGTCGTGGGTGGGTTGGCGAAGTCGATCGGCGCGCCATGCAGGCCCCAGGCGTCCCAGTTTTGCGAGAGCAATTGCGCGGCCGCCTTGGGCCGGTTCAGGTCGAGTTCTTCCTTGGTCGGCGTGCCGCTGGTGTTGCCGGTGATGGTGTCCCAGTCCTTGGCACCCGACACGCCAAACGATGAGGTGTCGATCCAGGACGTGTCCGAGGCGCCCGCCGCGCCGGTGCTGCCGGCATACAGTTTGGCCACCTGGTCGTACAGCGCGGGGGTGATGTCCTGGGACACGATCACCTTGTCGCCCGACGCCGTGGTATAGCGAATCAGGCCCGGGCCGACTTCTTCGGGCGGGCCGATATTCGCTGCCGGGTCCATGGTTTCCATGGGGCCGGCCAGGCGGTAGCCCTCGGCCTGGCTGGCATTGATCGCAAAGAGCTTGGCCGAGTCGCCGCTGACCTGGGCGAACAGCGCGGGTGTTTCCTTCTGGCTGACCACGATTTTGTCGCCGGCACTGGTCTCGTAGCGGATCAGTCCCGGGCCCAATTCGGTGGTACTGCCGATCGCCTTGTAGTTGCCCAGGCCAGGCGCCACGGTGCTGGCGTCTGCCTCCTTGTAGCCGGCGCCTTTGCTGTCGGCCAGATTCTTCTCAAGGGTCGCGTCGCTTTGCTGTGCGTTGTACTGGTTGACCAATTGCTCAAACAGCCTGGGGTTGTCGATCTGCTTGAGGGTCACCGGTTTGTCGCTGCCCAGCGGGGTGTAGGTGATGCTGTTGTTCACCGGTGCCTGCACGTTCTGGTACGGCAGCGGAATGGACGGCCCGCGGATTTTCGAGGGGTCGAATACCGGCTTGTCGACGGCGGTGAACAGGGCTTTTTCGAACGTGCTCCGGGAGCCATCCGGGCCTTTGTTGTCGGCAGGGTCAAGGCCATTCGGGATCGCAGTCATAGATCACCTGGAAGTTGTTTTATATCAGTCGATATTTAGTGCAAGTGCACTAACTGGGGCGGGCGAAAGTTGCGAAGTGTTATTGGGTTAACCCGCGCCGAGCTATCAAACGCGATGATCAAGTCGGTTTTGTTACAAATGGAAATATCTGCAAAGTTGGGCAAATGGCTATTAGTTAAAAGTGTGAAGTTGTCGGATTTATTTTCTGGAATTGTTGAGTGATCAACGTTTTTACCCAGGGGTAACGGGCTCGTAAATTGTTCGAGTGGGTTCGTTTTTCAGGTTGTGCCCCCGTAAACATTGGGTCTCGTCGTGTATTGGTTTTTTAACAAAAGTTCCACGCCCGCGCGGCGATGAGATTTTCTCAACGGCACGTTGAGCCGGATTTTTCACAGCACCTGCCATGAACGTTTCACAAGCTTTCACAGCGAAGGCGTTTTGTTCGTGAGTAGTATGGTTCCCATGCAAACCGACGGCTGCATGGCCAACTCACTGTCTGACGCTGGGAGTTTGTTTCGGTTTGCATGCGGCTTAACTTCCCTATCGATGCAAGGAGATTGAACATGGCTACTACTCCACCAGTAAGTGCAGGCGGCGCCGACGACGCTATCGCGAAGATGGAAGCAACTTTCAACATGGCCATCGAGAAGTCGGCCAAGATCACCGAGATCAGCACCGCGAAAAAAGCAGAGCTCGACGCCACCAAACAGCGTCCGCAGAACTGATTCGCCATGCGGGCAGCGCCGGCGCTGCCCGTATACCTGCCTTACCCCGTTGCACCGTTGTTGATCGGCACAGGCGTCGTTGCGGCCTGTGATTCTCAAGGGGGCAAACCCAACCATGACAGCCTTGATTTCCCTGGGCCTGCCCGCCGCGAACGGCGCGCCGACCCTGCTTGTGACCCACGGTTTGCACCAGGGCAGTTCCCTGATGCTCGACCAGCCGGTCTACACCCTTGGCGCCGCCCTGGCGGCCGACCTCCAGCTCAGCGATCCCGGGATTGCCGAGTTGCACCTGCGCCTGCGTTTTGAAGGGGCCCAGGTGGCGGTCGAGGCCCTCGGCGGCGATGTACTGATCACCGGCACTGCCGGCGATATCCGTATTCCCCAAGGCAGCGGCCATCGCGCGCGGCTGCCGCTGCAACTGCGTATCGGCACGGCGGGTGTGAGCCTGGCGCTGCCGGGCAGCCCTGAAAAAATCCCTGCGACGACACGCACGTTAACGCCTTGGATCATCGCCACCGCGTTGCTCTTTGTGTGCGCTGGCGCCCTGGCATTTCGCAATGATCCACCGCAAGCGCAAACCGTAATGCCGGTTGCCGAAACAACCGCAGCCAAGCCTTCCCGTGCCGAGGCCAAGGCCTGGTTCGAAGGGCAATTGCAGGCCGCCCACCTGGACGCCGTGAAGGTCAACGACATCGATGGCCAACTCAACGCCGTCGGCTCCTTTGAGCGCGCGCAAAAGCCTCAATGGGTCGCCCTGCAACAAGCCTTCGACCAGCGTTACGGCCAGCAGATCGTGCTCAACCCGCGGGTCGCCGTGCGTGCAGATGCGGCCCGGCCACGGGTGCGCTTTCAAGCCGTGTGGTTCGGCGCCAACCCCTACGTGATCAATGACAGCGGCAAGCGCCTGTACCCCGGCGCGGCCCTGGCGGACAACTGGGTACTGGAGCGCATCGAGAACAACCAGGTGATCCTCGCCCGTGGCGAAGAACGCTTCACCTTCACCCTATGACGCTGCTTTTTTCAGCTAAGGCCCCGGGATGAAAGTCGAACCCCGTCCGTTGATTCCCAGTGACGTGCGCAGCGCGCCGGTCGAGGCGATCCGCCCGGTCAACTCGCGCCAGGCCACGGCTTTCGAAGCGTTGCTGAAAACCCGCAAGGTCCAGTCCCGCCGCTCCCTGCGCAGTGACCTGGAAGAACTCACCAGCGCCGCTGGCGTCGACTCGCTGCTGTTCGGCAGCGCACGTTCCCTGGAACTGCTGGAACACGTGATGCAGCACCTGTTGCCGAACCTCGACGCCGAGCCGCAGATCAAGGCGCTGGCCCATGACCTGATCAGCGAGGAAATCGAGATGCGCCGCACCCTCGAACAACAACGCTCGGAGGTCCAGGCCTGATGCCCCGGGACAACGACGACGCGGTGCAATTGCTCAAGGGCATTGGCGAGCTGTACCGGCGCAACGGCCAGTCCCAGCGCGCGCTGGTGATGTTGCTGATTGCCGTGAGTGTCGCGCCCGACGATGGCCTGCTGCTGCGCTCGCTGGTGCTGGCGTTCACCGACAGCGGCGACTTCACCCGCGCACTCGCGGCCCTGGATCGGCTGGTCGCGCTGGAGGGTGAGTCTGCCAGCCTGTTGCTGCTGCGTGCCCGGGCGCTGTGGTACGGCGAACGCAAGGACGAAGCGCGCCAGTGCTTCAAACGCTACCTCGCTGCACGGAGAGCCGCGCCATGAACCTGCTCAATCGCCTGAACGGCATCGCGCGCATGGCCGCCCAGCGTACCGACGTGATCATCGTCGCGTTCATGCTGATGGCGATCGTGATGATGATCATCCCGCTGCCTACCTACCTGGTGGACATGCTGATCGGCTTGAACATCGCCCTGAGCATCCTGATCCTGATCGTGGCGTTCTACATCGGCCACTCGGTGGAATTCTCCGCGCTGCCGCCGCTGATCCTGCTCAGCACCTTGTTTCGCCTGTCGCTTTCGATCACCACCACCCGCTTGATTCTGCTGCACGGCGACGCCGGCCATATCGTCAAGGCCTTCGGTGACTTCGTGATTGCCGGCCAGGTGGTGGTGGGCATGGTGGTGTTCCTGATCATCACCGTGGCGCAGTTCGTGGTGATCACCAAGGGCGCCGAGCGGGTCGCGGAAGTGGCGGCGCGCTTCACCCTGGATGCGATGCCCGGCAAACAGATGAGCATCGACAACGACCTGCGCAACGGCGATATCGACCAGGCCGAAGCCCGCCGCCGGCGCTCACGCCTGGAGCGCGAGAGCCAGATGTTCGGCGCGATGGACGGGGCGATGAAGTTCGTCAAGGGCGATGCGATTGCCGGGTTGGTGATCCTCGCGGTCAACCTGCTGGGTGGCATGCTGATCGGCATGATCGAGCGCGACATGGCCTTCGGCGCGGCGGTGCACACCTATTCGCTGCTGACCGTGGGCGACGGTTTGATCGCACAGATCCCGGCGCTGCTTATCTCGGTAGCGGCGGGCACCGTGGTCACGCGGGTCAACAGCGACGGCGAAGCGGGTGACCTCGGCAGCGAGATTCTCAAGCAGTTGGGTGCCAGCTACCGCGCCCTCGGTTTGACCGCACTGATCATGGTCGGCGTCAGCGTGATACCGGGCTTTCCGACCTGGGTGTTCCTCGGGTTGTCGCTGGTGTTCGGTGGTGCGGCCTTCGTGATGTACCGTCGTCATACCCGTGAAAACCAGGTAGAGCCTGAAGCGCTGGTCGAGACCCTGGAACCGGTGGTTGAAGTGCAGGCCGAGCAGGATTATGGCGTGGCCCCCGACACTCGGGTATTGCTGACCCTCGGCAGTGTGTTGGCCCTCAGCGCCCCGCGCCAGCTACTGAGCCAACGCATCGAAGCGCTGTGTCACGACATTCGCAGCGACCTCGGCGTCGATATGCCGGTGCCGGGCATTCACATGGACGCCAAGGCCACGCCGGGCAGCTACCGCGTGTCACTGGAAGGCGTACCCGTCAGCGAAGGCGAGATGCCGATCAACTGCCTGCTGTTGCAGGACGATCCGGTGCATGTGCAGTTGCTGGACATCGCCACCCTGCAAGCCGATTCGCCCCTCAACGGTCGTGCCGCGCACTGGATCGAGCGTCAGCACGAAGACGCACTGCGCAGCGCCGGCATCGGTTTCCTGCTGCCGGACGAAGTCTTGCGTGGCGTGCTGGAACGCAGCCTGCGCCGCTATGCCGCGGACTTCCTCGGCATCCAGGAAACCCGCCTGCTGCTCGAACGCACCGAAGCCACCTACGGCGAACTGGTCAAGGAAGCCCTGCGCCTGGTGCCGTTGCAGCGGGTGGCCGAGACCCTGCGCCTGCTGGTGGGAGAGGGCGTGTCGATCCGCAATCAGCGGGCCTTGCTCGAAGCCATGGTGGAGTGGGGCGCCCGGGAAACCGATGCCGGCCGCCTGGCCGAACACCTGCGTGCAGGGTTGGCGCGGCAGATCAGCCATCAGTACGCCGACCGCAATCGGGTGATTGGCGCCCTGGTGCTGGCGCCGGGATTGGAAGACCAGTTGCGTGCATCCCTGCGTCGCCAGGAGCCCAGCCGTGAAGTGATCCCCGAGGAAGTCAACCGCGCGTTGCTCGCCCAACTGCGCCAGGCCTGCGACAAAACCACTGAAGCCAACAGTGCGGTATTGCTGGTGCACCCGGAACTGCGCCGCAGCCTGCGGCGCCTGGTGCTGCGCGGTGAACTGGAGCTGGCGGTGTTGTCGTTTCGCGAACTGGCCACCGAATACAACCTGCAAGCGCTGGTGACCATCAGCCTTACCGATATCTCCAACCGCCGTGCACCTGCCGCGGCTTCCGTCACTTCCCTGGCGTCTGCCTCATGATCCGTTTTTGTCTGCTGTTGCTGACGTTGACCTCGTTTTTCTGCAGTGCCCAGGACATCGCCAACGGTGCCCAGGGGTCTATCAACCTGGCCTCCGGTGAAGGCCGGATCCTGCATTTTGTGGCCCCGGTGGAGTCGGTACTGGTGGCCGAGCCGGGGATTGCCGACCTGCAAGTGGTGTCGCCCGGGGTGATCTATATCTTCGGCAAGGCGCCGGGCAATACCAGCCTGATTGCCCTTGGCAGCGACGGCAAACAGCTTGCCAGCCTGAGCCTGGCGGTCAGCAGCGCGACCCAGGCAGTGACCGCGCCGATGCAGGAATTGCATCCCGGCAATGGCGCGCAGATCAGCGGTGCCGGTAACCGATTGATCGCCAAGGGCACGGTGCGTTCGGTTGGAGAAGCGACGGATTTGAATGCCTTGCTCAACCCACAGGGCCAGGGCTTCCAGAGCGCGGTCAACACCACTGAGTACGCCGGTGCAGCCCAGGTCAACTTGCGTGTGCGCTTTGCTGAAGTGTCCCGCTCGGAACTGCTGCATTACGGGGTTAACTGGAACGCCATGTTCAGCAACGGCACGTTCTCCTTTGGCCTGATCACCGGCGGACCGCTGGCAGCCGCCACCGCCGGTGGCCTGGCGGCGGCGGGCAGCGGCTCGGGCAATACCAATATCGACGGCATGCTCGACGCGTTGCAGGCCAACGGGATCCTGCAAATCCTGGCCGAGCCGAACATCACCGCCATGACCGGGCAAACCGCGAGCTTCCTGGCGGGCGGCGAAGTGGCGATCCCGGTGCCGGTGAATCGGGACCTGGTGGGGATCGAATACAAGTCGTTCGGCGTGTCGCTGCTGTTCAACCCGACGCTGTTGCCCAACGGCCGGATCGCCCTGCAAGTGCGCCCGGAGGTCAGCAGTGTGGTGAGTGGCGGCACGGTGGATTTTGGCAATTTCCATGTGCCGTCGTTCAGCGTGCGCCGCGCCGATACGCGGGTGGAAGTGGGCAGCGGGCAGACGTTTGCGATTGCCGGTTTGTTCCAGCGTGAGAGCAGCCAGGACATCGAGAAGCTGCCGTTGCTGGGGGACTTGCCGATCCTGGGCAACCTGTTTCGCTCCAAGCGTTTTCAGCGCAATGAAACCGAATTGGTGATTTTGATTACGCCGTACCTGGTGGAGCCGGTGCGCAGTCGCACCCTGGCCACGCCGCTGGATGCACAGCCTGCGACCGCCGCAGCGGCGGGGCCGCGCAGTGGTGGGGCGTTTGGTTTCTACATGAATTGATGAGGGGGCATGGCATGAAAGTTTCGCGTTTGTTGATGTGTTTGCCCCTGTTGGTGGTGGGCTGCAAGACGCATCTGCCGCCGGTGTATTACTCGCCGCAGTATCAGGCGGACGGGGTACCAAGCCAGTGCCAGCAGCCGCCGGCCAAGGACGAGATTGGACTGGACGAGGATTTCAAGGCGACCTTGCCGCTGGGCTGTGCCAACAATTTGAATTTGATGCAGATGGTGGAGCAGCGCCAGGATTTGAATCAGGGGCGGGCCACCGGGCCAGCGATGGCGGCGCCGGTTGGGCGGGCGGCGCAGGTGTATATCGAGGGGTTTGATCGGGAGCAGTTGCAGCGGCGTCAGGCTCAGCAAGAGGCCAAGGCGGGCGCTCCGGGAGCGGAGCAATGAACCTGCGTTCACATGTCCTCTGTGGGAGCTGGCTTGCCTGCGATAGCGGTATTCCAGACCCAGCAGATCCATCTGTAACACCACCATCCAAATGTGGGAGCGGGCTTGCTCGCGAAAGCGGACTGGTAGGCGACCGGGATCTTGAAGCTTACCGCGTACATATCCATTCCTGCGGTAACGGCCACTTAGGGTTCCGCTCTTACAGCGGGTCACTTTTGGCAAACGCCCCAAAAGTAACCAAAAGGTCTTTGCCCCACCACTCGGCACCTCGCTCAGGCTCGGTGTGCCCTCACTCCGGCTTTGGAGCGTGGGCCGCCGCGATGGGCCATCCCTGGCCCAGCGCGGCTAACCCGGCGTCCTGCCGGGTTACCCACGCTCCAAAGCCTGCGTTCGGCCAGCGTGGTTTAACGGGGCCTGATAGATCAAAAGCAACGTCAAAAGCAGGGCAACAGCAAGATCAAAAGCAGTTGGATTTAGTGCGTGTCCACCAACCCCAACTCACGCGCTTGCGCAATCGGATCGCTGATGGCTTTGATGCGGTTGGCTTCCGTGATCAGGCGTGCGCGCTCAGCCGCCGGAATATCGTCCAGCGGCAAGCTGGCCACCCGTTGTTCGTAACCCGCCAACACCAGCACCAACAACTCATTACGCTGATGCCGTGGCAACGCGCGGGGCGATTGGGTGACGGGGGCGATGGTGTCCAAGGCCTGCTGCGCCTGGCCGCCAAGGGCGTAGGCCAGGGCCAGGTTGCAGCGGCTGTCGAGGTCGTCGGGTTGCAGGCTCAGGCTTTTGGCGAACGCGGTTTGTGCCGCGACGGCCTGGCCGTTCAACACCTGGGCAATGCCCAGTCGGGTGTAGGCGACCGGCGACTGGCTGGCCTCGGCGGCCTGGCCCAGGGCGGTCACGGCGCGTTGGCTTTTGCCAAGGCGCAGTTGCGCGGTGCCCAGTCCCAGCAGGGCGTCGGCGTTGTGGGCTTGAAGGCCGAGGGCCTGTTGGAAGGCGCGCTCGGCACCGACCGCGTCGTTGCCGTCGAGCCGTGCCTGGCCGAGTTTGAGCCACAAGTCGATGCTTGCGCCCGGTTGCTGGGCCGCACGTTCGTACAGCGCCGCCGCGCTGGCGTAGTCGCCGCGTTTGTTCAGGTCGTCGGCCAGCTTCAGCGAGCGGTCGGAATCGCTCGGCGCAGTATTGGAACAGGCAGCCAGCAACAGGCTGCCGGCAAGCAAAAAGTGTTTGGTCATCGTCACAACTCGTTGGGCGAAGGCGGACGTCATGTAAGCATATTTTCCATGGCGCTCCTATGTCTGTCGGTGCTGTTGGGTGCCTCGATCGCCCACGCCGACGAAGAGCCCGAATGGTTCGCCAAACCCTACGCCTATGTGCTGGTGGACCAGGACGTGCGCGCCGCCCTCGAAGAGTTCGGCCACAACCTCGATATCCCGCTGGTGCTCTCCGACAAGGTCCGCGGCAAGGCCCGCAGCACCGTGCGTGCAGCCACCGCCGGGGAGTTTTTGCAGACGCTGTGCAGCACCAATGGCCTGACCTGGTATTTCGACGGCAACCTGCTGTACCTCAATGCCAGCGATGAAATCACCACCAGGCTGTTCAAGGCCAACTCCCTGAACCTGGATCAGTTGCAGGCCTATCTGAACAACCTCGATGTGTTCGGCCAGCAGTTGTCGATGCGTAACGGCCCCGAGGGCGATGAAGTCTTCGTCTCCGGGCCGCCGCCGTACCTGGCGCTGGTCCAGCAGCATGTGGATCACCTGCAGCCCAAGGCCGCCGCGCCTATTGTGGCGCGCGAGCACGGCGTGCGGGTGTTTCGCGGCGCCCAGGTGAGCACTGAAACCCCTTGATTCACCCCAACCCCAGTAAAGGAGCATGACCATGTCCGTAACCGCCGTAGACAGCAACCTCGCCCCCGGTGGCGCCAGCCCTGAAGCCAAGTTCAACGCCGCGGTGGACAACGCCAAGAGCGCCGATAAACCGGAGATGACCGACGCCGAATTCACCGATGCCCTGATCACTCAGGCAGTCACCATCGGCGGCCAATTCATCATCATGCCCAAGGCCCAGGAAATGCTGAATGACGCCATGTCCGATGACGACGAAGAGTAGGGCGCACCCATGACCATCAGTCTCGCTGCCAGCGCCACGGCCTTGCCGCCGTCCGCCGGCGCGGGGCCCGCCGGGGCCTCGCAGAATCTGTTCGAGCACATGGCCAATACGGCCAAGGGCATGCCCGAGGGCGCCAGCCCCCATCAGATCGGCTCGGGGCTGATGGAGCGCTTGAACAGTTTTATCGACCGCTCCCGGACCTTTTCCGAGCGCGCCGATTTGCTCACCAATAACCCCTCGGCGCCGCCGCAAGTGGCCGCTGCGGATATCCGCACCTCGGGTGCCTCGCCCACCGCAGAACCGGGCAAGAAAGTTGCCGAGCAGCAGGTCGACCAGATCGTCCATTCACTGGGCAAGATGTTCGACTACTCCATCGAAACCCAGATGGTGGTGCGCGGTGCGACGCAGATTTCCGGTTCCGCCAACACGCTGCTCAAGGGTCAATAACGCCATGCCAAGCCCGAATCGTGCCCTGCGCCTGCTGCTGATCGGCGTGCTCGCCAGCCTCTTGCAGGCCTGCGACATGGACCTCTACACCAACCTCAGCGAGCGCGACGCCAACGCCATGGTCGCGGTGCTGCTGCGCGACGGCATCCCGGCGACGCGCAAGGTGCAGGACAACGGCCAGTTGAAAGTGGTGGTCGACGAACAGCGCTTCGCCGAGGCCATGACGCTGCTGGACAACGCCGGCCTGCCGCAGCAGAGCTTTTCCAACATGGGCGAGGTGTTCAAGGGCAATGGCCTGGTGTCGTCGCCGGTGCAGGAGCGGGCGCAGATGATCTATGCCTTGAGCGAAGAACTGTCCCACTCGGTGTCGCAGATCGACGGCATCGTCTCGGCGCGGGTGCACGTGGTGCTGCCGGACAATGACCTGCTCAAGCGGGTGATTTCGCCGTCGTCGGCCTCGGTGCTGGTGCGCTACGACCCGGGCACCGACATCAACACGCTGATTCCGCAGATCAAGACCCTGGTGGCCAACGGCATTTCCGGCCTGAGCTATGACGGTGTGTCGGTGACCGCGATCAAGGCCGCGGTGTCCATCAGCCAGAACCCGGCGCAACCGCGACTCGCGCGTTTCATGGGCCTGTGGCTGTTGGAAGACAACCTCAACCAGGCGCGGTTGCTGTTCGGTGGCTTGCTGCTGCTCGCCCTCGGCGCGGGTGGTGTGTTGGCCCGCCAGCAATGGGCGCGGCGCCAGGCCCAGGCGTTGTATGTGCTCAAGGAGGGTGAATGAGCCTGGTTGAGCGTTGGCAGGGGCTGATCGCCCAGCCGTTGCAGTTTGTGCGCGAGCAAAGCCTTGGCGAGTGTTTTGGCGAAGGCCTGCCGGTCGAGGTGCTGCAAGCCCTGCATGGGCAGCCGCGTTTTCGCTCGCGGCTGGAGCAACTGCTGGCCAGCCATTATCAGCTGGCGCCGCTGGCGCATCTGGTCACGCCGCCCGCCGCTGATTTGCCGGTGCTGCTGCTGAGCCCGGCGCAATTTGCGCGTCTGCCCAGGCTGTGTGGTGCGATCTGGCATGGCTCGACCCTGAGCCGGGAGATCCGCCGCGAAGTGGTCAATGAATTGCGCGAGGGCCTTGGCCAGGAAGCCTTTGCCCTGGCCCTCGCGCACCGGCAGTTGGGCGGCGCGGCCGACCTGCTGCGCGAGCCCGCCGAGTTGATCGACGCCATCGACCGCGATGGCCTCACCTGTGTCGCCGCCTGGCTGCAAGCCCAGCCTGCCGAGTTGCAAGGCTGGCTGCCCCTGCGGTTTGTCGCACCCAAGGGCTACAGCGGGCGCTTGCCCCGCGACCTGGAGATCGTCCAGACCGTCGCCGCCCGGTTACTCGCCGAGGAGCTTGCCCATGAGTGAATTACCCAGCCGTCCGGCCGCGCGGATTTTGCGCGCCGATGAAGCGGCGTTATGGACCGATGGCTTTGCCTTTGTGCGAGCCGCCAGGGCGCACGCCGAGCAGATCAAGGCCGACAGCGACCAATGGCTGCACACCGCCCGCGCCGAGGGTTTTGAAAGTGCGCGCCGCGAAGGTGCCGAACAGGTTGCACAGTTGCTGCTGGCAACCCAGGCCCAGGTCCAGCATTACCTGGCCGGGCTTGAGGCGTCGCTGGCGGACCTGGCCCTGGGCATCGTGCGTGAAGTACTCGGCGAACTGGATGACACCGACCGCGTGGTGCGTTGTACACGCCAGGCCCTGAGCGCGTTTCGCCAGGGCCAGGCCTTGACGTTGTGGGTGCCGCCCGCCGAAGTGAATGCCCTGCGCCCACAGTTGCTCAAGGACGGCATCGCCGTGGAGGCCGATGCGCAACTGGGCGCCGGCCAGGCCCGCCTGAGCAGCCCGGCGGGTTCGGTTGAGCTGGGGCTGGAGGCGCAACTGCAAAGCCTGCGCCGCAGCCTGTTGCCCTTTGCCGAAGAGGGCGTTGCATGAACCTCGATCAACTGCTGCCGCGCCTGACCGAGCGGCTGTCCCAGGCCCGCTTGCGTCCGATGCAGGGCACGGTGCTGAGCATTCGCGGGGTGTTGCTGCGGGCCAGCGTGGCGGGCGCGAGCATCGGTGAGCTATGCCACCTGCGCGACCCGGTCAGTGGTCGCAGCCTCAGCGCCGAAGTGATCGGTTTTGATGGCGACGAAGCGATCCTGTCGCCCATCGGTTCCATGGAAGGCCTGTCGACCCGCACGCAAATCACTGCCACCGGCGAAAGCCTGGGTGTGGCCGTGGGCGATGCGCAATTGGGGCGAGTGATCAGCCCCATGGGCGAGTTTCTCGACGGTGACGGTGTACCGCCAACCCTGAACCTGCAGACCTACCCCTTGCATGCCGAGCCACCGGCCCCGTTCTCCCGGCAATTGATCGTGCGCTCCATGGCGTTGGGCATCCGCTCCATCGACGGCTTGCTGACCCTTGCCCAGGGCCAGCGCATGGGCATCTTCGGCGAGCCCGGTGTGGGCAAATCCTCCTTGTTGGCGAGCATCATCCGCAACAGCGAGGCCGATGTGATTGTCATCGGTTTGATCGGCGAGCGGGGCAGGGAAGTGCGCGAACTGCTGGACGTGCAACTGGACGCCACGGCCCGCGCACGCACCGTTGCTGTCGTCGCCACCTCCGACCGCCCGGCCGCCGAGCGGGTGCGCGCGGCATTTGTCGCCACCACCCTGGCCGAGTACCACCGCGACCAGGGCCGCAATGTACTGCTGTTGATGGACAGCCTCACGCGGTTCGCCCGCGCCCAGCGCGAAATCGGCCTGGCCGTGGGTGAACCGCCGACCCGCCGCGGTTATCCGCCGTCGTTTTTTGCCACCTTGCCCAAGTTGCTCGAGCGCGCCGGCCCGGGCCCTGCCGGCAGCATCACCGCGCTGTACACCGTGCTCACCGAAGGCGACGCCGCCAGCGATCCGGTGGCGGAGGAAGCGCGTTCGATCCTCGACGGGCATATCGCCCTCAGCGCCGAACTGGCGCAGCGCAACTATTTCCCGGCGGTGGACGTGCTGCGCAGCCGCAGCCGCTTGATGGAGCAGGTCGCCGGTGACGAACACAAGCGCCTGGCGATGCGCATCCGTGAATTGATGGCGCGCTACGGCGAGATCGAAATGCTGATCCGCGTCGGCGAGTACTCCGCCGGCAGCGACCCCCTGGCCGACGAAGCGATCACCCGCCATGGGGCAATCGAAGCCTTCCTGCGCCAGAACGCCGACGAACCCAGCAGCCCCGAACAGACCTTGATCCGCATGCGCCAGGTGCTGGCATGAGCCCGAAAGCGCAGCAAGCTCCAGTGTGGGAGCTGTCGAGCTTCAGCGAGGCTGCGATGGCGTCAGCACAGCCAACATCAATGTTGCCTGACCCACCGCTATCGCAGCCTCGCCGGGGCTCGACAGCTCCCACATTCGATCTTCATGCACTCAGTGAGTGCGCTGTTGGTATGACGATGGAGAAAAGAACCGATGAAGACTGAACAACTGCGCACCCTGCAAACCCTGCGGGTGCTGCGCGAACAGCGGGCGGCGAGCCAGTTGGCGGCGCAACAGCAACGCTGCGCGCAAACCCACGGCGCCTTGACCGACGCCAAGGAACAACTGCGCCTGCACCGTGAGGCCGTTGCCCATGAAGCCGGCGAGATTTACGCCTCGCTGACCGAAGGCCTGTCGGTGGCCAGTTGGCAGGCCGCCCAGGATCGCCTGCGGGGCTTGGCCGACGATGAGCAGGTGCTTGAAGGCGACGTCAGCCACGTGTCCAGTACCCTGCAAACCCAGGAGCGCGAGCGTGAGCTGTTTCGCCAGGAGCGCCTGAGCCGCCAGCGCCAGTCCGATGCCTGGCAAAGCCTGCTGGACGGGCGTGAAAGCAGCGAACGGGTGGCCGGCGAGCTGCGTGAAGAACAAGGACTCGGCACATGATCGTGGCCCTTGCCGACCCGTTGGCGCCCTGGCTTGAGCACTACGACCCGGCGCTGCTCACGCTGCATAACCAATTGCACCGCCGGCGGCATGCGTGGCAGGGCCGCTGCGCCGGGCAGGATCTGAGCGTCGCCTGGGCCGCCGATCCCCAGCCGCTGAAAACACCCCGGGATGTGTTGCTGTTGCTCGGCCAGTCACCGGTGCGCTTGCGACTCTCGGCTGCCGCCCTGGAACAAGTACTGGTGCCGCTGTCGTTGCAGTTCGACGCGCAAGTGCTGCCGGCATTACCGCGTTCGCTGCTGCTGGAACTGGCCGTGCTGGACCTGATCGAGCGCCTCGAACCGTTGCTCGGCCACCCCGTGCAACTGCTCGAAACCAGTGACGACCTGCGGCCTTATGCAGTGCATCTGGCACTGACATTGACCTTCGGCAACAACCCGCCAATGGCCGCCCAACTGGACTTGAGTGAAAGCGCTGCAGTGCTGGTGGGCCAGTTGCTGGAGCAGCACGGCCAGATCGACGCCGACCCGTTGCCGGCGTTGCGCCACACGCTGTCAGTAGTGGCCGGGCGGCAATGGTTGAGCCTCGGCGAGCTGCGCAGCCTGCAGCCCGGCGATGTGCTGATGCTCGAATCCGGCAGCGGCTGGCTGCTGGACCTTGAGGGCCGCCTGCAAGCCCGCTGCCAGCGCGACGGCTCGTCGCTGCAGGTGCAGGAACCTCTGAACACGCCCCTTTTGGACATGGAGAACACAATGACTGACGTCGATGCCGCCGCGGCCCTGGACGATTTGCCCCTCAAGCTGGTGTGCCAGGTCGGCAGCCTGGAACTGACCCTGGCGCAACTGCGGGAACTGGGGGCGGGCAGCCTGCTGCAACTGAATACGCCGACCGTGGATGGCGTCGACCTGATGGTCAACGGCCGTCGCGTCGGCCAGGGCCAACTGGTGAAAATCGGTGACGGCCTGGGCGTGCGCCTGCTGAGTTTCGCCACCCCATGACCGGTTATCAGCCGAACCTGATCGAGATCATCCTGGTGGTTGCCACCATCGGGTTGATCCCGTTGGCGGTGGTGACCCTCACCGGCTTCATGAAAATCTCGGTGGTGCTGTTCCTGATCCGCAACGCCCTGGGCGTGCAGCAGACGCCGCCGAACCTGGTGCTGTACGGCATCGCGCTGATTCTCTCGGTGTACGTCACCACGCCGTTGATTGGCGACATGTACCGCCAGGTAGAGGGCCGCGACCTGAATATCGAGCACGTCGAGCAACTCAAGGACCTCGGCGACGCCCTGCGCCCGCCGCTACAGGCGCACCTGGCACGGTTTGCCAACGAGTCCGAGCGCGGCTTTTTTGTGCAGGCCACCGAGACCATCTGGTCGCCGGAAGCCCGTGCCGACCTGCGGGATGACGACCTCGTGGTGCTGATCCCGGCGTTTGTCAGTTCGGAGCTGACCCGGGCCTTCGAGATCGGGTTCCTGCTGTACATCCCGTTCCTGGTGGTGGATTTGCTGGTGTCCAACGTGCTGATGGCGATGGGCATGTCGATGGTCTCGCCGAACCTGATCTCGATCCCACTGAAAATCTTCCTGTTCGTGTCATTGAGCGGCTGGTCGCGCCTGATGCACGGTTTGATTCTGAGTTACGGCTGAGGCAAGACCCATGGGCCAGGACGTTTTCCTGTCATTGATGAAACAGGCACTGATGACCGTGCTGATGCTCTCCGCGCCTGCGCTGGGGGTGGCGATCATCGTGGGTTTGAGCGTGGGCCTGTTCCAGGCGCTGACCCAGATCCAGGACCAGACCCTGCCCCAGGTGGTGAAGCTGGTGGCGGTGTTGTTGACTATCGTGTTCCTCGGCCCGGTGCTCGCCGGGCAAGTGGCGGAACTCGGCAGCCAGGTGCTGGACAACTTCCCCTTGTGGACGCGCTGACCGCCCATGGATGCCAGCCTTACCGCACAGTTTCTCGAAGTCGCCTACCCGGTGATCAGCTCGGCCTCGCTGGCGGCCTGCCGGGCCATGGGCGTGGTGGTGATCACCCCGGCGTTCAACCGCCTCGGGCTCACCGGGATGATTCGCGGCTGCGTGGCCGTGGCGATTTCGATCCCGATGTTCATGCCGGTGTTCGACGCCATGACCTCGATGCCCAACCACGGCAGCCTGTTTATCGCCGGGTTGCTGATCAAGGAATTCCTGATCGGCATCTTGATCGGCCTGTTGTTCGGCATTCCGTTCTGGGCGGCGGAAGTGGCGGGGGAGTTGATCGACCTGCAGCGCGGTTCGACCATGGCGCAACTGGTGGACCCGTTGTCCACCGGGGAGTCGAGTGTGATGTCGACCTTGCTGACGGTGATGTTGATCACGCTGTTCTTCATGTCCGGCGGTTTTATCCTGATGGTCGACGGTTATTACCACAGCTACCAGCTGTGGCCGGTGACCGCGTTTACCCCGGTGTTTGCCAGCTCGGCGTTGCTGGCGGTGCTGTCGATTCTCGACCAGATCATGCGCGTCGGGGTGCTGATGGTGTCGCCGCTGATCATCTCGCTGCTGGTCACTGATTTGATGCTGGCGTACCTGTCGCGGATGGCGCCGAACCTGCATATTTTCGACCTGTCGTTGCCGGTGAAAAACCTGTTTTTCTCGATCCTGATGGTGATCTACATTGGCTTCCTGATTCCGTTGATGCTGGACCAGTTGGCGGAATTTCGCGGCACGGTGGAGCTGCTGAAAACCCTCGCGGGCATGGAGTAGCGCATGGGCGATACCAGCGAAGAGAAGTCCCAGCCGGCCACGGATAAAAAACTCAAGGACGCGCGAAAGAAAGGCCAGGTCGCCAAGAGCCAGGACCTGGTCTCGGGCATGGTCATCCTGTTCTGCACCCTGTGCATTTCCATCCTCGCGCCCCGGGCCCAGGCCCAGGTCACGGCGCTGATCGACCTGACTGCGCAGATCTACATCGAACCCTTCGCCACGGTTTGGCCACGGGTGCTGGACCATGCCGAGCAACTGGTGATCGGCATTACCCTGCTGGTGATGGCGGTGACCACCGGGGTGGTGATCCTGACCAATATCATCACCATGCGTGGCTTTGTGTTTTCCGTGGAGCCGATCAAGCCGGAGTTCAAGCGTATCAACCCGGCGGAAGGCTTCAAGAAGCTGTTTGCCCTGCGCAACTTTGTGGAATTCATCAAGGGCCTGATCAAGGTGCATGTGCTGGCCGTGGCGTTCTACGTGGTGGGGCGGCATGCGTTGCAGGCGTTGATGGAGTCGTCGCGGTGTGGCGCGGGGTGTATCGAGTCGACGTTTTTCCTGGTGCTCAAGCCGCTGGTGTTTACCGTACTCGCGGCCTTCATCCTGGTGGGTGGGGTGGATGTGTTGATGCAACGCTGGCTGTTCGGCCGCGACATGAAAATGACCCGCAGCGAGACCAAGCGCGAGCGCAAGGACATTGACGGCGACCCGTTGATCAAGAGCGAACGGCGACGCCAGCGCCAGGAGATGCAGGCGCTGGCCACCAAGCTGGGGTTGGGCCGGGCGTCGATGATGATCGGCACCACCGATGGCTGGGTGATAGGCGTGCGTTATGTGCGTGGTGAAACGCCGGTGCCGGTGGTGGTGTGCCGCGCTTCGCCGGAGGAAGCGTTGGGTATGTTGCAGGAGGCGTTTGATTTAGGGATACCGCAAGCGCCGGACAAGGGCTTGGCGGAAGCGATTGCGCGCAAGACGGTGCCGGGGGATCCGGTGCCGGATGCTTCGTTCCAGGCGGTGGCGGACTGGTTGGTGGCGGCGCGGTTGATCTGACGATCTTGAGCCGAACACCGATCAAAATGTGGGAGCGGGCTTGCTCGCGAAGGCGGTGTGTCAGTCACTGAAAATGTTGACTGACACACCGCCTTCGCGAGCAAGCCCGCTCCCACATGGGTTCTGCCGGGTGTCAGGAAGTTCAGTTATGGCTTGTCCACATCATGGTACTCACCCCCATACCCATCCCCCACCCGCCAGATAATGTCGTGGTTCTCATTGGTCCATTCCGACGGTTTCAGCGAGTACTTGTAGTCCTCTGAGTTACGGTTATTCCCGTCCCCGATAAAGTCCGGGTGGTCCCGCCGATGGTCGCCCCCGCGGATACTCGACCGCGCATCCCACTCTTCCTTGCGGAAATCAAAAATGCTCTGGTCCTGCGGCGCATCCCGCTGGCCCCAGTCGGAGAGGTAGGTCTGCAACCACACGTATGCTTCATCCCCGTTGGGCTTGAGCAGCCCGTCCTGCTTGAAGTCCTGGATCTGGTCCCAGTTCTGCATCGAGATCTTGTGCAGCTTGTGGGACTGCACCGTGCTCAAGATCGCCCCGACAAACGACAACGCGCCGGAGATCAAGAAACCCACCGGTCCCAGGAACGGAATGATCCGCCCGGTCACCCCCAGCGTGCCCAGCACGCCGCCGGCCGCGCCCACCAGGCTGCTGACACCACCGGCCATCGACAGTGAGCCCGAGGCGATTTTCACCGGGTCTTTCTCGCGCACACCATCACGCAAGGTAAACGCCGCCTGCACCACACTGATCACGCCGCCTGCCACGTCGGTGGCCATGCCGATCACCTTGATCGCGCTGCTGGCGAACTTCGCGCCAAAACCGGCCCCGGCCACGCCGCCGCGGCTGGCAATGCCTTTTTCAATGCCTTCCTGGATCTTCGCCGCACCTTCGTCGCTCCAGCCGCCGCTGTTGAGGGCCTTGCCCACGTCCTTGCCGTCGTCCATGGCCTGGTCGACGATCTCGAAGTACTTTTTCTGCACCGCCTCGGCGTCCTTGGGCAGCGCGTGGTACCCCTCGCCAGGCTTGGCCCACAGGTCGGGCAGGGAACGGTCGAAGCCCATCAGCTTGTAGGCGTTGGTGCCGCGCAACTTGTCGTAGACCTTCAAGCCCAGCGTGGCGAAGTGCGAGCCGGTGCCAAGGAAGCCAAGGAAGTCGTTGGCGATGCCCAGGCGTTTCATCGGCGTATCCGCCAGCTTGCCGCCTTGTCCGGCGAGTTGGTAGACGATACGGCCCATGCCGATCGCGCCGCCCACTGAGCCGAGTACGCCGTTGTCCTTGAGGAAGTTGAGGTTCTTCACGAACGAACTGCGGTTCTCTTCGCTGAGGCCCGGCATGATCTCCTTGCTCACGGCCTTGTCGATGTCGCTGAAGCTGATCACGCCGTTTTTCTGCCAGGTGTCGCCGAGGGAAATCATCGCCTTGCCGAAATCGGCGGCGGCGTTTTTGTCCTTGAGCAGTTGGTCGACGAACTTCGAATACACCCCCAGCGCCTGGCGCGGCAGGCCGTCGGCACTGCCCTTGAGCATCGACAGGATTGCCATGGTGTTGTCGGTGGTGGCCAGGGCGGTGTTGTCGTCGGAGATCTTGGTGGGATCGTCCATCAGCTTTTCAACGGCATCGGTGTAGCCGTCGATCTGCAGGTTTTGCAGGAAGTTGTCGGCCTTGGCCGGGTCGATATCGGCCAGGGCGGTGTAGGCGGTCTGGATTTCCTGGGTGGCCAGTTCGGTCTTGCCGCTGTCCTGCAGGGACTTGATGTACTGGGTGAAGTTCTCCGAGGAGGTGCTGTCGATCAGGCGCTGCCTGGTCTCATCGACCTTCGCCTGGCCGCCGTCGACCTTGCCCAGGGCTGCGTCGTGGTTGGCCTTGATGTCGTGCTGGATGGTCGAGTCGCCGAGCAGGTCGTTGATGGTCTGGTCGATGGCCTTGGTGTCGAAGATGTTGTCGCGTACGTCCCGCGAGGTCACGTCGATGGGCGTGGTGGCGATGCCCTGGTTGCCGAAGCCGTGCTCGGGAATGATCGACATGCCGTTGTCGGCCATGCTCCTGGCTTCCACCGCCCGCAGGAACTTGGCGCGCGGGTCGTCCTTGCCGATGCTGCCGTCCTTGACCCCGGCGCGGTAGCTGTCCACCAGGGTTTTCATCGACAGGTCCTGCACCGACAGCGGGTTGCCGCTGTCATCTTTCTCGGTGGTGGTCAGGTTGTCGACGGAGACGTCCTTGAGGGGCGGCAGGCCGTTGTCGGTGCGCAGCTTGTCGACGTCGGTGGTTTGCGCGGCGATGTCGCTGCGGTAGCTGGAAATCTGCTCGAACATCTGTGGATTGCTGTCTTCCGACACCACGATTTTCTCTTCGCTGCCCCCCGGCTTGTGCTGGGTGAAGGCGATCAGGCCCGGGCCATAATCACCGGCGCCGCCGACGCTCATGATGTCTTCGGTGGAGGCCAGGTAAGCGTCCGGGGCGGCGAGGGTGTAGCCGTCGCCCTTGGCCTTTTCGATGCCGGCCAGGGTTTGGCCCTTGCTGGTGTAGGCGGCGAAGGCTTCGGGGGTGATGTCCTTGGACACCACCAGCAGTTTGCCGTCGGCCTGGTTGACCACCAGGATGCCGTCCATGGGCGCGTCGACCTTGCTGATGTCGCCCAGCTTCAGGCTGGCCTCGTCCTTGCGCAGCAGTTCCTGGCCGGGCAGGGACTGGGCGTTCTTGATGTAGTCGAAGGCCTGCGAGCCTTCGCTGGCGTGCACGGCGTGGAGGAAGTTGTAGAAGGTGCCGCCCGCGTTGGGGTTGGGGTTGCTGAGGTCGGCGCCGGGCTGCGGCAGGTCGGCTTCGGACTTGCTGATCGCGTACTTGTGGCCCTGGTGTTCGAACAGGATCACTCCGGCGCTGCTGTCTTCGGACACCACTTTCAACTGGCTGAAATCGAGGTCGCCCGGCAGGCTGGTGACTTCTTCATAACCTTTGGATTTGCCGTCATTGAGGGCTTCCTTGGTCACCCCGGCCTGGGTGTAGGTGCTGAACGCCTGGGGCGTGAGCAATTCGGAAATGACCAGAGTCTTGCCGTTTTCAAGGCTGACCTTGAGGATGCCGTCTTCAGCCTTGCCCACGGATTTGATGTTGGCCAGGCGCACGCCGTCGCCGTCTTCGCGCAGCAGTTGCTGGTCGGGGTTCTTCAGGCTTTCGACGATGGCCTTGCCGGCCGGGGTGCCCTGGGTTTCGGCCAGGGTCTGGAGGAAGGTGTACAGCGGGGTACCTTCGTCGGGCCCGCCCTGGTTGACCGGGGCTACGGCATGGCCGAAGCGCAGGTTCTTCAATACGTCGAAGCCGTCCTGGGCGTTGGCCGCACCCTCGGCGCTGATCTTGTATTTGGCGCCGTCCTGTTCGAAGTAGATCACCCCGGCGTCCTTGTCTTCGGAAATGACCTTGAGCTTGTCGATGTCGAGTTTGGCCGGGAGGGCGGTGACTTCCTTGTAGTCCTCGGGCTTGACGGTTTTGTCGCCCGGCCCGGTGCTGGCAAGGATTTTGGCTTTGTTCAGGACGGCGTCGAAAACCCGCTCGGGAGCGTTGGGTTGATCGACGCGGGGCGACGCGGATTTTTCGGGGCGGGTGATCATCGGTTCAGTCCATGTGAGGGGCGCACGAGGACTCGATAGTAGGGGCTGCAAGCGAGTGAAAACGGGTTCGTTGGCAACAAGTCACAAGCTTTCACAGGTGTGAAATTCACGTCCCGGGGTAGCGCGTCTCCATCACGACGGACAATGCATCCGGACGCCAGAATTCCTGGTCGAACTCCACCGGCTGGTCATCCTCGCCGAAGTTCAAGCGTTCCAGATACACGCTGGTGGAACCGGTGGACAATTGCAGCAACTCGGCCTGTTCTTCATTCACCGTGCCAATGTGCATCTCCAGCTCACACCGCGACAGCACCCGGGAAAACCGCTCCCGCAGCAGTTGGGTCAGCGAGGTATTCAGGTCAGCCTCCAGCAGCCCAGGGCACCAGCTGGCCAGCAGCGCGTTGAACTCCAGCAACACCGGCCGTCGGTCGATCCAGCGCCGCCGTTGCAGGAAAAACATCGGCTCATCCGCCGACGCGAGGCCCATCCGCCTGGCCAGCCAGTCGCCCGCGGGGCGCAGCTCTGCGTGCAGGCATTCGGTGCGCGGCGTACGGCCTTGGGCACTTACGTAATCCATGAAGCCGCTGATGCGTGTTGGGTCATAGCGGATGCGCCGGGGGCTGACAAACCAGCCGCGACGGTTTTCCCGGTACACCAGGCCCTCGGCTTCCAGTTGCTGCAAGGCCTGGCGCAAGGTGACCCGGGTGCAGCCGAAGCGCTCGATCATTTCCCGTTCGGAGGGGAATTTCTCATCGGCCTGGGGCACACCCGCCGCAATATCGTTGGCGATCTGTTCACGAATGCGCTGGTAGTGGGGTGAAATCGGGTCGAAAGGCATCCTGGGGTTCCGTGTGCAGGCCGGGCGTGGGCGTGACTCTACCGTTCCTGTTGGCGCAGGTCACGCTGCCACGACACCAACCCATACGCCGCCAACAGCACAAACCCGGCATACAGCGCAGCGGTCAGTTGCAGGTCCTTGTACACAAACAGCCCCACGTAGACCGTATCCAGCACGATCCACAGCCACCAGCTCACCACATACTTGCGCGCCGCCCACAGGCTGGCCACCAGGCTGAAAGCGGTGAGCAGCGAATCCAGCCACGGCAGTGCGGCATCGGTGAAGTGGTGCATGGCGGCGCCCAGCAGCAGCGCACCGATCACCCCGGCGAGCAGGTGCCGCCATGCTTCCTGGACCGGCAGCCGTTCCACCCGCACCTTGCCCGCGTCGATGCGCCCGGTGCTCCAGCGCCACCAGCCGTAGCCCTGCAACACAGCGAAGACCAGTTGCAGGAGCATGTCGGAATACAGCTTCACGTCGAAGAAGATCCAGCCGTACAGCAACACCGCGACCACGCTGACCGGCCAGCACCAGCGCACCCGTCGGGCGGTGAGCCACACCCCGGCAATATTGAAGATCACAGCGACTATTTCCAGCGGCGTCATACGGTCCCCTCAGGGTCAGTTTTGCAGGTGCAGCGCCTGTTGCTTGAGCTGGCGCTTGCGTTCAAAGGGCAGTTTTTCCTGGTCGCCATACGGCGCGCTGTACCAGTTGCCGTAAGTCGGGTTGGGCAGCACGAACCAGCGCTGGCCGAGCCAGCCCAGGTAGGGTTCGGCGGCCTTGCGCTGGGCGTCCAGGGTGTTGTGTTCGGCCTGCACGAAATCCCCCAGGGAATCACCCGCCAGGATCAGCACGCGGGCGTGTTGGGCGACCCATTGGCGTCGGCAGTTCTTGCCGTAGCCGGCGTGTTCGCAGCCGCCAATGGGCGTGCCGGCAGCCAGTACCTGCTGCTCGCTGTCCACCGGAAAGCCCCGCAGGCGCAGGTTGTTGACGGTGGCCTGGACCTGGCTTTGCTCGCGGTTGGTGATGTAGTACACCGTGATGCCTTTGTGTTTGGCGGCCTGCAGGAACGTCACGGCGCCCGGCAGCGCCTGGGACTTGGCCTGGTCGACCCAGGTGTTCCAGCGGTCGTAGGAGTAGACCTGGTTGTTGACGACGTCCCGGGCATTCAGCGGGATGTTGTCGAGCACGGTCTCGTCGATGTCGACGATCACCGCTGGCGGCAGCCCGGCCAGATTGCGCGGTGGCAAGGGCAGGGCGTCCCAGTCCGGGGTCTTGAGGGCCACGTCCAGTTGGCGAGTGGCGTTGGCGAACACCTGGCGGTAGATCAGCTCGTGCTCGATGGAGGTCTGGGTCCACAGCACCGCATCCAGCTGGTCGTTGGCGGGCGGTTGCTGCTGGCAGCCGACGAGGGCTGTGGAGAGCAGGCACACACTGGCAAAAATCAGATTACGCATGAACAGTCAGCCTCAAAAATTGACGGTGGCGGATAACCGCGCGGTGCGTGGCGCGCCCAGGAACAGGTAGCCATCGCCCGCCGATTCACCCACATCGCGCCAGTAGCGTTTGTCGAACAGGTTGTCGACGGTCAGGCGCAGCACAGTATCGTAATCACCGACTTTGGTGCTGTAGCGTCCGCCGACATCGAACACCGCATAGTCGTCGACCTTCACGCTGGCCTCGCGGTTCGCGTACTTGCTGCCGCTGTATTGCACGCCGCCGAGCAGGGCCAGGCCCTTGATCCCGGGAATGCTGTAGTCGCCGTGCAGGCTGGCGCGCAGCTTGGGTACGTTGATCGCCTGGTGGCCGTCGTAGTCGTCGGTGCCGCTGCCGCTCACCCGGGCGCGAATCGCCGCTACGCTGGCCGACACTTGCAGGTTATCGGTCACCCGACCATTGGCCGAAAGCTCCAGGCCGACGTTCTTCTGCTGGCCTTGCTGCACGAAGGTGATGCTGCCGTCATCGTTGGGCCGGTTGTATTGCAGGTCCTGGGTGATCTGGAACAGCGCGGCGGTCAGGCTCAGGCGCTGGAAGTCACGCTTGATCCCCACTTCCAGCTGGCGCGAGGTGGTCGGCGGCAATACCTCATCGGCGTTGCTGCTGAACCATGCCGCGGTGCCGCCCAGGGACAGGCCCTTGCTGTAGCTGGCGTACAGGGTGGTGTCCGGGCGCGGCTTGTAGATCAGCGCCACCTGGGGCAGGAATACGCTGCGCTGGGTATGGCGGGTGGTGTCGCCGGCCTGGTCGTAGGTTTCTTCGTCGAGGCGCACCTGGCGCCCGCCGAGAATGGTTTGCCACTGCTCGTTGAAGCTGATGCGGTCGCTGGCGAACAGCCCGTATTGGCGGCTGTCCAGGCGCCGGTAGGTATGGCCCAGCGGCCCCTCGTAGGGGTCAAGCACCGGCGGCTTTTCGTAGATATTGCCCTCGCCGATGTATTCGTTGACTGATTCACGCCGGTCCACCAGGCGGCGGAAGGCAGTGGTGCCGAAGGTCAGGTCATGCTTGAGAAAACCGGTGTCGAACTGGCCGTTGAGGGCGGCCTGGGCTTCTTCGTTGCTGCGGGTGTCGTCGGGGCTGCGATAGTCCGAGATGTCGTAGTCACCCTCGGCGCTGAAGTGGTTGGGCACTGCGGTGTTGGCGCAACTGGCGGCGCCGTAGCAACCCCAGGCGAAGGTGCTGTAGTCGTCGATCACCACGCGGCTGCGGGAGGCGCTGAAGCTGGCTTTCCAGGCCTCGTTGAAGCGGTATTCGAACAGGCCGTCGAGGTTCAGCGACTTGATGCCCACCGGGTTCGACCAGCTCTGGTAGCCCAGCAGATCCCGTGGCGACACGTTGTGGGGCACGGTGGTGCCGCCGAGCAATTGGTATCCGGGCACCGAGCGTTGCTCGCGGTTCTGGTATTCGGCGTTCAGTTGCAGCAGGGCGTTGGGGCTGATGTTCCAGTCGAGGGCCAGGGAGGCAAAATCCCGCTGGCCGTCGGCGTGGTCGACGTAGGAACGGATGTCTTCGTGGGCCAGGTTGACCCGCACCCCCACCTGCTGCTCGGCACCGAGCCAGCCGCCGACGTCGGTGGCCAGGTAGCGCTCGCCGTGTTCGTTGGTGGAGACAGTCACCGAGCGCACGTTCTCCGGGCGCTTGCTTACGTAGTTGATCAAGCCGCCGGGTTCGGACACGCCGCTTTGCAGCCCGGACAGGCCCTTGAGCACTTCCACTTGCTGCTTGTTTTCCAGTGCGACGTTCTGTTCGCCGGTGATGGTGCGACCGTTGATCTTGTAGCTGCTGGCCGGGTTCAACGAGAAACCGCGCACCACGAAATTCTCGTAGTAACCCACCGGCGCATAGCTGTCGCCGACCGAGGCGTCGTTCTTCAATACTTCACTGAGCAGGCGGGCTTGCTGGTCTTTCAGGCGAGCCTCGGTGATCACCGCCACCGAGGCCGGGGTGTCCAGCAGCGGGGCGTTATCGAAGCCGGCGACAGCGGCCTTTTTCGCCTGGTAGTCGGTGGCCTGTTCACCGACTACGGTGACGGTGTCCAGGGTCGCGTCCTGGGCGTGGGCGGCCGTGGCGGCGAGGGTGATGCTCAGGGCGAGCAGGGTGTGACGGTACGGTGTTGCCATAAAAGGAGCGCTCCAAGGGCCTGCCCGCTGGCGCCTCGCGCTTTATTGGGCGCAAAGGGGCCCTGCGCTGCGCAACGGACGGGTTGCCAGTACGAAATTAAAAAGCCGGGGTCGCCGCAAAGGGCGTCAGGCCGGAGCTGCTCCGGTAGTCATTGGTAAGCGTGCGTCGGCGGCCCATTCCTGCAGCGAGCCGTCGTAGAGTGCGAGGTCCTGGCGACCCAGCAGGGTCAGGGCCAGGGCGTTGGCCGCCGCGGAAATTCCGCCGCCGCAGTACAGAATCAATGGACCGTCGCTGTGCAGCAGCGTGGGTCCGATAGCCACGGCCAGGGCGTCCTTGGGCAGGTAGCGACCCTGTGCATCAAACAGCGTGCGTGCCGGCAGGTTGTGGCTGCCGGGAATGTGCCCGCGCCGGGCGTAGCGGGTGGCTGCGGTGCCGTCGAACAAGGCGCTGCCCAACGCGCAGACGAGTACGCCGGGTGCTTGTCCTGCGGCCACCGCCTCAACGCCTGCGCGGTCGATCCACAGTGGTGCGTAGGTGCTGATCGGCCAGGGTTCGACGACGGGTGTGTTTGCAGGCTGCCCGCTGTGCTGCGGTAACCCCGCCCGTTGCCAGGCGTTGAAACCACCGTCCAGCACGCCGGCGTGAATGCCCAGCCCGCGCAGCATCCACCACAGGCGTGCGGCCCAGAAACCGTCGGCGCGATCGTAGATCACCACGTTGCTGTCGGCGCCTGCACCCAGATTCGCCAGTGCCTGAATCAGGGCTTGTGGTGTTGGCAGGGCGAAGCTGTAGCTCGCTTGAACGTCGGCCAGATCGGTCAGCAAGTCGGCATGCCGTGCGCCGGGGATATGTGCGTGCAGCCAACCGGCATGACCGCTGGCGACCCGGTAATCACCGTCAAAACGCGGGGACGGCAGGACGACGGTGGCGTCCAGTATCACCAGCCCGGGCTCCCCGAGGTGGGCATGCAGCCAATCGGTATCGACCAGGATACTCATACGGATTTTCGCCGCAGGTGGTTGAGCAATCGTTGCCCCTGGGCACCGGCAAACCACTGCAGATGGCCCAGCAGGTAGGCGTGATAGGCCACGTCGGCACTGTGGGTGGAACCCACTACGCCTTGGTAGTACGCGATTTCGGACAGGGCAAAATCCACATGCACCAACGGCAGCAGGGCGCTCAGGGTGAGCAGGTCCTGGGCGCTCAATGGCCGGCCCCGGTGATAGCCGGTGAGCAATGCGTCGACGCTGTCGAGGTCCGCTGCTGCCAGGCCACCGCTGTCCAGGTCCAGCCAGGGCACGGCGTTGCGTTCGATGGCGGTCGCCAGGTCGTAGAGGGCGAAGGTGCGGTCGGCGAGGCCGAAGTCCAGCACGCTGGCGACGTTGCCGTCTGCATGCCACAGCAGGTTCGAGGCGTGCCAGTCGTTATGGGTCCAGAGCGCCGGTTGTTGGTGCAGCAAGGGTTGCAGGGGCGCGTGCCAGGGCAACAGCAGCTCGGTCAGCCGTGTGTGCCAATCCTTGTCGGCAAGGTACTCGGTCAGCGCCGGGGTATTGGCGATCGCGGCCAGTGGCGCGGGTTGTTCGATCACCCGGGCATTGGCCAGCAGCACTTCTGTTTGACGGCGGGGTGCGCTGTAGTGCTCGGCTGCGATGTGCAATCGAGCCAGCGCCACACCCGCCGCCTGCGCATGTTGAGTGCTTTGGAAGGGCGACCACGACAGCGCATCGCGGTACAGGTCAAGGCCCTCGGCGACATGGTGAATCTCGTAGGTCCATTCACCTTGCGTCGTGGCCGTTGCACCGTGGCGGTTCGGCACCACTGCGGCAACCGGTGCGCCGTGGCGATGCAGGTGGGCGATCAGGCGGTGTTCTTCTTCCAGCCATGCGGCTTGTCGCACGTGTCGGTGATGCCGTTTGACGAACAGGGTGGCGCTGCCGGTATTGATCAGCCCGGCAGCGGAGAACGGTCGCGGGCTGTGCCAATGCAAACTGCGCAGTTGACCCAGTTGCGGGTACTCGTGCAGCAACTGTTGGATATCTGCTTCGTGCAGCGCTGGCCAGTCGGCAGCTACCGGATCAAGCCCCAGGCCATGGGCGGTGCGTTGTGGATTCATGCCGTCGCCCCGGGCAGATAGGCGTTGCTGGTTGCCCCTTGCCACACCTGCGGATTGTCGAGCACCGCGTGCTCGTGCAGCCACTCGGCATAAGGTTTCAGCAGCGCCTGGCGTTGCTCGCCCCAACGACCGTCATGCAGCCAGGTCGGAGCGATTTTGTGCAGGGATGCGCTGAGCAGTTCCGCCGGGAAATACGGTGTAGTGTGCTCATAGGCCGCCAGCGCGATGGCTGGCTCTTCGGCCACGGCGAGATAGCCACGGGCAGTGGCCGCGAGGAAATCACGCACCAACCCGGGCTGCTCGGCGAGGGTTTGTTCGTGGGCGCCCAACAGGTAGCTGTGATACGCCGGTGCGCCAATCTGATCCACCGGCAACACCACCCGGCGTTCTGCTTCGATGGGGCTGTGCATCAACGCTTCCCAGGCCCAGTAGCCGCCGAAACTGGCATCGGCGATGCCTTCGGCCAACTGTTCGGGCCGCAACTCACGTACGCCGCTGTCCACCAGGATCACGCCATCAGGGTCGCCACCGTCGTTGCTCACCAGGTGACGCACCATCGCCAAACCCCGTGGCGTGGGGTTGAGCGCCAGGCGCTTGCCCACCAGGTCTCGTGGGCGGCGGATACCGGAGTCGGTCAGGGTTTGAATCGACTCAAGGCCCGCATGATTGATCGCCGCGATGCCTTGCAGGGCTTGCCCCTGGCCGCGCCGGACCAGCAGGCGGTTGCTGGGGAAAATGCCGAAGTCCGCCGCGCCGGTCAGCAGGTGCTCAAGGGTGTCGCCACGGTAGGGGTCGTGCACCACCAACTCCACATCCAGGCCCAGCTCGGCGTACCAGCCGCGTTCCCGCGCCAGGTACAAACCCGCCGAATTCGGCCAGGGATGAAAGTACTCCAGCATTACCTTTACCGACACCATCGCTTGCTTCTCCAGCCTGCAGTCTTTTGATGGGGGCGATTTATAAGGGAGCAATCTGGTATATACCAATATCGTTTATTGCTATGGATATAACCGGGACCAAAAAAAACCGCGGCCCAAGCCGCGGTTTTTTACTCATCGCCTGGGTCAATCGGCAACGATGGCGTACGTTTCGATTTCGACTTTCTGCCAGGGGCGCAGCATCGAATCCACCTGAATCAGGCTGCTGGCCGGGCGAATGGCGTCGAACACCTCGCTGTGTGCCTTGGCGACGGAGGCGGCATCGTTGATATCCCGCAGGTAGACCACGGTGCGCACTACGTCTTCAGGGCCCATGCCCGCCTCGGCCAACACCTTGTTGACGGTGACGAGAATGGCCTGGGCCTGTTCGTAAGCATTGCTGTGTTCGTAATCGGGTGAGGCGCAGGTGCCGGAGATGTGCAGGTGGTTGCCCACGCGAACGGCGCGGGAATAACCGAACACGTTTTCGTACTGACCGCCCGAGGAAATAGTTTGCCGCGCTGTGGTTTTACTGGTCATGGTGGTTCTCATGTTGGGAGGGGTTTACCGGTGGAGTCCTTGACGAACAGGATCGAAATCAGGCCGACCACGGCACCGCCGATCAGGTACCAGGCGGGAATCATCTGGTTGCCGGTGATCGATATCAGCCAGGTATTGATCAGCGGGGCCGTGCCTCCGAACAGCGAGACCGCGACGTTGTAGCTCAAGGCGAGGGCGCTGTAGCGCACGCGGGCCTTGAACAGCGAAGTCATGGTGGCCGGCATCGCTCCTTCAAAAAACAACTGGGCGAGGGTCAGGATCAGCAGGGCGGCCAGCAGCAACCCGACACTCTGGGTATGCAGCAGCATGAAGCAGGGGAACGCCATGACGATCAGCAGCACGCAGCCGGTAATGATCATCCGGTTCCGGCCCAGTCGGTCGGCCAGCAAGCCTGAAACCGGGATCAACACCAGCATGAACAGCGTCGCGGCCATCCCCAGGTTCCTGGCGAACGTATTGCTGTACCCGAGTACGTTTTCCAGATAACCCGGGATGTACCCGAGGATGATGTAGTAGGTCACGTTGAACACGGTGACCAGGCCCATGCATTGCAGGATTTTCGGCCATTCGTTGACCAGTAAGCTGAACAGGCTGGGTTCGGCGCCCGTCGCCTTTCGCAGTTTTTCGTTGGCCTGGATTTCCTTGAACACTGGTGTTTCTTCCAGGCCAAGGCGCAAGTAGAGGGCGATCAGGCCGAGCAGGCCGCCAATCGCAAAGGGCACGCGCCAGCCCCAGTCCTGCATGGCTTGTTCGCCCAGGCCCAGGGTAAACAGGCTGACCACTGCACCGCCCAGCAGGAACCCGGAGATATTGCCGAATTCCAGCCAACTGGTGAAAAAGCTGCGTCGCTCGTCCGGCGAATGCTCGGCGATGAACGTGCAGGAGCCGCCGTACTCGCCACCCGCCGACAGGCCCTGGAGCAGACGCATGAGAATCAACAGGACGGGCGCAAACAGGCCGATGCTCGCGTAACTCGGGATCAAGGCAATGGCGAAGGTTGCGACGGCCATCAGCGTGATGCTCAGCGACAGCGCCGTGCGCCGGCCAAACTTGTCGCCGATGGGACCGAACACCAGGCTGCCCAGTGGCCGAATCAGGAAGCCCGCCGCGAAGGTGGCGTAGATCGCCATCAACTGGGTGGTCGGGTTGTCGTTGTGGAAGAACGTCTTGCCGATGATGCCGGCGAGAGAGGAGTAGAGCGCAAAGTCGAACCATTCGACCATATTGCCCAGTGTCACGCCGACGACCGCTTTGGTCAGCCGTTTGCGTGAGGGTTCAGCCGATGCACGGTCGGCGGGAAACCCTTGATGAATCGAGGAAGCGTGAACTTCGCCCATGATATTGCCCTCTGGAATAATTGTAGTGAGGCAGCAGTCAATAGGGAGTGGCAGGCCCACGTCTGATGCGCGGGGCCTGCGGAGGCTGGGGTCATCGCATATACACGCCCCCGGCGATGCACAATGATTCGCCTGTTATGTAGGAGGGTTTGGCGCTCAGTTGCCAGACCCAGTCGGCGATTTCTTCGACCCGCGCGGCGCGTTTCAAGGGGATCGATTCGATGGCGGCCTCGATGCGCCCGCCGGCACGGGTGCCTTCGGTGTCCACCCAGCCCGGGGCCAGTGCGTTGACCACAATATTGTCGCCGGCCAGTTCGATGGCCAGGGAGCGGGTCATCGACACCACAGCAGCCTTGGAGGCGCTGTAGAGCAACTGGTTTTTCGACACGGTGAACGCATCCACCGAGGCGAAGAACACGATAGCGCCTCCGCCGGCGGCTTTCAGGTGACGGGTGCCGATACGTGCGATGTTCAGTGAGCCCAGCACGTTGATGTCGAATATCTTGCGGTACAGCGCTTCGCTGAAGCTATCCAGGGATGACGTGGGAAAGATCCCCGCCGCATTCACTACGGCTCGCAGCGGTGCCTTGCCGTCCAGGGCGGCATCGAGGGTACGGGCCAGTGTGGCCTCCTGGGTGATGTCGCCGACCACTGGCGAAAACAAGGGGCTCGCCGGCTGTGTGCTGGGTGTTACGTCCACAGCGACGACGTGCCAGCCTTCAGCCTGAAAGCGCTGTGCGACGGCCTGGCCCATGCCCGAGGAAGTCCCGGTAACGATAACGCTGGAGTGCGGTGCAGTGTTCATAAGGGCTATCCGATCAGGCGTATTGAGGAAGAGGGGTGCCGGGTTGCAGAGCCAGTTCCAGCACATCCAGTTGGCGCTGGGTGTCCTGGTAGTTGCTCAGCCATTCGCGCTTGACGATATCGATGCGTGAGTCGGCCGGCTGCAACTGGGCAAACTTCGCCGCCAGGCTTTGCATGCCACGCTCGCGCAGGGTGAGAAAGCGCATCACTAGCCGGGTCTGCTCGCAATACACCGGCCATTGCGGGCCACGTGGGGCGCCCAGGCCGATGTAGAACAGGCCTTCCAGGTTGGTCGGCAAGGTCATCGCGGCGGTCCGCAGCGGAACACCGTCGCGCCATTGCAGCAGGCGTTCATCGAGGAACGGCAGGCGCGTGTTGAAACCGGTAGCCCAGACGATGGTGTCGTAATCGACTTGGCTGCCATCGGTGAACGTGACAGTCTTGTCCTGGATGCTCTCGATACCCGGTGCGACCTTGATTCGGCCGTGCTGGATCCAGTACAGCAGCAAGGTGTTGACCACCGGCGGTTGCGCATCCAGGTCGTAGGTATCCGGTGCCGGTAGCCCGGGGTAATTCTTGTGGGTGCCGACGCTGGCCATGATCAGCATGTTCATGAGCATGTTCTGCTGTTCTGGCGGCAATTGCCCCAGCAGCGGCAGCTCGCCCCGGGGCAGGCCGAACAGGGTCTTGGGCTGGAACAGCTGGCCGCGTCGGATCGCAATGGTGGTGTCCAGGCGAGCCTGGGCGGCATCCACTGCGAGGTCGCATCCGGAGTTGCCAAACCCCACCACCAGCACCTTGCCTTGCACCTGCTGCACGTTGCGGTATTCGCCGGAGTGAATCGACACGCCGGTGAACCCCTTGCTTACTTGCGGGATCTTGCAATCCCACAGGTGACCGTTGGCCACCAGCACGCCGCTGTAGTGTTTGTGGGTGCCGTCTGCCAGGGTCACCTGCCAGCCCGCTTCGCCGTTCTCGTCCAGGGGCTTCAGGCTGCGCACTTCGGTGTTGAAGGTGATCTTTTCGCGCAGGCCGAAGGTGTCGGTGTAGGCGTTCATGTACGCCTTGACCTGATCGCGGCTCGGGTACACCGGATAGTCAGCGGGCATCGGGAACCCGTCAAAGAAGGAACTGCTCTTGGGGGTGATCAGGTGCAAGGCATCGTAGTCGCTGTTCCAGTGACCGCCGATGTTCGCGGACTTTTCGAAGCAGTCCACCTCGAAACCGGCATCGGTCATGGTCTTCAGCGCCGCCAGCCCTGCGGCCCCGGCACCAATGATGCAGTAGTGATTGGACATGCTGGCTCCCCATTCAAGCGCCTGTTGTGGCGTCGGTGGCTGGAGTATCCCGCTCGGCAAGAGGTGGATGAATGGGCTAAGTCATGTGTTTCCTATAGGTGATCCCTATGGCTAGAGCGTCTCCAGGTGCGCATACAGGTTCTGGATGCGGCTCAAGTGGCTGCGCATCAGGTTGATCAGCACCCGGGTGGGCGGCGAAATAGGCGTGTCGTGGCGATGGATAAAGCCGAATACCTCGAAGATCGCCGGGCTGATCGGCACCCAGCCCAAGCGATCATTGAAGCCCAGCTGATGCAGGATCGGGCGCGTGGCAATCACATCGCCGAGTCCGCGCGCAGCCAGCTCGAAGCCGGTGATCTGGTGCTCCACTTCGATGATCGGGTCCAGCACCTCGCCGCCCTTGGACGCCAATTGCCCCAACAACCGGCGAATCGGGTCGGCGGTGCGCCAGCGCGCCTCGGTGAGAATCAACGGTGCCACCGCCAGGTCGCTGATGGTTTTCGGGCCCTTGAGTCGCTCCGGGTCGGCACTGATATAGCCGACCTGGGCCGACCAGACCGGCTCGCTGACGGTCAGGTTCTGCTGCTTGATCGGCAGCATCACCAGCCCCGCTTCAATTTCGCCCTGGCTCACCAGCTCGGCGATTTCCGAGGAGTTGTAGCCGACGATCTTGATCCGCATATCCGGGTGCTGGGTGCGGAACTGCTCGATCAGGTCCGTGAGGAAATAGTGGTGGGCGGTGCCGAAGGTGCCAAAACTGGCCACGCCACCGGACAGTTCACGCACAGCCTGCACCGCTTCATAGCCCTGGCGTGCTGACGTCACCATGCCTTGTGCAAATGGCTGCAGGCGGCGTCCGGCTTCGGTGAGCATCAGTCGGCGATTGGTGCGGATGAACACGTGGGTACCCAGGTGCTCCTCCAGCCGCAGGATCTGCTCGGACAATGAGGGTTGGGAAATATGCAGGCTTTCCGCCGCCTTGGAGAACGTACCGTGCTCGATGGCGGCGAGAAAGTAGTTGAGCTGTTGTAAGGTCATCGCGCTGAACCGTTACCTGTTTGGCTCAACATGACACAGATCAAAGCTGTCGCGAAGAATCAATCACGCCACACGGGCATGCCATGTTCGTCAATTGTCCAGTGCGGGTGGCGAGGTCGCAGGCAGACGCCACCTACCCAGCGTTCTTCCGTTGCATGATCCGGCCAGTAGGCTGCGCCGTTCAGAACCTGGCGACCCAGCGCAGTCAGCGCCAACACCCGCTGTGGCCATGGCAACTGGGCCCCGGACTCGATCAACAGGGGATTCTCGCCATCGATCAACGGCCGCATCAGCGCATGAAACATCATGTCTCCCAGGTACGGCAGCGGTTCACGCTTGCCCATGAGCTCGGCGAACACCCGGCCAAACGGCACCGGCCCGGCTTCATCCACGTATTGCAGGGACAGGCGCTCGGTCAGGGACAAACCGTCCCGCACACCCGGTAACTCCTGCAACTGTCGGCGCAATGCCGGGGCCAGGAAGGGCAGGGAGGTGGAGCTACTCCGGGCCAGTTCCGCCAGCTTGATCGGCGAGCTGGCGCAATACGCCAGCCAGGCCTGTCGCGCCAGTTGCAGCATGTCCTCGTCGACCTGTCGGCGCTGCGGCCACAACCACGCCAATACTTCAGGCGCTAGTTGGCCGATGCCGATAAAACGCTGCACGCCGGGGATACGATCGACTTCGATCAACTCCAGTTTTTCAGGCAGATGCTCAAGCCCAGCCAGCGCGCGAATCAGGAACAACTGATCGTACGCATCCGCCTCACACCACAACACGCTGTGGCCGGCGCTGCCCAGTTGTTCAAGATGGTGATATTCGTCCGCATGCCGGCGCGCCACTTCGGCCTCATCCATGGCAAACACCTGGCTGATATAGCGGCTGCGAACGGCCTGGTATTGCTCGGCAGGCAGGTCCTGCACCGGGCCCATGCACAATGGGTCAATCAGCATCCGGAAGCGGCCCTTGAACCCCGCCACGCCCAGGCTGTGGGCGATATCATTGCCGCAGCGCCAGTGGGTGGTGCGGGCTTCATCGCTGGCGTCGAAACCTGGATGGCGGGCGGCAAAATCCACCGCATCGACGTGGGCCTTGAGCTTGGGCCAGCTGGGAAAACCGAGTTCCTTGGCGATCGACCATTGGGCATCGGATAAGGTAGGGGTTGCGGCGGCATCGGCGCTTTTCAGGCGCTGCAAAAGTTCCTTGGCGCGCTTGCGTTGCTGCTCAAGGTTGATACGGCCGTTAGTGGACGAGAATGATTGCGACATACGATCTCCTTGTACAAACCTTGTCCGCATTAAGGTTGGGAGTCGTAGAAATGTGATATTCAGTCAAGGTCTTGGGCGCAGCCCTTTCCGCGGATGGTGGCGTAGATGGCGCCAGGCGGGAAATATAGGCAGTGCAATGATTGATTGCAAGCCGCCCGGTGGATAGCGCCGGGGTTTTGCACAGGAGACGTTCATGAAAGTTGGTGTGATTTCCGATACCCACGGCTTGCTCCGTGCCGAGGCCCTGGCGGCCCTGGAAGGGTGCGAGCAGATTGTTCACGCCGGGGACATCGGTAGCCCGGAGATCCTTGAGTTGCTGGCCTCGATTGCGCCATTGCATGTGGTGCGCGGCAATAACGACCTCGACGCCGCGTGGGCAGAGCATTTGGCTGACCGGCTGGATTTTGACTTGAACGGCTGGCGGGCGTTGCTGGTGCATGACATTGCCGAGGTGCCGAAGGAGCTTGATCCGGGCATCCGGCTGGTGATCACTGGCCACTCTCACAAACCATTGATCGAGTGGCACGGCGAGCGGCTGTTTCTCAACCCTGGCAGTGCAGGGCGGCGACGTTTCAAGTTGCCGGTGACCCTGGCGTTGCTTGAGGTGCGCGAGAAATCCATCAAGCCGCGCCTGGTGTCGCTGGAACCCAAGCGCTGAAGAACGCTGAGGCGAGGGGGCTTGTTGTGGTGAGGGAGCTGCTGTGGTGAGGGAGCAAGCTCCCTCGCCACGGGGGACGTGCCCTGTCTTACCATTTGCGTCTGAATCAGGAACAAGGATCATCAACGCCATGAGCGTATTAGTCGAAACCCGGGCGCTCACGCGGATGGACGAGCGCCGCCAGCTGCAACTGCTGCAGCCCACGAACTTCCAGCTGCACCGCGCCGACCGCCTATCCATCACCGGTTCATCCGGCTCCGGCAAAAGTGTATTCCTTCGGGCACTCGCCTTGCTCGACGCGCCGACCTCAGGGGATATCCTCTGGAACGGGCAGCCCATCGCCAACGCGCAAGTCCCGCAGTATCGCAGCCGCATCAGCTACCTCTCCCAACGCCCGGCGCTGATCGAAGGCACGGTGGAAGACAACTTGCGTTTCCCCTACAGCCTCAAGGCCTTGCATCACCTGAGTTTCGACCCGCAGGCGGTCAAGGCGCTGCTGGCCCACGCGGGCAAGGAGTCGGGCTTTCTGGCAAAAAATGCCGGGGATTTATCCGGTGGTGAGTCCCAGGTGGTGTCACTGATCCGTACCCTGCAACTCAATCCCGATGTGCTGTTGCTGGACGAACCTACCGCCGCTCTCGACCCGGCATCGTCCGGGGAGGTCGAGGCGTTGATCAGTGCCTGGGCCGAAGCGGATAGCGCTCACGCCTATATCTGGGTGTCCCACGACCTTGAGCAGGCGCAACGCATGAGCACCACCCATTTGCATATGGACGCCGGCGTGCTGACGGGGGCCGTGCAGCCATGAATTATCACGACCTCACGGCAATGGACATGGCCATCGCCGCCTCGCTGATCCTGATCAACGGTGCGCTGTCGCTGTTGTTGCGGCTGGGGCTGGAGCGTCAGCTGTTCTGGGCGGCTGTGCGCACGGTGGTGCAGTTGTTGGCGATCGGTTACCTGCTGGGCTGGGTCTTTGAATTTGCCTACTGGTATGTGGTGCTGCCGCTGATGTGCCTGATGACTCTGATCGCCGGGCTCTCGGCTGCCGGGCGTGGGAAGCGGACCTATGCGGGGCAGCGGGCCGACAGCATTGTGTCGGTGTGGGGCAGTTCCTGGTTGGTGACGGCTGTTGGCCTGTTCGCGATTATCCGGATTCACCCGTGGTACGAGCCGCAGTATGCGATTCCGATCCTTGGGATGATTCTGGGTAATACGCTTACCGGGGTGTCTCTGGGGATTGAGCGTATGACTCAGGAGCTGACCTCCGGCCGCAATACCATCGAGATGATTCTGGCCCTCGGTGGTTCACGCTGGGAGGCGGCGCAGGATGCGATTCGCCAGGCTGTGCGGGCCGGGATGATTCCGACGCTGAACCAGATGACGGTGGTGGGGATTGTGAGCTTGCCGGGGATGATGACTGGCCAGGTGCTGGCCGGGGAAAGTCCGGTGGACGCGGTGCGTTATCAGATTGTGATTATGTTTTTGATCGCTGCGTCGTCGGCGTTGGGCACGGTAGGTGCGGTGTTGCTGACCTACCGTCGACTGTTTTCAGCCAGCCATCGTTTCCTGCGGTTCAGGCTCGAAGAGCGGGTGTAGCGCAGGCGCTATCGGATCCCCAAAATGCACCGCAACACTGTGGGAGCTGTCGAGATCCGGTTCAATCACCCACACCAAAATCCAGCAACACCTTCATCGCCTGGCTCTTGTCCGCCGCCAGTTCAAACGCCTGCACCGCCTCGCTGAACGGCACGGTGTGGGAGATCACCGGACGCACATCAATCACCTGGCGATTGAGCAAATCCACCGCCTGGGCAAACTCCGAATGGAAGCGGAAGGTGCCCCGCAAGTCGATCTCCCTGCTCACCAGCATATTCAACGGCAGCGAGACCTCGCCACCCAGACCGACCGTCACCAGCACGCTGCGCGGGGCCATGCACTCCAGGCCGTTGCGCAGGGCCTGGGCGCTGCCGGAGACTTCGAACATCACGTCGAAGTAGCCTTTTTCGGCGGTATACCGCTTCAACGCGTCGGCGTCTTCCGCCAGGTTATGAGTACGGCTGGCGCCCATTTTTTCGGCGCAGGCCAAGGGCCCGGCGGACAGGTCCACCGCAACAATTTCCCCCGCGCCCGCTGCCCGCAGGCTACCGATCAACAGGTTGCCGATGGGCCCGCACCCGGTGACCAATACCCGTTTGCCGAACACCACCCCGGCACGTTGGATGGCATGCAAACCCACAGACAACGGTTCAGCCATTGCACCCTCGGCAAGGCTCACATGATCGGCCAGCGGGTGCGCCTGGTGCGTTTCGATCACCAGGCTTTGTTGAAATGCACCCTGCACGTGAGGAAAGGGCATCGCGCTGCCGTAGAAACGCATGTTCAGGCAATGGTTCGGCAGCCCTTGATGGCAATAACGGCAACCCCCGCAAGGCCGCGACGGCGAGACCGACAAGCGTTGGCCAATCTTGAACGGCCCGTCTTCACGGCCCACCGCCTCGATCACCGCCGACACTTCGTGGCCCAGCACCATCGGCTCGCGCAACCGCACGGTGCCGAAGCCGCCGTGCTGGTAGTAATGCAGGTCCGAGCCGCAGATCCCGCCCCGGGAAATGCGCACCCGCAGTTGGTCGGGCGTCAGTGCCTGGGGTTCGGTTTGCGGTTCTACCCGCAGGTCTTTCGAGGCATGGCAGACAATCGCGTGCATGAAATTCTCCAGGTTACAGCGAGGCGGTGATGCCACCGTCCACGTACAGGATATGACCGTTGACGAAACTTGCCGCGTCGCTGGCAAGGAATACCGCAGCGCCCGCCAGTTCGGCGACGTCACCCCAGCGCCGGCTCGGTGTGCGCTGCACCAGCCAGTCGCTGAATTCGGGGTTGGCCACCAGGTTGGCGTTCAGTTCGGTCTTGAAATAGCCGGGGCCGATGCCATTCACCGTCAGCCCGTGGGGGCCCCAGTCGATGGCCATGCCTTTGGTGAGCATTTTCAGCGCGCCTTTGCTGGCGGCATACGGGGCGATGCCCGGGCGCCCCAGTTCGCTTTGCACCGAGCAGATATTGATGATGCGCCCCCGCTTGCGCGGGATCATCGCCCTGGCTACGGCCTGGCCGACCAGGAAGGCGCTGTCCAGGTTGGTGCTCATCAACTCGCGCCAGTGGGTTTCGCTGTAGTCCTCCAGCGGCCCGCGACGTTGCATGCCCGCGTTGTTGACGAGGATGTCCAGCGGGCCCAGGCGCTCTTCGATCTCCGCCACGGCGGCCAACACCGCCGCGCCGTCGGTGACATCGAACGCCTGGGTGTGCACCTCCAGGCCTTCCGCCGCCAGCAACGCGGCACTGTCACGCAAGGTGCTGCGGTTGCGCCCGTTGAGCACTACCCGTGCGCCAGCCTGGGCCAGGCCACGGGCGATGGCCAGGCCGATGCCGGCGCTGGAGCCGGTGATCAAGGCCAGGTGGCCATCGAGGCGGAAACTGTCTAAAACACGCTGCATGGGGCGATCTCCGAAGACTGAGACAGGTGATCAACACTATCAATCCGAGTGCGGGGCGCCGCTCTCATTGTTATACGTCAAACCCTGTCATATCGTGCATCACGGGCCTTACTTCAGCGCAGCCCGGGCCCGGCGTCCAATTTTCATTTGTGATGGGGTGATCAATAACCGTGATAACCGGAGCCAACCTGATGGAACTCAAGCACCTGCGTGCCTTTGTCGTGCTCGCCCAGGAACTGCATTTCGGCCGGGCGGCCGCGCAGCTGTCGATCGTTCAACCGGCGCTGAGCATGCAGATCAAACTGCTCGAAAGCGGCCTGGGCGTGCGCCTGCTCGACCGCAACCGGCACTCGGTCACACTGACGGAAGCCGGGCGGGTGTTTCTGCCGGAAGCCCTCGCCACCCTGCACCAGGCTGCCCGCGCCGCCGATGCCGCCCGGGCTTCGAACCGCGGGGAGATCGGCCGGGTGCGCCTGGGGTTTGTCTCGTCGGTATTGCCGCAATTGCTGCCCGGGTTGATTCGTGCGGTGCACCAGCGCTACCCGCGAATTGAACTGGAGCTCAAGGACATGCCCGGCCCGGATCAGGCGGCTGCGTTGAAAAACGGCCAGCTGGATTTCGGCCTGATGCGTTTGCCGGCGGCCTATCCCGGCGTGCAGACCCTTGAGGTGCTGCAGGAAAGCTTCGTGGTCGCCTTGCCCGGCGAGCATCCGTTGGCGACCCAGGAAACCATTCAGCCGACGGACTTGCTCAAGGTGCCGGTGTTCATCCTGGCCCGGCGTTATGCACCGGGTTTCTACGATGAATTCGTGCAGGCGATGGGCGTGCCGCTGGAGATCGCCTCCGAACTCGGCGAGTTCACCACCATGCTGGCGCTGGTCTCGGCCGGGCTGGGTGTGGGTGTGTTGCCGCTGCAGGCGGCCCGGGCGCTGCCGGCCAATTGCGTGTCCAGGCACCTGGCGTTGGGGGCGTTCCGGGCCAGGACCGGCCTGGCGTGGACCGAACTCGACAGCCCGGTGAAAACCACCCTGTTCAACCTGATCGACGGGTTGTTTGGCGATTGATTGTTTCATCCGGTGAAATGCTGGATTGTAAAAACTGGCTATTCTGCTGTGTGCCGTAGCGGTGGAACATAAGCGTCATCGACCCGATCACCGGGTCGAGTCCCTGGCACATCGCGGAGCCCGTCATGATCAAACTGTACCGTTACCCCTTGTCTGGCCATTCCCACCGGGTTGAGTTGATGCTGTCGCTGCTGGGCGTGCCCGCTGAGCGGGTGCACGTCGATCTGAAGCAAGGCGCGCACAAAACCCCTGAGTTCCTGGCCACCCTCAACAGCTCCGGCCAGGTGCCGGTGATCGATGATAACGGCGTGGTGCTGGCGGACTCCAACGCGATCCTGGTGTACCTCGCCGGCCAATATGGCACCGCCCAGTGGCTGCCGACCGAGCCTTTGGCCCAGGCCCGTGTGCAGCGTTGGCTCTCGGCTGCGGCAGGGCCGCTGCACACCGGGCCGGCTGCGGCGCGATTGATCACTGTGTTCGGTGCCGCGCTGGATGCCGAGGCGACCATCAGCCGCTCCCACGCATTCCTCAAAGTGGTAGAGCACCAGTTGGAGCAGAGCCGTTTTCTCACCGGTGACCTGCCGACGATTGCCGATATCGCGCACTACACCTACATCGCCCATGCGCCGGAGGGGAATGTCGCGCTGGACGACTATCCGCAGGTTCGCGCCTGGCTGGGCAGTATCGAAGCGCTGCAGGGGTTTGTGGGTATGCAACGCACCGCTGTGGGCCTGGCGAAGGTTTGAAGATTTTGTGGCGAGGGAGCTTGCTCCCGCTGGACCGGGCTGGCGCTCCAGTGCGCAGCGCTCCCAGGATTTTGGGGCCGCTACGCTGCCCAGCGGGAGCAAGCTCCCTCGCCACAACCGCTCCCAAGCCACTGGTTCGGTGGACCACATTCGATTAAGGGGACTCATGGACCGTTTCCAGGAAATGCAGATTTTCCTCGCCGTCGCCGAAGAACAGGGCTTTGCCGCGGCGGCCCGGCGCCTGAACATCTCGCCCCCCAGCGTGACCCGCGCGATTGCCGCGATGGAGGCGCGTATTGGCACCCAGTTGCTTTCGCGCACCACCCGCAGCCTGCACCTGAGCGAGGCCGGCCAGCGTTACCTCGACGATTGCCGGCGTATCCTCGCGGAGTTGACTGAGGCCGAAGAAGCGGCAGCAGGCAGCTTCTCGATCCCGTGGGGGCACCTGACGGTCACCGCGCCGGTGTTGTTCGGCGAGTTGTTCGTCGCGCCAATCCTGGGGGAGTACCTGGACCTGTTTGCCCAGGTCAGCATCAACGCCTTGCTGGTGGACCGTGTGGTCAACATGACCGATGAAGGCGTCGATGTGGCCGTGCGCATCGGGCATTTGCAGGAACCCGGCCAGCAGGCGATCAAGGTCGGCGAGGTGCGTCGCGTAGTGTGCGCGGCGCCGGCTTACCTTGAGCGGCACCGGCCACTGCACCCCGGGCAACTGCGTGAGGCGAAGATTGTCACGTCGTCTTCCAGCCAGTTGGTCAGCGAATGGCAGTTCAGGGAAGGCGGCCAGCCGTTGAGCGTGGCCGTTGAGCCGCGCCTGGTGGTCACCGCCAACAACGCGGCGATCAACCTCGCGCGCCTGGGCTGGGGCGTCACACGGGTGTTGTCTTATCAGGTGGCCAGCGATGTGCGTGCAGGCGCACTGGAGATCATCCTGCAAGACTTCGAACCGCCGGCCTTGCCGATCCATGTGGTGTTCCAGAACAACGCCCGGGTACCGGCGAAGGTCAACACGTTCGTGGATTTTCTGGTCAGCCGGCTGGGGCAGGATGCTGCGCTCAACCCATCGATGCAGCGGCCGGCCTGATGGACCGTTATCGCGACATGCAGATCTTCCAGGCGCTGTCCCGGCAGCCGAGCCTGTCCGCGGCTGCCCGTTGCCTGGGCATCTCGGGGCCCACTGTGATCCGCGCGATTGACCGGCTGGAGACGCGCTTGCGGGTGCCATTGGTACAGCGCAGCACCCGGGGCATTCGCCTCACCGAAGCCGGGGCGACGTTCATGGCCGACTGTTCGCGGATCCTTGACGGCGTGAGCGCCGCCGAAGCGTCTGCCCAGGGTGCGCACGCGCAGGCCGAGGGAAACCTGCGGGTGTTTTTTCCGTTGCTGTTCAGCCGTTATGTGATGGCGCCGCTGTTGGCCGGCTACCTGGAGCGCTATCCCGGAGTCCGCCTGTTTGCCCATTACCACGATCATTATCCGAACCTGAATGAAGACGGCCTGGACGTGGCAGTCCTGGTGGGAGAACTGCCCGGTTCATCCCTGATTGCCCGGCCCGTGGGCCATGTGCGCAACATCGTCTGCGCCAGCCCCGGCTATCTGCAAAGCCATGGCGAACCGGTGCAACCGGAGGCGCTCAAGGAGCATCGGCTGGTCGCCAGCCAGGCGTATTCGAATTGGGTGCAGTGGGATTTCCAGGGCGCCAGCATCAAGGCCCGGGCGCGTCTCGGTTGCACCACGGTGCAGGGCGCGATCAATGCGGCGGTGCAGGGCGCAGGGTTGATCCGGTGCTTGAGCTACCCGGTGCACGAGCACCTGGCGAGCGGGCAACTGTGTCGAGTATTGCAGGCCTATGAACCGCCGCCGCTGCCGGTGCATGTGGTCTACCGCGAAGGGCGCAACGCTTCGATGCGGGTGCGCAGTTTTGTCGATTTCAGCGTGGCGGCATTGCGTGAACATCCGGCGTTTCATTCACCGAGGGCTTGATCATGAATCACCAGGACGCGTCCCCCGTTTCGCCATGGCATGCCGGCGAGCGGCAGTTGCAGCAAAGTGCCGGCGTGGCCGGGCGCATGGAGGTGATCGGCGCGAAGGTGATACGGGATCACTTGCCGGAGCAGCATCGGGCTTTTTATGAGTTGTTGCCCTATCTGGTCGTGGGGGCCGTGGATGAGCAGGGGCTGCCCTGGGCCACGCTGCTGGAGGGCACGCCGGGGTTTGCGTATTCGCCGGACCCCTACAGCTTGCGTATCGACAGCCTGCCTGCGGAGAGTGACCCCGCCGGGAGCGGGCTGAAACAAGGCGCGTCGGTCGGGCTGTTGGGCATTGACCTGAATACGCGGCGGCGTAATCGCATGAATGGGGTTATTGGGGCTGCCGGCGTCGACGGATTTACCGTGGCGGTGGTGCACACGTTTGGAAATTGCCCGAAGTACATCCAGTTGCGTGCGGTGCACCCGGGGGCCCGGGGGCAGCGCGCTGCGGGAGGTATTGTGCGGCGCGCGAACTCGCTCGATGACGCTGACCGGGCGTTGATTCGCAGCGCTGATACGTTTTTCGTCGCCAGCTATGTGGACCTGGAAGGGGATGCGGCCAAGCGTTCGGTGGACGTTTCACACCGAGGCGGCAACAGTGGGTTTGTGCGCGTGGAGGGAGAGGTGCTGACGATTCCCGATTTTACCGGCAACTCGTTTTTCAACACCTTGGGCAATGTGCAGGTCAACCCGGTTGCGGGCTTGCTGTTTGTGGATTTTGCTACGGGTGATGTGTTGCAGATGGCCGGGCGGGCCGAGGTGATTCTTGAAGGAGATGAACTGGCCACGTTCGAGGGGGCTGAGCGGTTGTGGAAGGTGACCGTGGAACACGTGGTCCGAAGGGATGCGGCGCTGGCGCTGCGTTGGCAGTTCGAGGGGTTTTCTCCCTACAGCCTGGCGTTGGGGCCGTGGAAAGCCTGAGAGTGCTGCCGAGCCACTCGTGCGACTGAGTTAAAACTCAATTGCGCGGTAGGCGGTGTTTGGTGTCGGGGAATGACGCGATACTCCGTCGGGTTTTTGCCTGCCCAATAAAGGGCTGTCCCGAGGTTTCCCAATGAATGCACCAAGCCGCCTTGCGCTGCTGATCACCGCCACGGCTGCCCTCAGCGCCTGTGGCGATTCCTCCAAACTGCCGTTTCAGGCCGGTGTGGGGCCAAGCCCGCAACTGCCCGAACCCACTGCATCACTGATCCCGACACTCAAGGTTTCCAAGGCTGTCGGCTGGCCCGGTAATGCCCAGCCAACGGCGCCCGATGGGTTCACGGTAACGGCGTTGGCCGCGGACCTTGACCATCCGCGCTGGGTGTACACCTTGCCCAATGGCGACGTGCTGGTAGCCGAGAGTAACCATCCGCCCATGCCTGAAGGTGCCACGGACGGCGGCACGGGTTTGCTCGCCTGGGCGCGTCGTACCGCGATGGGGTTTGTGATGGGGCGGGTCGGTGCCGATACGCCGAGCGCCGACCGGATCACGCTGCTGCGGGACGCCGACGGTGATGGGCGTGCCGAGGTGAAGAGTGAGTTTCTCGGTGGGCTGACGTCGCCGTTTGGCATGGCGTTGGTGGGGGATGAGTTGTATATCGGCAATGCCGATGCGGTGGTCAAGGTGCCTTATGTTCGGGGCCAGACTCACATCGATGCCGTGCCGGTGAAGGTCACTGATCTGCCGGCCGGGATCAATCATCACTGGACCAAAAACGTCCTGGCCAATCCTGAGGGTACCAAGCTTTATGTGACCGTCGGGTCCAACAGCAATGTGGGTGAGAACGGGCTTGACGCCGAGGAAGGGCGTGCTGCGATCTGGGAGTTGGATCTTGCCAGTGGGCAGAAGCGTCTGTTCGCCAGTGGGTTGCGCAATCCCAATGGGCTGGCGTGGAAACCCGGCTCTACGCAGTTGTGGACGGTGGTCAACGAGCGCGACGAGATCGGCAGCGATCTGGTGCCGGATTACCTGACGTCGGTGCGGGACGGCGCTTTCTACGGTTGGCCGTGGAGTTATTACGGGGCTCACGTTGACAGCCGGGTGCAGCCGCCGCGTCCGGACAAGGTCGCCCAGGCGATTGCACCGGACTACGCGCTGGGGACTCACGTTGCGCCGTTGGGCCTGACTTTTTCCGATGCGCGGGGGATGCCAGCGGTGTTTGCCGATGGGGTGTTTGTGGGGGAGCATGGATCCTGGAACCGTAATCCGCAGGCGGGGTACAAGGTGGTGTTTATTCCGTTCCGGGACGGAAAGCCGTCGGGTGTGCCTGTTGATTTCCTGACTGGGTTTTTAAATGGTGATGGAGAGGCTCAGGGGCGTCCGGTGGGTGTAGCGTTGGACGGGCAGGGCGCGTTGCTGGTGGCGGATGATGTGGGGAACAAGGTGTGGCGGGTGGCGCGGGTAAGGCCTTAGGGTTTTGCTCTTACAGCGGCTCACGGTCCACTGTAGGAGCTGGCTTGCCGGCGATGGCATCAACTGGGTGTACCTGATGCACCGAGGTGTCTGCATCGCCGGCAAGCCAGCTCCTACAGCAAAGCGGCTTTGCTTTTGCTTTTAACACTCAGGTCGGCTTTCAGGCCGCCGTGCTCTTGCTTTTGCTTACTTTGGGGCTTTTCCAAAGTGAGCCGCTGTAAGAGCGGAACCATAAGCCGCCGTGACCGAAGAAACGGATATGCCCCCACCCCCACCCCCAGCAGAATCACCCCCCCACCCCCCACCCCCCACCCAACGCCGTATACAAATTCACCTCCGCCACCAACTGCGCCAACCGATCAACAATCAACGCCTGCTGCGAACTGAACAACGACCGCTGCGCATCCAGAAACACCAGATTACTGTCCACCCCACTGCGATACCGGTGCTGAGCCAGGTCGTAATACGTCTGGTTGGCCCGAACAAAATCCCGCTGCGCCGCCAGTTGCTCGTTATACGTTTGCCGCGCCGCCAGCCCATCCGAGACTTCCTGGAACGCTGTCTGAATCGACTTCTCATACTGCGCGACATAAATGTTCTTCTGAATCTTCGCGTAATCCAGGCTGGCCCGCAGGCTGCCCGCGTTGAAGATCGGCAGATTGATCTGCGGCTGGAACCCCCAACTCCCCGAGCCCCCCTGGAACAATCCCGACAGATCCTTACTCGAGGTGCCAGCGTTGGCCGTCAGCGTAACCGAAGGAAAAAACGCCGCCCGCGCCGCGCCAATATTCGCGTTGGCCGCCTGAAGCTGATACTCGGCCTGCACAATATCCGGCCGCCGTTGCAGCAGGTCCGACGGCAACCCGGCCGGCACCCGGGCTACCAGGTCGTCGGACAGCGGCTGTGCCGGCAAAGAATCCGGCACCGGCCCACCCACCAGCAACGCCAGGCTGTTGAGGTCCTGGGCCACCTGCCGCTGGTAGCGCGCAATGCTTGCCCGGGTACTTTCGACGCTGGTCTGGGCCTGGATCACATCAATCGACGTCGCCTTGCCCGCCGTTTTACTGCGCGACGTCAGACGCAGGCTGTGCTCGTCCGAGGCCAGCGTCTGCCGGGCCAGGGCCAGCAGTTCCTGGTCGGCGCGCCAGGTCAGGTAAGCGTTGGCGACGTTGGCCACCAGGCTCAGTTGCGCGCTGCGCCGAGCTTCTTCAGTGGCCAGGTATTGCAGCATCGCCTGCTCACTGAGGCTGCGTACACGGCCGAAAAAATCCAGCTCGTAGGCGCTGACGCCCAATGTCGCCGAATAGGTAGAGGTGATCGCAGACTTGCCGGTGGTAGTGGCGCGCCGCGGGACTTTCTGGCGGTTTTCGGCACCCGTGGCAGACACCGCCGGGAACAGGTCGGCACGCTGGATGCGGTACTGCGCCTGGAACGCTTCGACATTCAGCGCCGCCACCCGCAGGTCACGGTTATTCACCAGGGCCTGGCCAATCAACTGCCGCATCACCGGGTCACGGAACAACTGTTGCCAGTCAGGCCCGGAGGCCGATGGCCCCACCCGGTCCGCGTTATACACCGGGAAGTGCGCCGGGGTCGGTGCCTCGGGCCGCTGATAGTCCGGGATCAACGAACACCCGCCAAGCACACACGCCACGCCGAGCATCAGTTTTTTCATCACGCGCCAACCATCCATTTGGCCAGGCCATGCCGGCCACTCACGCCCAGTTTGGCCGCCGCGCGCTTGAGGTAGGTTTCGATGGAGCTGTTTTTCACGCTGAGTTTCTCGGCCATCTGCGGTACGGTTCCGCCGGTCAACAACCCCAGGCAAACCTCCTGTTCCCGCGCCGATAAGGTGATGTCACTGAGTGACAGGCGTTTATAGAATTCGCGCTGCAATTGCGACTGCTCCAACGGAGTTTTAGAGGGCTCGGGCGCTACCGGCGGGGCCTGTCGATTGATCTGCGCGTGGCGCTCGATCAACGGCAGCAAAGTTTCCGAAAGGCTCTTGAGAAACGACAACTGCGCCAGGGAAAAGGCGCGTTGGGTGTGGGGCCGGTAGAACGAAATCACGCAGCGCCGATTGGCCTGGCGCGATACCAGGTTGCACTGATGGGAGGTGCCGCGGGTGTGGGTGCTGTCGGCCTTGGCATTCATCTGGATCAACAGCGGGTCGTTCATGCCGAGCATTTTTTTCAGCAGCGGATGATCGTCGCGGTGATGCAGGGTGCGCGGTGGCGGCAGGTCCTGCTTCAACCCGTCGCTGCCAAGTAACTTGATATCGAGCACGCAGGCCTGGTGCTCGTCGAGGGTCCATTCACTGAGGTCCACCAAGTGAACCGGTACCAGCTTGTTGACCAGTTGCAGCATGTTCGCTGCGAAGTGTTCAGTGCCGGTGCTTGAAATCAACTCTCCCAACTCGAAATAAAAATGCGGATTTTCCATATTCCGAATACTGCTGGTCAGACTCATAGCCATCTCATCCTTGATGTCGAAAACCGTCAACGGTTGCCCTTACGTGTGCAGGCCTCCCGTTCTCCTTGAACCTGGGTCGGTGCTCGAGGCTTCATTTAGCCACGTGGATTTGTCCTACGTATGTAGCGGAAACGAGGGACACAACCTGCCATAAAAAGCGCGCCATTATTTCGTCATTTCCGACAGGGATATAGGCTGAAGCTGCAGGGTAAAAGGATTTTAGAGTTTGTTAACTAGTTGATATAAAACATATTTACTCAATTTTCTCGACATGCCCGGCTATATGGCATCGGCCAGATGTAGCCAATCTCCTACATCCATTTAATCGTTTCAGCACTGAACCATCAGCCAACCCCGGCGCGGTACCCTGGCTGTCCGGGTTTCGGGTGACATACGGCCCTCCGGGGCGATGCTTAAATCCCGTTGATTTCGCCTCAATGGGGCGTTGTGCGCCTTATCGACACCTCACATGAGAAGGATCTTATGACGTATTTCCCCCTGACCGCCGCCCAGCGGGATATCTGGCTCGACCAACTGCGCCTCGGTGACTCGCCGCTGTACAACATCGGGGGTTATATCGAACTCACGGGCACCGTGAATCCCGCATTGATCCAGCGAGCCATCGAGCACCTGGTGGCCAAGCACGACGCATTGCGTACGGTGTTGCAAGTGGCGGCCGATGGCTTGCCACGGCAGGCGTTTGCCGAGGCCATGGCGGTATCGGTGCCGCAGCATGACGTCTCGCGCCAGCCGGATCCCCGCGCGGCCGCCGAGGCCTTGTTGCAGGCGCAGATGGCGCGAACCTATGCGCTGGTCGACGAGCCGTTGTTCCGCTTCTTCCTGGTCAAGCTCGATGACCAGCATTACCGCCTCGGCACCCAGGCTCACCACCTGATTCTCGATGGCTGGGGCTTTGGCCAGATGCTGCAATCTCTTGCCGGGATCTACAGCGCCCTGGAGCAGGGCCGACTACCGGACCTGTCGGCGCCGTCCTATATCGACTTCATCGACAACGATGAACGCTATCGCGAGTCGGCCCGTTACGCCCGGGACCGCAGCTACTGGCTGGACAAATACCAGGCGCTGCCAGAGCCGCTGCTGACGCGCCGTTACCAGGCCAAGGGCGATGCGCCGAGCAACACCCTGGTAGCACCGTTTCCGGCGGCGCTGCTCAATCGCATGGCGCGGGCGGCGAACCATTACCAGGCGTCGGCGTTCCATGTGTTATTGGCGGCGATGTACCTGTACTTCAGCCGCACCGGCCAGCGCCAGGAGTGGGTGGTGGGGCTACCGATACTCAACCGTTCCAATGCACGCTTTCGTTCGACCCTGGGGCTGTTCACCCAGGTCAGTGCCGTGCGCTTGCAGTTCAGCGACGACCTGCCTTTCAGCGCCCTGGTGCGTGGCGTGCGCGACCAGCTCCAGCAGGATTTCCGGCATCAACGTTTCCCGCTGAGCGAGATGAATCGCGAGCTGGGTTTGCTGCGCGCCGACCGCGGCCAACTGTTCGACCTGTCGGTGTCCTATGAGCAGGACGACCATGAATTTCGCTACGGCCAGGCATCGGCCCGGGCGATCAAGGTGTCCAACCACCATGAGCCGTTGCCGCTGGCGATTCACTTGCGCAGCAATCGCTACCACGACACGGCGTGCCTGCACTGCGTCTACAACGAGGCGTACTTCCAGGCACACGAGGTGCAGGCCCTGGCCGATCGCCTGGTGTATGTGCTGGAGCAGGGGCTGGAAAACACCGCGCTGCCCCTGGCTGACTTCTCGCTGATAACGCCCGAGGAAACCGCGCAGTTGCAACGCTGGAACGCCACCGCCCAGGCCTATCCCGCAGCGCAAACCCTGCATGGGCGCGTCGAGGCCCAGGCCGCGGTGACCCCGCATGCGGTGGCGGCGGTGTATCAGGGGCAGCGATTGACGTATGACCAATTGAATCAACGGGCCAATGCCCTGGCGCGGCAGCTATTGGTGCTCGGAGTAAAGCCCGACGACCGTGTGGCGATAGTCGCCCGGCGCGGCCTGGAGACGCTGGTGGGCTTGCTGGGGATTCTCAAGTCCGGCGCCTGTTACGTTCCGGTGGACCCGGCCCATCCTGCCGAGCGCCTGCACTACCTGCTCGATGACAGCGCGCCGGTGGCGGTGCTGACGCAGACGGATTTGCTCGAGCGTCTACCGGTATTGAGCGTGCCGGTCATCAATCTGGATCACGCCACGGCGCAGTTGGCGCGCAACCCGCAAGTGGCGATGACACCCGCCAACCTCGCTTATGTGATCTACACGTCGGGCTCCACCGGCCTGCCCAAGGGCGTGATGGTGGAGCACCACACCGTGGCCAACCTGGTGGACTGGCATTGCCAGGCCTTCGATTTGCACGCGGGCAGCCATACCGCCAGCGTTGCCGGTTTCGGGTTTGACGCCATGGCCTGGGAGGTCTGGCCAGCGCTGTGCGTGGGCGCGACCTTGCACTTGCCGCCGGCCCAGGACGGCGCCGAAGACATCGACGCGCTGCTGGCCTGGTGGCGCGCGCAACCACTGGACGTATGCTTCCTGCCCACGCCGGTGGCCGAGTATGCGTTCAGCCAGAATATCGAACACCCGACTTTGCGCACGCTGCTGATTGGTGGCGACCGCCTGCGCCAGTTCAACCAGGCGCGCAGTTTCGCGGTGATCAACAACTACGGTCCCACTGAAGCCACCGTGGTTGCCACCTCGGGCCTCGTTGAGGCCGGGCAGGCGCTGCACATCGGCAAACCCATCGCGAATGCCGCGGTCTACCTGCTGGATGAGCAACAGCGGCCGGTGCCCATCGGTACTGCAGGCGAGTTGTACGTCGGCGGGAAAGGCGTGGCGCGGGGCTATTTGAACCGCCCGGACATGACCGCAGAGCGCTTCCTTGATGACCCATTCAACCCAGGCCGCATGTACCGAACCGGCGACCTGGCGCGTTGGCTGCCGGATGGGAATATTGAATATTTGGGCCGCAACGACGACCAGGTAAAAATTCGCGGCGTGCGTATCGAGCCGGGGGAAATCGAGTCCGCCCTGGCGGGTTATGAAGGGGTCACCGAAGCGGTGGTGCTGGTACGCGAGGGGCAGCTATTGGCCTGGTTCACCGAGCATGCGCCGGTAGCGATTGAAGCGCTTCGCGCCCATCTTAAATCACGCTTGCCGGATTACATGGTGCCGCAGGCCTACGTAAAGCTGGACGCGCTGCCCCTGACGGCCAACGGCAAACTCGACCGCAAGGCCTTGCCGGCACCCGGTGCCGATGCATTTATCAGTCGAATTTACGAAGCCCCCGAAGGGCCTACGGAAATCGCCCTGGCGCAGATCTGGGCCGATGTGCTGCACGTCGAGCGGGTGGGGCGGCATGACCATTTCTTCGAGTTGGGCGGCCATTCGCTGTTGGCGGTCCAGTTGGTGCAGCACATGCGCCAGGTCGGGTTGCAGGCCGACGTGCAGGTGCTGTTCGGCCAGCCGACCCTGGCCGCACTGGCGGCAGCGGTCGGCCAGGGCACCGAGCTTGAGGTGCCGGCCAACCGTGTTCCGGCAGGTTGCCAATTGATTACTCCGGACCTGCTGGCGCTGGCCGAACTGGACCCGCCGACGATAGAACGCATCGTCGCCGCGATCCCCGGCGGCGCCGCCAATGTGCAGGAGATCTACCCGCTGGCGCCGTTGCAGGAAGGCCTGCTGTATCACCACATCACCGACGAGCGCGATCCGTACCAGCAACACGCGATGTTCAGCTTTGCCCGCCGTGAACAGCTGGAAGCGTTCGCCCAGGCGCTGCAACAGGTGATTGACCGCCATGACATCCTGCGCACCAGCCTGGCGTGGGATGCCCTCGAACAACCGATGCAAGTGGTGTGGCGCAAGGCGATTCTGGACGTGCAACCGGTGGCCCTCCAGGGGGACTCAATTCTCGAACAACTGCGCGAACGCCAGCGGCCACTGGACTTGCGCAAGGCGCCGCTGATGGCCCTGGATTACGCCGAAGACCGGCAGAACCGCCGTTGGGTGGGCATGCTGCGTTTCCATCATCTGGTGAACGACGCCACTTCCACGCAAGTACTGATGGCGGAAATCCAGGCTCATCTGCTTGGCCAGCAACAGCAATTGCCGGCGCCGGTGCCCTATCGCAACGTGGTCGCCCAGGCCCGGTCGGCGGAACGCCAGGCCGGGCACGAAGCGTTCTTTCGCGAGCGGCTGGCGGATGTCGACGAGCCGACCCTGGCCTTCGGTTTACAGGAACGCCAGGCGGATCGCCGTGACACCGAGGAAGCCGACGTGCTGCTTCCCGACGCACTCGGCCAGTTGTTGCGCGAGCAGGCCCGCACCTTGGGTGTCAGCGCGGCGAGCCTGTTTCATCTGGCGTGGGCCCAGGTACTGGGTCGCGTCTCGGGCCGTGACGATGTGGTGTTCGGTACGGTTCTGCTGGGACGCCTGCAGGCCGGTGAGGGCGCGGACCGTGCCCTGGGCATGTTCATCAACACCTTGCCACTGCGGGTACGCCTGGCCGGGGTGACGGTGCGCGAGGCGATCAGGCAGACGCAGCAGCAACTCAGCGCCTTGCTCGCCCACGAGCAAGCGTCCCTGGCGTTGGCCCAGCGTTGCAGCGGCGTCACACCGCTGTTCAACAGCCTGCTGAATTACCGGCATGTCTCGGTCGAGGCACTCGAGGTGCTGCAGCCCGGCATCGAATTGCTCAGCAGCGAAGACATCCTCAGCTACCCACTGATGCTGACGGTGGACGACCTGGCCAGCGGTTTCCGGCTCAAGGCCAAGGCGCCCCGCAAGGTCGGTGCCCAGCGCCTGCTGGACTACCTTGGCACGGTGCTGGCGGGATTGGTGGAGACGCCCGAGGCGCCGCTGTTCGATGTGCAGGTGCTGCCCGCGACCGAACTGCAACAGCAACTGGTGGACTTCAACGCCAGCGAAACCGACTACCCCGTGGACCAGACCGTCCACGCCCTGTTCGAAGCCCATGCCCGGCACACACCTCACGCGGTGGCGGTGCAGGCCGGTGAGCAGCAACTGACTTACCGCCAGCTCAACGAGCGCGCCAACCGCCTGGCCTATCACCTGCGCGAGCGCGGCGTGCAGCCGGATTCGCGGGTCGCCTTGTGTGTCGAGCGCGGGTTGGACCTGGTGGTGGGCTTGCTGGCCATCCTCAAGGCGGGGGGCGCCTATGTACCGTTGGACCCGGGCTACCCTCGCGAGCGTCTCGCCTACATGCTGCAAGACAGCGCGCCGGTCGCCTTGCTGGTACACGGCGCGACCCGGGATTTGCCGGGGGCGGTGTCGATACCGGTGATCGACCTCGACCACGGCGCCTGGCAGCAGGCGCCTGAAGGCAACCCGCGAGTGCCGGGGCTGAGCGTACGCAACCTGGCGTACGTGATGTACACCTCCGGCTCCACCGGCACGCCCAAGGGCGTGATGATCGAGCATCGGGGCCTGGGCAACCTGATGCACTGGGGCTCGCAACTGTGCCCGAATGCCGAGGGTGGCGCGTTGTTGCAGCGGGCGCCGTTCAGTTTTGACGGTTCGGTGTGGGAGCTGTTCTGGCCGCTGACCAATGGCATGCGCCTGGTCCTGGCGCGTCCCGATGGGCACCGTGAACCGGCGTACCTGGCGCAGGTGATTCGTGAGCAACAGGTCAGCGTGATCAAGTTTGTGCCGGCGATGTTGCAGCAGTTTCTGGAGCTGGAGGAGTCTGCGCTTTGTACCAGCCTTACCGACGTTTTATGCGGTGGTGGGGAGCTGACAGAGGCCTTGGCCCGTGGGGTTCAGGCGCGATTGCCCAAGGTGCGCTTGCATAACGTCTACGGACCGACCGAGGCGACGGTGGACAGCAGTGCCTGGACGCTGGAGCCGGGTGCGCCGGTGCCGGGGTTGCAGTTGCCGATTGGGCGGGCCATCAGTAATACCCGGCTTTACGTATTGGATGAGCATGATCGGCCGGTGCCGCTGGGGTGCAGTGGGCAGTTGCATATCGGCGGGGTGGGCGTGGCTCGCGGGTATCTGGGGTTGGAGCAGATGACGGCGGAGCGGTTTATCGATAGCCCGTTTGTGGCGGGGGATCGGTTGTATCGCACGGGGGATCTGGTGCGGTATTTGCCGGACGGGAACCTGGAGTTTCTGGGGCGCAATGACTTTCAGGTGAAGCTGCGTGGGGTGCGGCTGGAGCTGGGGGAGGTTGAGGCGCGGTTGGCGGCGCATCCTGCATTGCGCGAGGTGGCGGTGTTGATTCGGGATGAGCGGTTGGTGGCGTATTTCACTGTTCGTGATGCGGTGCCGGGGCTTGAGGCGTTGCGCAGTTACATGGTGGAGGGGTTGCCTGAGTACATGGTGCCTTCGGCGTTTGTGCGGGTGGCGGTGTGGCCGCTTAATCCGGCGGGGAAGCTGGATCGCAAGGGGTTGCCGGAGCCTGGGGTGGAGGCGGTGTTGAGTCGCGCCTATGAACCGCCTCGGGGGGAGGTGGAGGCGGTGATTGCGGGGGTTTGGGCTGAGGTGTTGAAGCTGGACCGGGTGGGGCGTCAGGATCACTTTTTTGAGTTGGGAGGGCATTCGTTGTTGGCCGTGGGGGTGGTGGCGCGGATGCGTAAGGCGGGGTTGGAGGTGGATGCGCGCTCGTTGTTCAGTCAGCCGACGGTGGTGGGGTTGGCGGGGGTGGTTGGGAGGCGGGTGGAGCGGGTGGAGGTGGTGCCTGCTTTGGGGATTCCGCAGTTGGGGCGTAGACGCAGGATTTGAGTGGTGGTGTGGTGTGTATATCCGTTATTTAGGTAACGGCCACCTATGGTTCCGCTCTTACAGCGGCTCACTTTGGAAAAGCCCCAAAGTAAGCAAAGGGCTCTGCCCCGCCTGTCGGCGCCTCGCTGGGGCTCGGCGTTCCCTCACTCCGGCATTGCTCCGCGGGCCGCCGCGACGGGCCATCCATGGCCCGGCGCGGCTAAACCGGCGTCCTGCCGGTTTAC
>NZ_JBIUVK010000041.1:51934-58372 GCF_044742865.1 Pseudomonas sp. NPDC087814 | reverse complement strand
CATCGCTGCCGGTACTTCGTACTCCAGCCACAACCAGCCGATGCTGCCGTTCTACATCTTCTACTCGATGTTCGGTTTCCAGCGTATTGGCGACCTGGCTTGGGCAGCAGGCGACAGCCGTACCCGTGGCTTCCTGATCGGCGGTACTGCCGGGCGAACCACGCTGAACGGCGAAGGCCTGCAACACGAAGATGGTCACAGCCACATTCTGGCGGGCACCATCCCGAACTGCCGCACCTTTGATCCAACCTACGGCTATGAGCTGGCGGTGATCATCCAGGACGGCATGAAGAAGATGACCGAAGAGCAGCAGGACGTTTTCTACTACATCACCGTGATGAACGAGTCCTACCAGCAGCCAGCCATGCCGGCCGGTGTCGAGGAAGGCATCATCAAGGGCATGTACCTGCTCGAAGAAGACACCAAGGAAGCCGCTCACCACGTGCAACTGATGGGCTCCGGCACCATCCTGCGCGAAGTGCGTGAAGCTGCAAAAATCCTGCGTGAAGAGTTCAACGTCGGTGCTGACGTATGGAGCGTTACCAGCTTCAACGAACTGCGTCGCGACGGCCTGGCCGTAGAGCGCAGCAACCGCCTGCACCCGGGCCAGAAGCCTGCGCGCACCTACGTCGAAGAGTGCCTGGCTGGCCGTAAGGGTCCGGTTATCGCCTCTACCGACTACATGAAGCTGTTTGCTGAACAAATTCGTCAGTGGGTACCGTCCAAGGAATTCAAAGTCCTGGGCACCGACGGTTTCGGCCGTAGTGACAGCCGCAAGAAGCTGCGTCACTTCTTTGAAGTCGACCGTCACTTCGTGGTGTTGGCAGCCCTGGAAGCCTTGGCTGACCGTGGTGAAATCGAACCCAAGGTGGTAGCAGACGCTATCGTCAAGTTCGGGATCAACCCGGAAAAACGCAACCCACTGGACTGCTGAGGAGACTTTCTGTGAGCGAACTCATTCGCGTACCTGACATCGGCAGCGGTGAAGGTGAAGTAATTGAACTGTTTGTGAAGGTCGGCGACACCGTCGAAGCCGACCAGAGCATCCTGACCCTGGAATCGGACAAGGCGAGCATGGAAATCCCTGCTCCCAAGGCCGGCGTGGTCAAAAGCCTGAAAGTGAAGCTGGGCGACCGCCTGAAAGAAGGCGACGAACTGCTTGAGCTGGAAATCGAAGGTGCCGCTGATGCGGCCCCTGCGGCGGCCGCTCCTGCTGCTGCCCCGGCTCCTGCCGCCGAGAAGCCTGCCGCTGCTGCCGAGGCCCCTGCGGCTCCGGCGGCTGCACCTGCCGCCGAAACAGTCCAGGACATTCATGTTCCGGACATCGGTTCGTCGGGCAAGGCCAAGATCATCGAGCTGCTGGTTAAAGTCGGCGACACCGTCGAAGCTGATCAATCGCTGATCACCCTGGAGTCCGACAAGGCCTCCATGGAAATCCCTTCGCCGGCTGCCGGTGTGGTGGAAAGCATTGCCGTGAAGCTGGAAGACGAAGTCGGCACTGGTGACTTCATCCTCAAGCTGAAAGTAGCGGGCGCTTCGGCTCCTGCTGCTGCCGCTCCAGCCGCCGCTGCTCCGGCCGCCAAGGCTGAAGCCGCACCGGCTGCCGCCGCGCCTGCACCTGCGCCTGCTGCAAAAGCCGAGGCCGCACCGGCTCCGGCGGCTGCACCTGCGCCAAGCGGTGCCAAGGTTCATGCCGGCCCTGCCGTGCGCCAACTGGCCCGTGAATTCGGCGTCGAGTTGAGCGCGGTAACCGCCAGCGGTCCTCACGGTCGCGTGCTCAAGGAAGACGTGCAGGTTTACGTCCAATCCATGATGCAGAAGGCCAAGGAAGCTCCGGCTGCCGGCGCTGCTACCGGTGGCTCGGGCATTCCGCCGATCCGCACCGTCGACTTCAGCCGCTTCGGCGAAATCGAAGAAGTGCCGATGACCCGCCTGATGCAAATCGGCGCGGCCGGCCTGCACGCCAGCTGGCTGAACATCCCGCACGTGACCCAGTTCGACCAGGCCGACATCACCGACCTGGAAGCATTCCGCGTTGCGCAGAAAGCCGTGGCCGAGAAGGCCGGCGTGAAGCTGACCGTGCTGCCCCTGCTGCTCAAGGCTTGCGCACATTTGCTCAAGGAGCTGCCGGACTTCAACAGTTCGCTGGCGCCAAGCGGCAAGGCGATCATTCGCAAGAAGTACGTGCACATCGGCTTTGCCGTCGACACTCCGGATGGCCTGCTGGTACCGGTCATCAAGAACGTCGACCAGAAGAGCCTGCTGCAGCTTGCCGCTGAGGCTGCTGCACTGGCTGCCAAGGCCCGCGACAAGAAGCTCACCCCGGACGACATGCAGGGCGCGTGCTTCACCATCTCCAGCCTCGGGCACATTGGCGGCACTGGCTTCACGCCAATCGTCAACGCGCCGGAAGTGGCGATCCTGGGTGTTTCCAAGGCCACTATCCAGCCTGTGTGGGACGGTAAAGCGTTCCAGCCGAAGCTGATGCTGCCACTGTCGCTGTCCTACGATCACCGTGTGATCAACGGCGCGGCTGCCGCACGCTTCACCCAGCGCCTGAGCCAGTTGCTGAACGACATCCGCACCATCCTGCTTTAAGCCACAACAGGTCTTCTGCCCATGCAGAAGACCTGGCTTCAACGATTTCCGAGCGCCACGCTCGTACCTCAACCCCGCCAATTGGCGGGGCTTTTTTTGCCTGCTTTCCAGGGAAAACCTGGACACGGAAATCGAGGTTGTACACCGCCCATCACCCCGGTTGCAGAAAACCGCTCGCTGGCCGATAACCCACTTATAGCACTTAGCCTTCATCCTCTCTTGTCAGCCTGTGCTGCATGATGCAACCTTGCCGCAGGCAACAGTAAAGAGGGCGTGAGCCCGGCGCGATGCGCATTTTTCCAAGCGAGTTTCCCCATGAAAAGCCAACCCGATGTCGCCCGTACGGCGGCCGAGGTAGTGACGCAATTACCGGTGCCTTCGCGCCTCGGTATGCTGCGTTTCGAGCGGCTTAATGAGGCTAGCTGGGCCCTGCTGTACCTCGACCCCAATTGCGAACGCCAGTTCGGCCTGCCCGCGATGGAACTGTGCGCCCTGATCGGCTCGCCCTACGCCAGCCTGATGGAGCCCCAGGCGCGCTATCAGCTGCATGATGCGATCCAGGAACAGCTGACCATCAGCCCGCATTACCTGGTGCGCTACACCCTGCACACCAACGACGGCCCGTTGAGCCTGCTGGAACTGGGTGAAGCCTACAAACAACACAATCGTCACCTGCTGCGCGGCTACCTGATGGTGGTCGACGGCCTGTTCAGTGATCTCCCACCGGCCCCTGCGGCAGACCTGGAGAGCCAGAACAGCCGCTTGCAGATTGCCCTGGAACTCAACCAGCGCGCCCAGCAGGAACAACTGCAACACCTTGAGCGGGTACGCGCCCAGCAGGAATTGATCCTGCTGCTGGCCCGCCAGCGCTACAGCACCAACAACTCGCTGCAGGAAGCCGCCGAGCTGATCACCCGCAGTGCCTGCGATATCTACCAGATCGACTGCGCGAGCATCTGGAACCTCGAAAACCAGCATCTGGTGCCGATTTCCGCTTATCACCGCGCCGATCAGCAGCACCACCTGCCAGAGTCTATCGATGCCAGTGGCTTCCCGGATTACCTGGAAGCCCTGCAAACCAGCCGTGCGATCGACGCCACCAACGCCATGCGCGACCCACGCACGCGTGAAATGGCCGAGAGCCTGCGCCCGCGGGATATCCACGCCATGCTCGACGCCAGCATCCGCGTCGATGGCAACGTGGTCGGCGTGTTGTGCCTGGAGCAAAGTGGCAGCACCCGCGTCTGGCAGTCCGACGAGATCGCCTTTGCCGGCGAGCTGGCCGACCAGTTCGCCCAGGTGATCAACAACCACAACCGCCGCACCGCCACCAGTGCCCTGCACTTGTTCCAGCGAGCCGTGGAGCAAAGCGCCAATGCGTTCCTGCTGGTCAATTGCGACGGCGTGGTGGAATACGTCAACCCCAGCTTTACCGCGATCACCCAGTACAGCACCGAAGAAGTCCACGGCCACCAGCTGTCGGAACTGCCGGCACTGGAGAACCTCAGCGAGCTGCTGTTCGACGCGCCTTCAAGCCTGGCCAAGAGCAACAGTTGGCAAGGCGAGTTCAAGAGCCGGCGCAAGAACCTCGAACCCTACTGGGGCCAGTTGTCGATCTCCAAGGTTTATGGCGACAACCGTGAGCTGACCCATTACATCGGCATCTACGAAGACATCACCCAGACCAAGCTGGCCCAGCAGCGCATCGAGCGGCTGGCCTACACCGACAACCTGACCAACCTGGGCAACCGCCCGGCGTTCATCCGCAACCTGGACGAACGCTTTGCCCGGGACAGCGACAGCCCCATCAGCCTGCTGCTGGTGGACATCGACAACTTCAAGCGGATCAACGACAGCCTCGGCCACCAGACCGGCGACAAGCTGCTGATCAGCCTGGCCCGGCGCCTGCGCAACAGCCTGACCGCCAGTGGCAGCCTGGCGCGGTTTGCCAGTAACGAATTTGCCGTGCTGCTGGACGATACCGACCTTGAAACCGGCCAGCAGGTCGCCAGCCAGTTGCTGGCGACCCTCGACAAGCCGATGTTCGTCGACAACCAGCTGATCAGCGTCACCGGCTCCGTGGGCCTCGCCTGCGCGCCGCTGCATGGCCGCGACCCGCAGACCCTGATGCGCAACGCCGGCCTGGCGCTGCACAAGGCCAAGGCCAACGGCAAACACCAGGTGCAGGTATTTACCGAAGCGCTGAATGCCGAAGCCAGCTACAAGCTGTTCGTGGAAAACAATCTGCGCCGCGCCCTGACCCAGAACGAACTGGACGTGTTCTACCAGCCCAAGCTGTGCCTGCGCAGCGGTCGTCTGCTGGGGATGGAAGCGTTGTTACGCTGGAACCATCCGGAAAAGGGCATGATCCGCCCCGATCAATTCATCAGCGTGGCTGAAGAGACTGGGCTGATCATCCCCATCGGCAAATGGATCGCCCGCCAGGCCTGCCGCATGAGCCGACAACTGACCGCTGCCGGCATGGGCAACCTGCAAGTGGCGATCAACCTGTCGCCCAAGCAGTTTTCCGACCCGGACCTGGTGGCCTCGATTGCCACGATCCTCAAGGAAGAACAGTTGCCGGCCAACCTGCTGGAACTGGAGTTGACCGAAGGCCTGCTGCTGGAAGCCACCGAAGACACGCGCCTGCAACTGGACCAACTGAAGAGCTTCGGCTTGACCCTGGCGATGGATGACTTCGGTACCGGTTACTCGTCGCTGAGCTACCTGAAAAAATTCCCGATCGACATCATCAAGATTGATCGCAGCTTCATCCATGAAATCCCGGACAACCAGGACGACATGGAAATCACCTCGGCGGTGATCGCCATGGCCCACAACCTCAAGCTCAAGGTGGTGGCCGAAGGCATCGAGACCGCCGAGCAGCTGGCGTTCCTGCGCCGTCACCGTTGCGACGTCGGCCAGGGCTACCTGTTCGACCGGCCAATCCCGGGGGCCGAGCTGATGACGATGCTTAAACGCTACCCTCGCGGGCCAATCGCCTGACAGCGCGGTAACACTCGGGCACACTGGCAGTCTGAACTCTTACTTGTAACTCAATCTGACTGAGAGGACTGATCATGGTCTTGCGCTCGGAAATCCTGGTGAATAAAAACGTGCTTCCCACTCAAGAACAAGCTTTGCCTGGCCGTGAAACCCCGATGTCGCTGCCCGAGACGCACTTCGTCAACGGCAACCCGCTACTGGGCCCCTTTGTCGACAACGTAGAGTTTGCGATCTTCGGCCTGGGTTGCTTCTGGGGTGCAGAGCGTCGTTTCTGGCAGCGCGACGGTGTGGTCAGCACGGTGGTGGGCTATGCCGGCGGCTACACGCCGAACCCGACGTATGAAGAAGTCTGCTCGGGCCTGACCGGCCACAGCGAAGTGGTGTTGGTGGTGTTTGACCAGGACAAGATCAGCTACGAAGAGCTGCTGAAAATGTTCTGGGAACTGCACAACCCGACCCAGGGCATGCGCCAGGGCAATGACATCGGCAGCCAGTACCGCTCGGTGATCTACGCGGTCAAGCCGGAGCACCTGGAGGCGGCGAAGGCCAGCGCAGAGGCTTATCAGGCGGAATTGACCAAGGCCGGCCTGGGCACCATCACCACCGAAATCGAAGAAGCGCCGACGGTGTATTTCGCCGAGGCGTACCACCAGCAGTACCTGGCGAAGAATCCGCAGGGTTACTGCGGAATCGGCGGCACCGGCGTGACCTGCCCGATCTAAGAGCGACACCGATAAAAATGTGGGAGCGGGGGGGGGGGGGGGGGGGGGGGGGGGGGGGTTGGAAATATATTTTTTATTATAAATAAAAAAAAGCACACCCACACCCACCACA
>NZ_JBIUVK010000041.1:0-51925 GCF_044742865.1 Pseudomonas sp. NPDC087814 | reverse complement strand
TAAAAATGTGGGAGCGGGCTTGCTCGCGAAAGCGGAGTGTCAGTCACTGAATGTGTTTCTGATACACCGCATTCGCGAGCAAGCCCGCTCCCACATTGGGTCTTCAATACCTTGAGATTGGCTTACTCGGCGATAAGCCAATCCATCTGCCAGCCACCCTGGGTTTGCCCAAGCTGCTTGGACAACCACGGCAGCAGCTCACGCAACTCCTCCTCCAGCCCCCACGGCGGATTGGCAATCGCCAGACCCGAACCGGTCAGGGTGTTGGGCGTGTCCAGCGGATGCACCAGCAATTCCACCCGCAGCAACTTCGGCGCACCGGTACCGGCCAGGTCCTGGTAGAAGCGGCGCAGCATGCGCTGGTCCTTCACCGGGTACCAGATCGCAGCCACTGTCTGGCGCATCCGGCTCACGGCTTCCTTGAGGGACGCGGCGCAGCGCTGCATCTCGTCGAGCTTCTCGAACGGCGGGTCTATCAACATCAACGCACGCTTTTCCGGCACCGGCAGCAATGCCCGTGGCACGTGCCAACCTTCGCCAAGGTGGACTTTCACCCGACGATCACCCTTCATGTTGTCCTTGAGCAGCAGGCCGTCTTCCGGGTGCTTTTCGTTGAGCAGCACGCGGTCCTGAGGACGAGTCAGGCGTCGCGCCAGCTCCGGCGAACCCGGGTAGTAGCGCAATTCGCCATCCGGGTTCATCTCGTGCAGCACACGCATGTAATCGGCGGTCAGCGGCGGCAGGTCGGCCTGGCCCCACAGGCGGGCGATGCCTTCCAGGTATTCACCGGTACGGTTCGCCTGGTCGCCCTGCAGGTCGTACAGACCAATGCCGGCGTGGGTGTCGAGATAGGCAAACGGCTGCTCCTTGCGCGACATCAGGGCGATGAGGCGGGTCAAGGTCAGGTGTTTGAAGACATCGGCGTGGTTGCCGGCGTGATAGGCGTGACGATAATTCATGGTTGCTCCTGCGCAGGGGGCGAAGTTTACCTTTTACGCAGGCAAAGGTGCAGGGCTGCGCGTCAGGTGGCGCTTATGCCGCAAACACAGGGGCGCTGCCGAAAATAGTCTAATTGGCGGTGCGAAAGCGGATTTATTGTGGCGAGCAATTATCCATGGAGGTCATAACAACTCATGAAAGACGCCACCATCGCTTTGCACCATGGCTTCAAGTCGGACCCGACTACCAAGGCCGTCGCCGTGCCGATCTACCAGAACGTCGCTTTCGAATTCGATAACGCCCAGCACGGCGCCGACCTGTTCAACCTCGACGTGCCCGGCAATATCTACACGCGCATCATGAACCCCACCAACGACGTGCTGGAGCAACGCATCGCAGCACTCGAAGGCGGCATCGCGGCCCTGGCGGTGTCGGCCGGCAGCGCGGCGATCCACTACGCGATCCAGACCCTGACCCGTGCCGGTGACAACATCGTCACCACCCCGCAGCTGTACGGTGGCACCTACACCCTGTTCGCCCACTTGCTGCCGAGCTTCGGCGTTGACGTGCGCTTCGCCCGTGACGACTGCGCCGAAGCCATCGCCGAGCTGATCGATGACAACACCAAACTGGTGTACTGCGAGAGCATCGGCAACCCGGCAGGCAATATCATCGATATCGAAGCCCTGGCCAACGTCGCCCACGCCCGTGGCGTGCCGCTGATGGTGGACAACACCGTGGCCACGCCAATCCTGTGCAAGCCGATCCAGTTCGGCGCGGACATCGTCGTGCATTCGGTGACCAAATACGTGGGCGGCCACGGCAACTCGCTGGGTGGCGTGATCGTCGACAGCGGCACCTTTCCCTGGACCCAGTACCCGGAGAAATTCCCCGGACTCAACCAGCCGGAGCCGGCCTATCACGGTGTGGTCTACACCGAAAAATTCGGCCCGGCGGCGTTCATTGCCCGCGCCCGTACCGTGCCGCTGCGCAACACCGGCGCGGCCCTGGCGCCGATGAATGCATTCCTGCTGCTGCAAGGCCTGGAAACCCTGGCCCTGCGCATGGAGCGCCACACCGAAAACGCCTTGAAGATTGCCCACTTTCTGCAAGACCACGCACTGGTGGAGTGGGTCAGCTACGCCGGCCTGCCGGATCACCCCCACCATCACCTGGCGCAAAAATACATGCAGGGCAAACCGTCGGCGATTCTGTCCTTCGGCCTGAAGGGTGGTTATGAGGCGGGCGTGCGTTTCTACGATTCGCTGCAGATCTTCAAGCGCCTGGTGAACATCGGCGATGCCAAGTCCCTGGCCTGCCACCCGGCGTCCACCACCCATCGCCAGATGAATGAACAGGAGCAGGCGAAGGCCGGGGTGAAGCCGGAGATGATTCGCCTGTCGGTGGGCATCGAGGCCATTGAAGACCTGATCGAGGACCTGCAGCAGTCGCTGGCCTCAACCCAGCTCTGAGGCCAGCCAGGCGGCCAGCGCCTGATGGCTGACATCCGGCCGGCGCACGAAGTAGGCGACCTTGTGCTTCAAGGTCGCCGGCACAAAGGCGCTGTACAGGTCCGGGCGCTGTTCTTCCAGCCACTGCAACAGGTTGTCCACCTGCGTAACGCTCGTTTGCTCACCCAGGCGCTGGAGAACATGCGGCGGCACTTGCCACCATGGGCCGGGCTTTGCCGCTCCCGCTGCCGTAACCGCTACCTCATGCTGGCGACCATTGATCCAGTAGCGACTGAACACCGGGAGCAACTCCTTTGCCTGTGGCCCCAGCGCCTGCAACACAGGCAGGACATAAGCACCGTCCCAGAAGCGAAAGAACACCGCCGGCCCTTCCGGCAACAGTACCTTGGTCAGGCTGCGCAGATGCTCGACGACGGTGTGCAAGGAACAGGACGACACCGCCAGCCAACCCCAGTCGATACCTTCGCATTCGGCGGCCCATTTCAGAAAAGCGCTGTCCACGGCGACCACCGCGACGTAGGGCATGACCTCCTCCCACGCTGCATACTCGCTGCCCGCCCAGATGGGGCTAAGTGCACGCCCGTCGGTACGCCGCCACGCATCGAGCGGTTTGCAGTCGCTGGCATTGCCCATCACCGCAAACAACTGCTCGCCCGCCTGCAACGGCGCAGCCTCAAGCCACTGCCCGGGAGAAATCATGGCGCACCCGCGGGCAGTGATGTATTGCGATGCAGGGGCGTATTGCACACGCCATTCCTGCAGCGCTCGCACTCTTCGCAAAAGGGTGCGCTGCGCTTCAGGCTTAACACCTGGACGGCACTCAACGGTGCAGGTATTACCGCCAGCAACTTTTCCTGCAGCCCCGGCGTCAGCGGCGCTCCCGCCGGTGCCGGGGCGCCGCCAAGCTGGATTTGCGTGCTGCTGAAAATCCCGCCCGCCGAAACGTTGATCCACTGCCCACCGGCCTGGAGGGTCACGCTGGCACCCGCATCAATAACGACGTTTTGCCCGGCACCGATGTGAATGGTCAACCCGGCACGTACCTGCTGGGAGCCCGCGACCATCAGGTGATCGTCCTGCTTGAGTTCGGTCAGGCGGTTGCCGTGGGTGGTGCGCTGTTCTTCGCCCTGAAGCTCGTGACGATCAAGGCCTTTGACGATCACATCGCGCTGGTTGTCGACCTGCACGTGCTGGTCGTGCAGTACATGCTGGGTCCAGTTGCGCTGGGCGCGCAGGTAGATTTCCTCGGCACCCTTGCGGTCCTCGATGCGCAGCTCGTTGTAGCCACCGCCGCCGGGGCTGGTCTGGCTACGGAAGATGCTGCGGGTCTTGTCGGCTGGCAGGTCCAGCGGCACCGGCGTGGCGGCATTGGCCAGGCAACCGACCACCAGCGGCGTGTCGGCGTCGCCGTCGACGAAACCCACCAGCACCTCCATGCCCACCCGCGGGATCAACACCGAGCCGTAGTGCTCATGGGCCCAGCCACTGGCCACCCGCAGCCAGCAACTGGAATGTTCGTCGTGCTCCCCGGCGCGATCCCAGGCCATCTGCACCTTGACCCGGCCATACTCGTCACAATGGATCTCGCTGCCTGCCGGCCCTGTAACCACGGCGTTTTGATAGCCAGACACCGGCGGTCGCGATACCAGCAGCGGTGTTCGAAACGGCACCTCCCATGGCGTTACGACAAAGTGATTGCTGTAGCCCTGAGCCGATTCATCACCTGAGGCGTCGATGGTCGACTCCTCCAGCACCTGAGGCTGGCGCCCTGCATGCGTCACCTGGGTGACCAGCCACAAATCATTCCATTCCTGGCGAGGATGCCCTTCCATCCTCAGGAACTGCCCGCTGACCAGGGACGGCTGGTCGCTATGGCCACTGGCCTGGCGAAAGTCACCGCGATGGCGCTCCAACCTTCGTTGCGCCAGGTATTTACCATGAGCGCGATCCGTAAAATTCCCGGGATAACACTGTTCCTCCAGCATGGGACGCTGGCCGCCGGACGCCGTGCTTTCCAAGCTCAGGCGTGGCTTTCTGAAGTCGTAGTCCCGCAGATTCACATCGGTGGTACGGGTCTGCAACCGCAGGGTAAAACGCTTGATCACCGGCGTGTCGGCAACCATCCCCGAACCCGCCGCGTATTGAGTGGCTTGCTCAGGCTGGGCGAACACGCTCTGGTCATCGCCGAACACCAAAAGGTGGCGCTCGGGGTGGTGCTGGAAGTGGTAGTGAATGCCCGACTCGGCGCACAAGCGCTGGATGAACGCCAGATCGGTTTCGCCAAACTGAACGCAGTACTCACGCTCGGGGTACACCCCGCTCAGTTGAAACGAGAAGGCATCCGCCTGGATACCCTGCCCTTCCAGCACCAATGCAATGATCTGCGGCACCGTCCGGTTCTGGAAAATCCGCTGGTGAGCGCTGTGCTCAAGATAAGCCAACTGCGGAACCAGCGTGATCTGATAACGCGTCAGGCGCTTGCCCGAGTCGCCTTGCGCCACCCGATAGACCTGGCCATGAATACCATGGCCATGCGCATCAAACCCCAGGAACGCCTGGCGATGCATCAAGCTTTCCAGGTCAAGGTCGGGTTGCTCGCTGACCAGTTCAAGGTCAAAACGATAGGGCAGGCTGACGAATTCATCGCCCGTGAACTCACGTACCTTGAGATCACTGGGCACACCGTCGAGGGTCAGGCTAAAGGCACTTTGATTGGCAGGAGCGAACATCCGGTGTTTCTCTGCGAGTAGTGGGTGGCCGATTCTGCACCAGCTGTTTGCCGAGCTGAGTGCGCTGCAGGCAAATCAGTAAATCCCTACATCGCAGGCGCTTTAATCTTCATGTATCAGGCATCGAAGCCCTACCACCAGCGTGCTAGCGTATTCGTCCCCCGTCGCCCCATGACAATGGAAAAAACATGGCCAACCGCTACGCAAAAATCGTCCTGACCCTTGCCCTGGCAGCCTTCGCCACACTCGTGGCCTTCAGCAACATCACCGACTACGGCTCCAACTTTGCCTTCGTCAAACATGTGCTGAGCATGGACACCACCTTCCCCGGCAACGCCGCGATGTATCGCGCCATCACCACCCCATGGCTGTGGCACGGTGCATATTGGCTGATCATCGCCGGTGAAGCCCTGACGGCCGTGCTGCTGGCGCGTGGAGCACTGGCCTTGTGGCGGGCTCGTCGTGCCACAGGTATCGACTTCAATCGCGCCAAGAAAAGCGCAATCGTCGGGCTGACCCTGGGTTTCGTGGTGTGGTTCTTCGGCTTTATGGTGATCGGCGGCGAGTGGTTCCTGATGTGGCAATCCCATCAGTGGAACGGCCAGGAAGCGGCGTTCAAGTTCTATATGGCGATCCTGGGTGTGCTGATTTTTCTCAACCAGCCGGACACTGACCACGACTGAAAAACCACGAATTCAAAATCGGTGGATGCCCTTTCGCAAACTACTGTCAGATAGCTGACGGTAGTTTGTAGCCCTTTTCCCAAAGTATAAAAACCGCCTCACATTCAACGCTCACAGCCACCAGGCGAGCCCTTAAATTGGCCGTTTACTTCAGTGATCATCTGAATCTGTGAAAACAACACTGCGAGATCTGGAAGGCAAAAAAACGGCCCGTCATCCAAAAGATGCGGGCCGTTTTCACTTCAGCGGGCATTCAAGCCCCCGCCGATTACTTGTTGAGGTTGTAATCCGCCTCGGCTGCGTCAAACCGCTGAAGCATGCCAGCCGTCGGAGCGCCCAGCTTGCTCACGAAGTAGATCGCCAGGCTGGCGAAGATGAAGCCCGGGATGATTTCGTACAGGCCAAACAGGCTGAAGTGCTTCCACACGATCACGGTGATCGCACCCACCAGGATGCCGGCCAATGCGCCATTACGCGTCATGCCTTTCCACAGTACGGAGATCAGTACCACAGGACCGAACGCAGCACCGAAACCGGCCCAGGCGTAGCTCACCAGGCCCAGTACGCGGTTTTCCGGGTTGGCGGCCATGGCGATGGCAATCAGCGCCACCAACAGCACCATGGCGCGACCGACCCATACCAGCTCGACCTGGGAGGCGTTTTTACGCAGGAAGGTTTTGTAGAAGTCTTCGGTGAGGGCACTGGAGCACACCAGCAACTGGCAGCTCAGGGTGCTCATTACCGCCGCCAGGATGGCCGACAGCAGCACACCGGCAATCCATGGGTTGAAGAGCAGCTTGGCCAGCTCGATGAACACACGCTCGTGGTTCTCGGTCACGGGACCGGCGACTTCCGGGTGCGCCGAGAAGTAGGCGATACCGAAGAAGCCCACCGCCACGGTGCCGCCCAGGCACAGGATCATCCAGGTCATGGAGATACGACGGGCATTGGCAATCGATTTCACCGAATCCGCCGCCATGAAACGCGCGAGGATGTGCGGCTGGCCGAAGTAACCCAGGCCCCAGCCCATCAGCGAAATGATGCCGATGAAGGTGGTGTTTTTCAGCATGTTGAAGTTGTCAGGGTTCTGCGCTTCGATCGCCAGGAAGGTGGTGTCGACGCCACCGGTGGCCAGCAGCACGATGATCGGGGTCAGCAACAAGGCGAAGATCATCAGCGTGGCTTGCACGGTGTCGGTCCAGCTCACGGCCAGGAAACCACCGACGAAGGTGTAGGCAATGGTTGCGGCAGCACCGGCCCACAGCGCGGTCTCGTAGGACATGCCGAAGGTGCTTTCAAACAGACGGGCGCCAGCCACGATGCCGGAAGCGCAGTAGATGGTGAAGAACACCAGGATCACCACCGCAGAGATGATTCGCAGCAGGCCGCTTTTATCTTCGAAACGGCTGGAGAAGTAATCCGGCAGGGTCAGGGCGTCGCCGTTGTGCTCGGTCTGCACCCGCAGGCGGCCGGCTACAAACAGCCAGTTCAGGTAGGCACCGACGATCAGGCCGATGGCGATCCAGCTTTCCGACAGGCCAGACATGTAGATCGCGCCGGGCAAGCCCATCAGCAACCAGCCGCTCATGTCCGAGGCACCGGCCGAAAGCGCGGTAACCACGCTGCCGAGGCTGCGACCGCCGAGGATGTAGTCGGAAAGGTTGTTGGTGGAGCGATAGGCCATGAAGCCGATCAGCACCATGGCAGCGATATAGATCACAAATGTGATCAGGGTAGGATTACTTACGCTCATTGAGTTACGCCCTGGCTTTGTTTTTATGTAGCGGCGGTCTGTCCGGACGGCCATCCACTTTGCTAGTGGATAGACGAAGCCTGGCGCCGCGCATTTATGACTGACGTTTCCCCAGGAAAGCCATCAGCCGATGAACCGTCAGTAAGAGGTTGCACCTTGGGCGCGAATGCTATTCAACAAAGCAAATAAGGTGCAACCAGTTTCTTGAGAATAAGTTGCACCTCGATGTTTTTTGTGGAAAACACCGTGTTTTTGCTCCTTTTCGGAGCAAGAGCAGCCAAAGTCAGAAGCAAATGCATCAAGGCGCAGCCGATTCGGCTGTGACGATAATTTTTCCCGATCAGCATCAAAAAATTCATGGATAAAAAGGGTTGCACCCGGTTGCACCTCTCTCGGCGCAAAGCTAATCTTGCCGCCAGCTGATGCCACGCAGTAGTGGCACCCATGAGGATAAAAAGATGGCTACGACCACCCTTGGGGTCAAACTTGACGACCCGACCCGCGAGCGCCTGAAGGCGGCCGCGACCTCCATTGATCGCACGCCGCACTGGCTGATCAAGCAGGCGATTTTCAATTACCTGGAGAAACTCGAGGGTGGTGCAACCCTGGCCGAGCTCAACGGCCTGGGCAGCAAGGACGCGGAAGAGGCCGGCGAGGTCCAGACCGACCACGCCCACCAGTGCTTCCTGGAATTTGCCGAAAGCATCCTGCCGCAATCCGTACTGCGCGCCTCGATCACCGCCGCTTACCGTCGCCCGGAGCCGGAAGTGGTGCCGATGCTGATCGAGCAGGCTCGCCTGCCCGCGGCAATGGCCGAGGCCACCAACAAGCTCGCCTCTTCGATCGCCGAGAAACTGCGCAATCAGAAAAGCGCCGGCGGCCGTGCAGGCATCGTCCAGGGCCTGCTGCAGGAATTCTCCCTGTCGTCCCAGGAAGGCGTAGCGCTGATGTGCCTCGCCGAAGCGCTGCTGCGCATCCCCGACAAGGGCACCCGCGACGCACTGATCCGCGACAAGATCAGCACCGGCAACTGGCACCCGCACCTGGGCAACAGCCCGTCGCTGTTCGTCAACGCCGCCACCTGGGGCCTGTTGCTGACCGGCAAACTGGTCGCCACCCACAACGAAGCCGGCCTGACCTCGTCCCTGAGCCGCATCATCGGCAAGAGCGGCGAGCCGATGATCCGCAAGGGCGTCGACATGGCCATGCGCCTGATGGGCGAGCAGTTCGTCACCGGTGAAACCATCGCCGAAGCCCTGGCCAATGCGAGCAAGTTCGAAGCCAAGGGCTTCCGCTATTCCTACGACATGCTCGGTGAAGCCGCACTTACCGAACATGACGCCCAGAAATACCTGGCCTCGTACGAACAAGCCATCCACTCGATCGGCAAGGCGTCCCACGGTCGCGGGATTTATGAAGGCCCGGGCATTTCCATCAAGCTCTCGGCCCTGCACCCGCGTTACAGCCGTGCGCAGTACGAGCGCGTGATGGACGAGTTGTACCCGCGCCTGCTGTCGCTGACCCTGCTGGCCAAGCAGTACGACATCGGCCTGAACATCGACGCCGAAGAAGCCGATCGCCTGGAGCTGTCCCTCGACCTGCTGGAACGACTGTGCTTCGAGCCGCAACTGACGGGCTGGAACGGTATCGGTTTTGTGATCCAGGCTTACCAGAAGCGTTGCCCGTATGTGATCGACTACGTGATCGACCTGGCACGCCGCAGCCGCCACCGCCTGATGATCCGCCTGGTAAAAGGCGCGTACTGGGACAGCGAAATCAAGCGCGCCCAGGTCGAAGGCCTGGAAGGCTATCCGGTGTACACCCGCAAGGTGTACACCGACGTTTCCTACATTGCCTGCGCACGCAAACTGCTTTCGGTACCGGAAGTTATCTACCCGCAGTTCGCCACCCACAACGCTCACACCTTGTCGGCGATTTACCATATTGCCGGTCAGAACTATTACCCCGGCCAGTACGAGTTCCAATGCCTGCACGGCATGGGCGAGCCTCTGTACGAGCAGGTTGTAGGCAAGGTCTCCGAAGGCAAGCTGAACCGTCCGTGCCGCGTGTACGCACCCGTCGGCACCCACGAAACACTGCTGGCTTACCTGGTGCGTCGCTTGCTGGAAAACGGCGCCAACACCTCGTTCGTCAACCGTATTGCCGACCAATCCATCTCGATCCAGGAGCTGGTGGCCGATCCAGTGGCCAGCATCGAGCAGATGGCGACGCTGGAAGGCGGCTTCGGCCTGCCGCACCCGCGTATCCCGCTGCCGCGTGACCTGTATGGTGCCGAGCGCGCCAACTCTGCCGGTATCGACCTGGCCAACGAACACCGCCTGGCGTCGCTGTCCTGCGCCTTGCTGGCTACCGCGCATAACAACTGGAAAGCCGCGCCGATGCTCGGTTGCGCTTCCAGCAATGAAGCGGCTGCACCGGTGTTGAACCCGTCGGATCTGCGTGATGTGGTTGGCCACGTACAGGAAGCAACTGTCGAAGACGTCGACAACGCCATCCAGTGCGCCCTGAACGCTGCGCCAATCTGGCAGGCCACCCCGCCCGCCGAACGCGCCGCGATCCTGGAACGTGCCGCCGATTTGATGGAAGGCGAGATCCAGCCGCTGATGGGCCTGCTGGCCCGCGAAGCCGGCAAGACCTTCGCCAACGCCATCGCCGAAGTGCGTGAAGCCGTGGACTTCCTGCGTTACTACGCGGTGCAGGCTCGCAACGATTTCACCAACGACGCTCACCGCCCGCTGGGTCCGGTGGTGTGCATCAGCCCGTGGAACTTCCCGCTGGCGATCTTCAGTGGCCAGGTCGCCGCTGCACTGGCCGCCGGCAACCCGGTACTGGCCAAGCCTGCCGAGCAAACACCGCTGGTGGCCGCACAAGCCGTGCGCCTGCTGCTGGAAGCCGGGATTCCGGAAGGCGTGCTGCAACTGCTGCCGGGCCAGGGCGAAACCGTCGGTGCGCGCCTGGTGGGTGATGATCGCGTCAAGGGCGTGATGTTCACCGGTTCCACCGAGGTTGCGCGCTTGCTGCAACGCAGTGTCGCCGGCCGTCTGGATGCACAGGGTCGTCCGATTCCGCTGATCGCCGAAACCGGTGGCCAGAACGCAATGATCGTCGACTCCTCGGCGCTCACCGAACAAGTGGTGATCGACGTAGTGTCCTCGGCCTTCGACAGTGCCGGCCAACGTTGCTCGGCCCTGCGCGTACTGTGCTTGCAGGAAGATTCCGCTGACCGCGTCATCGAAATGCTTAAAGGTGCCATGGCTGAATGCCGCCTCGGCAACCCGGAGCGCCTGTCGGTGGATATCGGCCCGGTGATCGACGCCGAAGCCAAGGCTGGCATCGAGAAACATATCCAGGCCATGCGCGACAAAGGCCGCAACGTTTACCAGGTCGCCATTGCCGATAGCGAAGAGATCAAGCGCGGCACCTTCGTGATGCCAACCCTGATCGAACTGGAAAGCTTCGACGAACTGCAACGGGAGATCTTCGGCCCGGTGCTGCACGTGGTGCGCTACAAGCGCAAAGAGATCGACCAGCTTATCGGCCAGATCAATGCCTCCGGCTATGGCCTGACCCTGGGCGTGCACACCCGCATCGACGAGACCATCGCCAAGGTGATCGACAACGTCCATGCCGGTAACGTCTACGTTAACCGCAACATCGTGGGCGCCGTGGTCGGTGTGCAGCCGTTCGGTGGCGAAGGCTTGTCGGGCACTGGCCCGAAAGCTGGCGGCCCGCTGTATCTGTACCGTTTGCTGTCGACCCGTCCTACGGACGCCATCGAGCAATCCTTCGTCCGTGGTGATGCACTGGCCGCACCGGATGTTCGCCTGCGGGATGCCATGAGCAAGCCGCTGACCGCCCTGAAAGCCTGGGCCGACAGCAACAAGCTGAGCGACTTGAGCGCCCTGTGCGTGCAGTTCGCCGTGCAATCCCAAAGCGGTATCACCCGCCAACTGGCCGGCCCGACCGGCGAGCGCAACAGCTACGCCATCCTGCCCCGCGAGCACGTGTTGTGCCTGGCGGAAGTGGAAGGCGACCTGCTGACGCAACTGGCGGCCGTGCTGGCAGTCGGCGGCTCGGCGGTATGGCCGGAAACTGAGTTGACCAAGGCCGTGTTCGCACGCTTGCCGAAGGATATTCAGGCGAAGATCACGCGGGTGGCTGACTGGACCAAGGATGAAACCGTGTTTGATGCCGTGCTGCATCACGGTGATTCCGACCAACTGCGCGGGGTTTGCCAGCAAGTGGCCAAGCGTGGCGGGGCGATTGTCGGGGTTCACGGTTTGTCTTCGGGCGAAACCGGGATCGCCCTGGAGCGCCTGGTGATCGAACGGGCGTTGAGCGTCAACACTGCTGCTGCGGGTGGTAATGCCAGCCTGATGACCATCGGCTAACTGACGAAACGCGGTCAAAATGTGGGAGCGGGCTTGCTCGCGAATGCGCAGTGTCAGTCGCCAGATGTACTGACTGATCCACCGCATTCGCGAGCAAGCCCGCTCCCACACTGACCGTGTTTGCAACTCACCGCTGTTGTTTTGCCCCTCCATCACCCAGATCAATCTTGCTATCCAGCCTCTATTTGCGCACTTAGACTCAGGCCCATTCCCACACAGGTAAGCCGCCATGTCCGAGACGCTGCTCAGTTCCCGCAATCTGGCTTTCGAGCTGTACGAAGTCCTCGATGCCGAGGGCCTGACCCAGCGCGAGCGGTTTGCCGAACACAACCGTGAAACCTTCGACGCCGCCATCGGCACCGCCCGCAGCATTGCCGAGAAGTTCTTCGCCCCGCATAACCGCAAGGGCGACGAGAACGAGCCACGCTACGAAAACGGTCAGGCGATTCTGATTCCCGAGGTGAAACCGGCAGTAGATGCCTTCCTCGAAGCCGGTTTTCTCAACGCCGCCCGCAGCTTCGAAGCCGGTGGCATGCAACTGCCCACCCTGCTCTCCCAGGCGTGTTTCGCCCACTTCCAGTCGGCCAACGCCGCATCCACGTCCTACCCGTTCCTGACCATGGGCGCCGCCAACCTGATCGAGAGCTTCGGCACCGAGGAGCAGAAACAACGCTTCCTGCAACCGATGATCGAAGGCCGCTTCTTTGGCACCATGGCGCTGACCGAGCCCCATGCGGGCTCATCGCTGTCGGATATTCGTACCCGCGCAGAGCCGGCGGCTGACGGCAGCTATCGCCTCAAGGGCAACAAGATCTTCATCTCCGGCGGCGATCACCCGCTGTCGGAGAACATCGTGCACATGGTGCTGGCCAAGCTGCCGGACGCACCTGCCGGGGTGAAGGGCATTTCGCTGTTTATCGTGCCCAAGTTCCTGGTCAACGACGACGGCAGCCTGGGCAAGCGCAACGATGTGCTGCTGGCCGGGCTGTTTCACAAGATGGGCTGGCGTGGCACCACCTCGACCGCGTTGAATTTCGGCGATAACGGCGAGTGCGTCGGCTACCTGGTGGGCCAGCCGCATCAGGGCCTGAGTTGCATGTTCCAGATGATGAACGAAGCGCGGATCGGCGTGGGCATGGGCGCGGTGATGCTGGGTTACGCCGGCTACCTGTACTCCCTGGAATATGCCCGTGAACGTCCCCAAGGCCGCCTGCCCGACAGCAAGGATCCCAACACCGCGCCGGTGTCGATCATCCAGCACGCCGATATCAAACGCATGCTGTTGACCCAAAAAGCCTACGTGGAAGGCGCCTTCGACCTTGGCTTGTACGCCGCACGGTTGTTCGATGACACCACTACTCTGCCTAACGAAGCCGAGCGCAAACAGGCCCACGAACTGCTGGACCTGCTGACGCCGATCGTCAAATCCTGGCCATCGGAGTTTTGCCTGAAGGCCAACGAACTGGCGATCCAGATCCTCGGCGGCCACGGCTACACCCGCGAATACCCGGTGGAACAGTACTACCGCGACAACCGCCTGAACCCGATCCATGAAGGCACCCACGGCATTCAGTCGCTGGACTTGCTCGGGCGCAAGCTGGCGCAGAACGGCGGTGCGGGCTTGAAGCAACTGATCCGCCTGATCGCCGAGACCGGCGCACGGGCACAGGAGTATCCGTCGCTGAATGCCTTGCGGGAACCGCTGGAACAACTGGTGGCGCGCCTGCAAGCGGTCACCCTCGGCCTGCTGACGGATCTCGCCCAGGGCAAGGTCAACAGCAGCCTGGCGAATTCGGCGCTGTACCTGAAGGTGTTCGGGCATACGGTGATTGGCTGGCGCTGGCTGGAACAGGCAATTCGCGCCGAGGAAGGGCTGGCCAGGGGCAATGCTGCCGATGTCGCCTTCTATAAGGGCAAGCTCCAGGCCGCCCGGTACTTCCTGACGTGGGAAATACCGGGCTGCCATCATGAACTGGCGATTCTCGAGGCACGCGATGACACGTGCCTGGGGATGCAGGATGAGTGGTTCTAAGGCGTTCCGATTGCCTTGGAAATCACCTCGACCGTGGCGCTGACTTGCTCTTGGTAACGGTCGAGTTCCTGCTGGTGGTGCTTTTGCATTTCGATCTGCTCGGCGCACAGGTTCAGCGCCGCCAGCACCAATAGCTTGTCACCGATCAGCGTCGGGTACTTTTTCTTGGTGGTGGCCAGGGATGCCTTGAGCATCGTCACGGCGCTCATCAGGGTGTTGTCTTCCCCTTCCGGTGCCTTGATCGAGTAATCCTCACCGAGAATCGAAACGACCTTTATCCCTTCATTCATGCGCTGACAGGACCTGCGCTCACACGCTCAACCAACGCCTGGATACGGGCAGCGGTGGCGCCCTGCTTTTCTTCCTGTTCCATCAGGTTCAGCTGCAAGCTGTCGTTTTCATCCTTGGCGCGAGCCAGTTCGGCCTTGAGGGATTCGTTGGTGCCCAGTAGATCCTGGTTCTGCTGTACCAGGTCGCTGACCAGTTGTTCCAATTGGCTGAGGGATGCTTCTAACATTTTGATTTCTCGGGCTTTTTCAAAGGGCGGTGACGATAAAGAAAATTCACCTCGGATGCCAGGGTTATCCCTGGCGCGGGGCCTTGATTTTACAGGGCAGGCCACGCTTTCGAGCCTTAGTGACTGCATTTATGGCATCTGGTTCCTGAATCCCGTCGGCCCGCCCCGATCTGCGACAAAAGCGCGCACCCCCTCAAGACTTTAGTCGTATGACCGATAGGTCATGGACACCCCGCTCAAACCCCGCATGGATCGCGCTTCTCCCCAGGATCACAACATGTCTCTTCGTAATATGAATATCGCGCCGCGGGCCTTTCTCGGCTTCGCGTTGATTGGCGCGCTGATGTTGTTTCTCGGTGTGTTCGCCCTGAACCAGATGAGCAAGATCCGTGCGGCGACGGAAGACATCACCCTTAGCAGCGTACCGAGCATTCGCGCCCTGGACGAGTTCACTCAACTGACCCTGCGCCTGCGGGTGCTGTCGTATCGCCTGCTGACCAACCGCGAGCCTGACGTCCAGCAAAAGACCCTTGAGTCTTTTGACGTGCGCAATCAGCAGATTCGTACGGCCCAGGCGGTCTACGAGAAGTTGATCGACAGCAGCGAAGAACGTGCTGCCTACGATGAATACGTGCGTCTGCTGGCCCAGTACCATCAGATTGAAGAGCGCATGAAGAGCCTGTCACGGGCCAATCAGGTGGAAGAGCTGCGCACGCTGCTGAATACCGAGCTGCTGAACAACTCGGATCAGGTCAACGCCGTACTGAACCGCCTGCTGGACATCAACAACAAGATGGCGCTGGCCACCAACCAGCAAGCTGCCGACCAGTACGACATGGCGTTTGAGCTGGTGGTGATCCTGCTGATCCTCGCCACTGCATTGACCATGCTGTTCGCCTGGCTGCTGACCCGCAGCATTACCCAGCCAATCGCCCAGGCCCTGGATGCCGCCGAGGAAATCGCCGAAGGCAACCTGACGCGCCCGATCAAGGTGGAAGGCAACGACGAAGCCGGCCGACTACTGTTGGCAATGGCCAAGATGCAGGACAAATTGAAGGACACCTTGCAGCGCATTTCCGGCTCGGCCACCCAATTGGCCTCCGCCGCGGAAGAGCTGAATGCCGTGACCGACGAAAGCGCCCGTGGCCTGACCCAGCAAAACAACGAAATCGAACAGGCCGCCACGGCGGTGAACGAGATGACCAGCGCGGTTGAAGAAGTGGCCCGCAACGCGGTCAGCACTTCCGAAGCCTCGAAGAACGCCACGTCGTCTGCGGGCGATGGACGTGATTTGGTGCAGGAAACCGTCAGCGCCATTGAACGCATGAGCAGCGACGTGCAAGCCACTGCCACCTTGATCGGCAACCTGGCGGAAGAGTCCCGGGACATCGGCAAGGTGCTGGACGTGATTCGTGGTTTGGCTGACCAGACCAACCTGCTGGCCCTGAACGCCGCGATTGAAGCGGCGCGTGCCGGTGAAGCCGGGCGTGGTTTTGCGGTGGTGGCGGATGAGGTGCGGGCCCTGGCCCACCGCACCCAACAGTCCACCAGCGAAATCGAGCGGATGATCGGCAGCATTCAGGCCGGTACCGAGCATGCAGTGGATTCGATGCGCAACAGCACCGAGCGGGCGGAATCGACGTTGAACATCGCCAAGGGTGCGGGGATGTCGCTGGACACCATCAACACTGCCATCGTTGAAATCAACGAGCGCAACCTGGTGATCGCCAGTGCCGCCGAAGAGCAGGCGCAGGTGGCGCGGGAAGTGGATCGCAACCTGGTGAATATTCGTGACTTGTCGGTGCAGTCGGCAACCGGCGCCAGCCAGACCAGTGCGGCGAGCAGTGAGCTGTCGCGGTTGGCGGTGGATTTGAACGGGATGGTGGGGCGGTTCAGGCTTTAACGGATACCGCAGGGCTAAAAATGTGGGAGCGGGCTTGCTCGCGAATGCGGTGGATCAGCTACGCATAACGCGACTGACACACCGCTTTCGCGAGCAAGCCCGCTCCCACATTGAATATGCGCCAGCCATTCAAAACCTTTTTGACAGCACAGCAATTCAACAGGTTAGAATCGCTGGCACGCAGACTGCATGGTCAGTTTGCGCCTCGTCTTTCCTGCTCATGGAGTACTGCCTTTGAATGCGACGACCATCAACAGCCTGTTCTTGATCGGCGCGTTGCTGGTAGGTGCGAGCATTCTGGTGAGTTCTCTTTCGTCCCGCCTGGGGATTCCGATCCTGGTAATCATCCTGGCCGTGGGCATGATCGCCGGCGTCGACGGCGGCGGCATCATCTTCGATAACTACCCGACTGCCTACCTCGTGGGCAACCTCGCCCTGGCCGTGATCCTGCTCGACGGCGGACTGCGAACGCGGGTAGCCAGTTTCCGTGTAGCCCTCTGGCCTGCGTTGTCCCTGGCGACGGTCGGGGTGCTGATCACCACCGGCCTCACCGGCATGGCAGCCGCCTGGCTGTTCAACCTCAACATCATTCAAGGCCTGCTGATCGGCGCCATCGTCGGCTCCACGGACGCCGCAGCGGTGTTCTCGCTGCTGGGCGGCAAAGGCCTGAACGAACGGGTCACCGCCAGCCTGGAAATCGAATCCGGCAGCAACGACCCGATGGCGGTGTTCCTCACCGTCACCCTGATCGACATGCTCGCCAGCGGCCAGACCGGCCTGCACTGGAGCCTGCTGGGCCACCTGATCCGCGAGTTCGGCATCGGCGGCATCATCGGCCTGGGCGGCGGCTGGTTGATGCTGCAGATGGTCAACCGGATCAACCTGGCCAACGGCCTGTACCCGATCCTGGTGATTTCCGGCGGCCTTTTCGTGTTCGCCCTGACCAACGCCCTGCACGGCAGCGGCTTCCTCGCCGTTTACCTGTGCGGCCTGGTGATCGGCAACCGCCCGGTGCGCAGCCGGCACGGCATTTTGCATATGCTCGACGGCATGGCCTGGCTGGCACAGATCGGCATGTTCCTGGTGCTGGGCCTGCTGGTCACGCCCCATGATTTGCTGCCCATCGCGCTGCCGGCTCTGGGCCTGGCGCTGTGGATGATTCTCTTCGCACGGCCGCTGTCGGTGATCGTCGGCCTGTTGCCGTTCAAGGCCTTCCATGGCCGAGAGAAAGCCTTTATCGCCTGGGTCGGCCTGCGCGGTGCGGTACCGATCATTCTGGCGGTGTTCCCGCTGATGGCCGGCCTGCCCCACGCGCAGCTTTACTTCAACCTGGCGTTCTTTATCGTGCTGGTGTCGTTGCTGGTGCAGGGTACGAGCCTGCCGTGGGTCGCCAAACTGTTGAAAGTGACGGTACCGCCAGAGCCGGCGCCGATTTCCCGGGCGGCCCTGGAAGTGCACGTCACCAGCGAGTGGGAGCTGTTCGTCTACCGCCTGGGCGCCGAGAAATGGTGCATCGGCGCCGCCCTGCGGGAGCTGAAAATGCCCGAAGGCACGCGGATCGCCGCGCTGTTTCGTGGCCAGCAACTGCTCCATCCGTCGGGTAGTACAGTGCTCGAAGTCGACGATCTGCTGTGCGTAATCGGCCATGAACACAACTTGCCGGCCCTCGGCAAACTGTTCAGCCAGGCACCACAACGGGGCCTCGACCTGCGCTTCTTCGGTGACTTCGTCCTGGAAGGCGACGCCCAGCTGGGCGCGGTTTCGGCCCTGTACGGGCTCAAGCTCGAGGGCATCGACCCGGACATGCCACTGAGTCGTTTCATCACCCAGAAAGTCGGCGGTGCGCCGGTCGTCGGCGACCAGGTGGAATGGAACAACACCATTTGGACCGTCGCGGTCATGGACGGGAACAAGATCGGCAAAGTCGGCGTCAGATTCCCCGAAGGAAGTCGCCCGGGCCCCGGACTCTTCCTCTAAACTGCGGGGCGACGGCGCGCCAGTCGATGTCGGGACGCCCCCTATTTTTCACCTTGCTCGACCGGTCTCTATGACAACCCTGCGCACTTTTCTCGCCACTGCCCTGCTGGGCCTGACTCTCTGCGTCGGCACCGTACACGCGGCCGACCCGCCCAGCATCGATTCCGTCCAGCAAACCCTGGACAAGCTGCCGGACCGCAAACTGCCCGACGCCGACATGAAGGCGCTGCAAAGCATCCTGCAGCAAACGCTCACCTTCCTGGGCAACCAGCAGGACTACCAGCAGCGCCTGGTGGACCTCAAGCGCCAGCTCGAAGACGCGCCGCGCGAGACCGTCGACAACCAGCGCGAACTGACTCGCCTCAAGGCCACCAAGGTGATTCCGGTCGCCCAGCGCTACGCCACCTTGCCGGTGCCGCAACTTGAACAACTGCTGGTGCAGCGCACCACCCAGCAAGGCGACCTGCAAAAGGAACTGGCCGACGCCAACAGCCTGACCATCGCGGCCCAGACCCGTCCCGAGCGCGCCCAGACCGAAATCAGCAGCAGCCAGACACGTATCCAGCAGATCAACGCGACTCTCAAGGCAGGCAAGGACAACGGCAAGACCCTCAGCGGCGACCAGCGCAACCAGCTGAATGCCGAGTTGGCCGCCCTCAACGCCCTGATTCCCCTGCGCCGCCAGGAACTGGCCGGCAACAGCCAACTGCAAGACCTGGGCAACAGCCAGCACGACCTGGTGCTGGAAAAGACCGCGCGCCTGGAGCAGGAAATCCAGGACCTGCAAACCCTGATCAACCAGAAACGCCTGGCCCAGTCCCAGGAAACCGTGACCCAGCAGTCCATCGAAGCCCAGAAGGCCGGTGGCAGCAGCCTGCTCGCCACGGAAAGCGCGGCCAACCTGAAACTGTCCGACTACCTGCTCAAAAGCACTGACCGGCTCAACGAGCTGACCCAGAAAAACCTGCAAACCAAGCAGCAACTGGACAGCGTGACCCAAAGCGACTCGGCGCTGGACGAGCAGATCAACGTGCTCAAGGGCAGCCTGCTACTGTCCAAGATCCTCTACAAACAGAAGCAGGCCCTCCCGCGCCTGACCGTGGACCGCGACCTGGCGGATGACATCGCCAACATTCGCCTGTACCAGTTCGAGGTCAACCAGCAGCGCGAACTGATCAGCACCCCGAGCACCTACGTCGACAGCTTGCTGGCCAACCAGCCGGCCGACCAGGTGACGCCACAACTGCGGCGCACCCTGCTGGAACTGGCGATCACCCGCAGCGACCTGCTGGAACGCTTGAGCCGGGAACTGAGCGCACTGCTCAACGAATCCATCACCCTGCAACTGAACCAGAAACAACTGCTGAGCACTGCCACCACCTTGCGGGCGACCCTCGACGAACAGATGTTCTGGATTCCCAGCAACAAGCCGCTGGATACCGAATGGCTGGAAACCGTACCGGCGCACTTGAGCAAACAGGTCAATACCCTGCCGTGGGCCTCCAGCGTCAGCGAGCTGTATGACGGCCTGACCCAGCGCCCGCTGCTGTTCCTGCCCCTGCTGTTGTTGATCGGCGCGCTGCTGTGGCGTCGCAGCTACCTGTATGCCCGGCTGAAAAAAATCCATATGGACATCGGCCACTTCAAACGCGACAGCCAGTGGCACACGCCGGTGGCGATCCTGGTGAATATCGCGCTGGCGATGCCGGTGGCCCTGGGCCTGGCACTCTGCGGCTATGCGCTGCAGATCGACGCCCGCGGGCAAAACGCCAACCTCGGCGCCGCCCTGCTGCAGATCGCCCAGGCGTGGCTGGTGTTCTACACCGCGTATCGGATCCTCGCGCCCGGCGGCGTCGCCGAGTTGCACTTCCGCTGGGAAAAACCCCAGGTCGAATTCCTCCAGGGCTGGGTACGCAAGCTCGGGCTCGTGGTACTGGCGTTGGTGGCCGTGGTGGCCATCGCCGAGCATCAGCCGGCAGCGCTGGCCGACGATGTGCTGGGCATCGGCGTGGTACTGACCTGCTACGCACTGATGGCGTGGCTGCTCGGGCGCCTGCTGCTCAACAGCCCGACTCATGAAAAAGCCTCGCTGTTTCGCAAGGCCGTGGGCCTGGTGTTTACGGCACTGCCGGTGGCGCTGTTTATCGCCGTATGCTTTGGCTACTACTACACCGCCCTCAAGCTCAGCGACCGGCTGATCAACACCTTGTACCTGCTGATGTTCTGGCTGGTGATCGAAGCCACCTTCGTACGTGGCCTGGGCGTTGCGGCACGGCGCCTGGCCTATGCGCGGGCCCTGGCCAAACGCCAGGCCGCCAAGGAAGCCGGTGAGGGTGAAGCAGTGATCGAAGAGCCGACCCTGGACATCGAACAGGTCAACGAACAGTCGATGCGCCTGATTCGCCTGGCGCTGCTGGGCGGCTTTATCGCTGCGTTGTACTGGGTGTGGTCCGACTTGATCTCGGTGTTTTCCTACCTGGACAACGTCACCCTCTACGAATACACCAGCGGCACCGGCGCCAATATCAGCATGGTGCCCATCAGCATCGGCGACTTGCTCGGCGCCCTGATCATCATCGGCATCACCTTCGCCCTGGCGCGCAACCTGCCCGGCCTGCTGGAAGTGTTGGTGCTGTCCAAGCTCGACCTAGCCCAGGGCAGCGCCTACGCCACCACCACCTTGCTGTCCTATGTGATTGCCGGCGTCGGGTTTGTCTCCACCCTGTCGACCCTCGGCGTGAGCTGGGACAAGTTGCAATGGCTGGTGGCCGCGCTGTCGGTGGGGTTGGGTTTCGGGATGCAGGAAATCTTCGCCAACTTCATCTCCGGCATCATGATCCTGTTCGAGCGCCCGGTACGGATCGGCGACACCATCACCATCGGCAACCTGTCGGGCACGGTGAGCAAGATCCGCATCCGTGCCACCACCATCACCGACTTCGACCGCAAGGACATCATTGTCCCGAACAAGACGTTCATCACCGGGCAACTGATCAACTGGTCGCTGACCGACACCATCACCCGGGTTACCCTGAAACTGGGCGTGGACTACGGCTCGGACCTGGACCTGGTGAAGGAATTGCTGCTCAGGGCCGCCGCAGAAAACCCTCGCGTGCTGAAAGACCCGGCACCCCACGTGTACTTCCTCAACTTCGGTGAAAGCACCCTCGATCACGAACTGCGCATGCATGTGCGGGATCTGGGCGATCGCAACCCGGTGATCGATGAGGTCAACCGCTTCATCAACCGCGAGTTCAAGAACCACCACATCAACATCTCGTTCCGGCAGATGGAGGTTTACCTGAAGAACCTGCATGGCCAGGAATACAAGCTGGTGCCGGTGGAAGAAGAAAACCGGACCATCCTGCCGCCCGCCCAGGACCAGGACCTGCCCGAGCCGCCGCCCGCCAAACTCGACTAAACGCGCTCTCCCCAGCAGAATGGTCGGACATTCTGCTCAGGAGATGGCCGTTGAAAGCCCTCGACGAACTGACCTTCGACAACCGCTTCGCCCGCCTGGGCGACGGTTTCTCAACCCATGTGCTGCCCGAGCCCATCGACGAACCGCGTTTAGTGGTGGCGAGCGAGGCAGCCATGGCGCTGCTGGATCTCGACCCCGCCGTGGCCGAAACGCCGGTGTTTGCCGAGCTGTTCGGCGGGCACAAGCTGTGGGCCGAGGCCGAGCCGCGGGCGATGATCTATTCCGGGCATCAGTTTGGCTCGTACAACCCGCAACTGGGGGATGGCCGCGGATTGTTGCTGGGCGAGGTGTACAACCAGGCCGGCGAGCATTGGGACCTGCACCTCAAGGGTGCCGGGCAAACTCCGTACTCGCGCATGGGCGATGGTCGTGCGGTGTTGCGCTCGTCGATTCGCGAGTTTCTGGCGTCGGAAGCACTGCATGCGCTGGGCATTCCCAGCAGTCGTGCGCTGTGTGTGATCGGTTCCACCACGCCGGTGTGGCGCGAGAAACAGGAGCGCGCCGCCATGGTGCTGCGCCTGGCCCACAGCCACGTGCGCTTTGGGCATTTCGAATATTTCTACTACACCAAGAAGCCTGAATTGCAGAAGCAATTGGCGGAGCACGTGCTGTCCCTGCACTTCCCGGAATGCATGGAACAGCCCGAGCCGTACCTGGCGATGTTCCGCGAAATCGTCGAGCGTAATGCCGAGTTGATCGCCAAGTGGCAGGCCTATGGGTTCTGCCATGGAGTGATGAACACCGACAACATGTCGATCCTCGGCATCACCTTCGACTTCGGGCCGTTTGCGTTCCTGGACGATTTCGACGCGCAGTTCGTCTGCAACCACTCCGACCATGAAGGGCGTTATTCCTTCAGCAACCAGGTGCCGATCGGGCAGTGGAACCTGAGCGCACTGGCCCAGGCGTTGACGCCGTTTATCAGCGTCGAGGCGCTGCGGGAAACGCTGGGGCTGTATCTGCCGTTGTTCCAGGCCCACTACCTGGACCTGATGCGCCGCCGACTGGGCCTCACCACCGCCGAAGATGACGACCAGAAACTGGTGGAGCGCCTGCTGCAACTGATGCAGAACAGCGGCGTCGACTACACCCTGTTCTTCCGCCGGCTGGGGGATGAATCCGCCGCATTGGCCGTGGCGCGGTTGCGCGACGATTTTGTCGACCTCAAGGGATTTGATGAGTGGGCGGACCTGTACAAAGCCCGTGTGGAACGCGACGCCGGCGGCACAGAAGAACAGCGACGTGAGCGGATGCATGGGGTGAATCCGCTTTATATCCTGCGCAACTACCTGGCGCAGAACGCCATCCAGGCGGCGGAGCTTGGGGATTACAGCGAAGTGCGCCGGCTGCATGAAGTGCTGAGCAAACCGTTTGAAGAGCAGCCGGGGATGGAGCAATACGCTCAGCGGCCGCCGGATTGGGGGAAGCATTTGGAGATTAGTTGTTCTTCATAGCGCGACCTAGATAAAGGTCTCCACTGAAACCCCAAAGCGCTCCGCCAGCCAACGAATCTGCCGCAGGTTGAGCTGGCGTTTGCCACTAAGTACTTCAGAGACAACCGACTGCGCACCAACGCCCGGGAGATCACTTTGGGTCAAGCCATGCTCTCGCATCATTGAACGTAGCACTTCAACGCCACTGGCAACGGGCATCGGCCGGTGCTCGAGATCGTAGGCCTCGATCCAGTCACTGAGGATATCCACCAGGCTCATGAGCGGGCTGGATTCATCTTCGCCTATCAGGTCCAGCAATTCGTCGAGGGCGCTGACCAAGGTATCGTAGTCCGCCTCGTTTCTTGGCTTGCGCAGCAATGGCGAAACAAATTGCCAGTGTTCGGCAGCCTGCCTGATGAGTGCGCTCATCTGATTTTCTCCTTCCATTTACCTTGCTCATATTCACGGTGATCGAACAGGTACTTGATATAAATTCGTTGTACTTGGTAATGCACGAAGGCAATCAACCTCAGCTTATTGCCCCCGATGTCAAACACATGGAACTGCCCGACTTTGTCTGTTGCAGGGAACATTCCTTTCATCGACGCAAAGTCGGCGGGACTGTTGCGTTTCATTCTGCGATACCACTCATCCAGTGCCGTGGCTGAATGCGGCCATCTTTCTTTCGCTTCCCATATCCTTTTTTCGCTGATCACTCGCATGCAACATCCTTATCGCATCTTGCTATGAAGGTTAGTCTTGCCGAAAAAATATCGCAATCTGCGATATTCCTTGGCGGACCAGTGGCGCAATTCCAAGCACCCTTCAACAGCCTAGATACGCCGCGATAGAAGTCACCACCAAAAATGTGAACGCGTACGTCACTAGCGTCGAACCTTGATAAACACCCTTCCCGGCTCCAAATAGAACCCATTGGCCACTTTCACGGAGCCCAGCATGTCCGACTCTCTAGTAATCCCCTGCCCCCACTGCAACGGTCTTAACCGCATCCCCAATGAACGCCTGGGCGATGCGCCTAAATGCGGGCGCTGCAAGCAACCGGTGCTGTTAAGCAAACCCTTTGAGCTGAAACAGGGCGATTACGCCAGCCAGATCAAGGGCGACCTGCCGTTGCTGGTGGATGTGTGGGCCGAATGGTGCGGGCCGTGCAAGTCGTTTGCGCCGGTGTTTGAGCAGGCCGCCGGGCAGTTGGCCGGGAAGTGTCGATTGGCCAAGCTCGATAGCGAGGCCAATCAGCAGTTATCCGCTCAGTTGGGGATTCGCTCGATTCCCAGCCTGATCCTGTTCAAGAATGGCCGGGAAGTGGCGCGTCAGAGCGGTGCGTTTCCGTTACCGCAGTTGATGAGCTGGCTGCGCAGTCACGGCGTTTGAGGTAGCGGGACGCCCCGGTCCATCACCTGCCCCATCAGCAATACGCCCAATTCGCTCAATTGATGAATGGCCAACGCGACATCGCGCTGCTTGCCGGTGAGGTCGTCGGAAAGGTCGAGCAAGAGGGTGGTGACTGAGGAGAAGGTTTCGTAGGTATTGAGGATCAGGGTTTCGGTGGCTTGGCCGGGGCTGACTGTAAAAAGGTACGACGGGGGATTTGGAGTAGCTTTAAACATGGTCGACATTCCTGATTGGAGCCGCCATCTGATCGCTACTAAACGAATTAGGGTGGCAGCTGTACGCAGGTTAGTAGACCGGGAAATGTCGAAGCCGGCGCGCCCGAAGACGCCCTACGCACAGCTACCATCAAGCACAGACTCAGCGCCTGAAAGATGAAGCTTATGCACTTAACGACAAACACTCGGGCTACTAAACCCGATCACTGAGAATTCAGCGACCGAGCAACCTTAGAGACGCCCATCCAGACGCACAAGCCGGCGGATTCTGGCGTAACTGTAGGCAACGGCGCAAGACGACGATTTCCCTGTAGAAACAAAGACCAAATGTGGGAGCGGGCTTGCTCGCGAATGCGGTGAGTCAGTCAATAGAGAATTCGACTGATCCACCGCATTCGCGAGCAAGCCCGCTCCCACATGGGTGATGTGTTGCCTGCTAAATCACGCGTTTTCCAGCAAGTTATGCAACTCCACAAACTGCTGTGTCAGCTTGTGCCGTGGGTCCAGGTGGATCAGCGGCATGTTCGCCTGGTGCGATTCACGCATGCGCACCGAACTGGTGAGGTACACCGGCAGTACCGGCAAACCTTCGGCAATCAATTCATCCAGCATCTGCTGCGGCAGGCTCGCCCGGGCCTGGAACTGGTTGACCACGATGCCTTCCACTTCCAGCCCTTCGTTGTGGTCTTCCTTCAATTCTTCAATCTCTGCCAGCAGGCCATACAGCGCCTGGCGGGAGAAGCTGTCGCAATCGAAGGGGATCAGCACGCGATCAGCGGCAATCAGCGCTGAAACGGCATAAAAGTTCAGCGCCGGCGGCGTATCCAGGTAGATCCGGTCGTAGTCCTCGCTCAATTCATCCAGCAGCTTTCGCAGCTTGTTGATCTTGTGCTTGGCCTCGAGCTTGGGCTGCAAGTCGGCCAGTTCCGCGGTGGCGGTGATGACGTGCAGGTTGTCGAACGGGGTTTCGTAGATATCCACCTGGTTCTTCTTCGAAAACGGCCCGGAAGACAGGGTTTGCTTGAAGAAGTCGGCGATTCCCATGGGGATATCGTCGCCGGTCAGCCCGGTGAGGTACTGGGTAGAGTTAGCCTGGGCATCGAGGTCCACCAACAGGGTTCGATAGCCTTCGCTGGCGCTGACCGCCGCCAGGTTGCAGGCAATGCTGGACTTGCCAACACCGCCTTTTTGGTTGAACACCACGCGCCGCATGGAAAAACCTCCGTGTATCAATGAATGACCCGAGTGTAGAGGGCAAAAGCGCCCGTTAGCTACCTCGTTTGTTCCTGTACTACAGCATCAGAGGCTCTATCTCGCATAACAATTTCCCGTCTGTCCGACAAAGCAGGAATTGCCTGACACCTGCCGCCCTACCTGCATGATGGACAATCGGTAATTCTTTCCAGCGAATTTGTAATCATCCGTGAACAATTCTTTACCAAAGTTTGCTAGAACCCCGCAGCACCGGGATAATGCGCGCCATTCGGCGATTGCACCCTGTCCCGGTATTCGGGGCCAATGGCCGCACAAGGAAGCCCGCAGGGGCGGGATAACTTCTCAGTGATCAATTTCAACATCGCCCAATGGCGCGCCTGGGCTCCCGGGCTCGAAAGCGCGGACGACTGGCGCACCTGGTGCCGGCAGCCGACATTGCTCGCCCGCAGCGACGCGGCACCCGATGTGTCCTTCCTGCCGGCCATGCAGCGCCGGCGCCTGAGCCGCCTGGCGCGCATGGCCTTCAGTGTGGGCTGGCCCCTGGCCGAAGGCTTGCAACAGTTGCCATTGGTGTTTGTTTCCCGTCACGGCGAAACCCCACGCACCCTCGATATTCTCAGCGACCTGGCCAACGACGAGCCCCTGTCGCCGACCCAGTTCAGCCTGTCGGTGCATAACGCGGTGATTGGCCTGTGGTCGATCCTGCGCAATGAAACCAGTGAAATGACCGCCCTCGCCGCCGCCGGCGATGGCCTGGAGCACGGCATGCTCGAAGCCGCTGCCCTGCTCAATGAAGGCGCACCGGCTGTATTGCTGATCATTACCGAGGAACAGCCCCCCGAAGCCTATGCGCGCTGGATCGAGGACGTGCCCTTCCCCTACGCCCTCGGCCTGCTGCTGACACCGGGCGACGAGTGGCAGCTGGAACTGAATACAGCCGCTGTCCAACCCACCACCAAAGCCCAGTGGCCCCACGCCCTGAACCTGCTGCGCACCCTGCTGAACGAAGAGGGCGCCTGCCAACATGCCTGGAAGAACCGAGTATGGAACTGGCAACGCAAGTCCTGACCGAAAAGCCTCGGAAGGCCTACTACTGGCGCCTGTTCGCCACTGCCACCGCCTTCGCCCTGTTTGGCCTCGGCGGCCTGTGCCTGCGTGTCCTGGTGTTTCCGCTGCTCAGTTGCCTGCCGGGTGATGCCAAACAGCATCAGCGACGCGCCCGCCACACCATCAGCTGCCTGTTCTGGTTGTTTATCCGCATGATGATGCGCCTGGGCATCCTGACCTACAGCGTCGAAGGCGCGGAAAAGCTCGGCCGCCCGGGCCAGATGATCATCGCCAACCACCCATCGCTGGTGGATGTGGTGTTCCTGATCGCCCAGATGCGCCAGACCAACTGCGTGGTCAAGCAGAGCCTGTGGCAGAACCCCTTCACCCGGGGCCCGGTGCGCGACGCCGGCTACATCAGCAACGACGGCAGCGCCGACATGCTCGACGCCGCCGCCGATGCTCTGCGGGACGGCCAGACCCTGATCATTTTCCCGGAAGGCACCCGCACCTCACCGGGCCAGGCGCCGACCTTTCATCGCGGCGCCGCCGCCATTGCCCTGCGCGGTGCGAGCATCATCACTCCGGTAGTGATCAAGGTCAGCCCCACCACCCTGACCAAGGCCGAACCCTGGTATCGCATCCCGAATCGCCGCTTTCACTTCAGTTTGCGCGTGGGTGCCGATATAGAACCACAGGCGTTTGCCGCACAAGGGCCCGCGCCCCAGGCATCACGCAAGCTCAACGATTACCTGCACCAGTATTTTATTAAGGAGCTCGCCGAAGATGAGCGACCAACACCGCCTTGAGCACGACATAAAAACGCTGATCATCGAGGCCCTGGGCCTAGAAGACATCAGCGAGAGCGACATCGGCAACGAGCAAACCCTGTTCGGCGAAGGCCTTGGCCTGGATTCAGTCGACGCCCTGGAATTGGGCCTGGCGATCCAGAAAAAGTACGGCATCAAGATCGATGCCGACGCCAAGGACACCCGCAATCACTTCACCAACGTGGCCAGCCTCGCGGCGTTCGTCACGGCCCGACAGGCAGCTTGAGACCGTACCATGCAAACTCGTGACGATATTTTCAACACCTTGCGCGACGCCCTGGTGGAACTGTTTGAACTGGAACCGGAACGCGTCACGCTCGACGCCAACCTGTACCAGGACCTGGAAATCGACAGCATTGATGCAGTGGACCTGATCGACCACATCAAGCGCCAGACCGGCAAGAAAATCGCCGCCGAAGAGTTCAAGGCCGTGCGTACCGTGAATGACGTGGTCGAGGCGGTCTACCGTCTGGTTCAACCGGCCGCATGAGCCGGCTGATCGGCCTTGGCCTGTTGCTGGCGGGGCTGCTGTACCCTTTTGCGGTGTATTACGGCACTGAGCATTTTGCCCCGTGGCAATTTGGCCTGCTGCTGGGCAGCCTGTGGCTGTTGCGCGCCCTGACCGGCGCCAGGCGCCCGGGCAGCCGCTGGATGGCGGCGGCGATCATCGTCTTTTGCCTGTTGCTCGCCTGGTTCGACAACCCGCAGATGCTGCGCTGGTACCCGAGCCTGGTCAGCGCCTTCATGCTGGCACTGTTCGGCCTGAGCCTGAAATACGGGCCGCCGATGGTCGAGCGCCTGGCGCGCATGAGCGAGCCGCAACTGCCCGAAGAAGCGATTGTGTATACCCGCCAGGTCACCGTGGTGTGGAGTGTATTTTTCCTGTGTAACGGCCTGCTCGCCGCCGCGCTCACCCTGTGGGCGCCGCTGAGCTGGTGGACGTTGTACAACGGCATGATCGCCTACGGGCTGATGGGGCTGTTGTTTGCCGTGGAATGGCTGGTACGACAAAGGGTTCGAGGCCGCGTATGAATTGGTTGAATCTTGAGCACTTGCTGCTTGAGCCTGTGGAGCAGCGTTTGGTGACCACCGAACCTGCCCTGGATCACCCACACCTGTGGGAGAAGTCCCTGAGCCTGGCCGCCGGGTTGCAAGCCCGGGGCATCCAGCGCCTGGCGGTGTACCTGGAAGATGCCGGCTTGCTGGCGATCGCGCTGCTGGGTGCATGGCGTGCAGGCGTCAGCGTGTTGTTGCCCGCTGACCTGCAACCGCAAACGCGCCAACGCTGGGATGATGTCGTCGATGCCTGGCTGACCAAAGCTGGCGACCTGGATGCGCTGTATCAAGCGCCATTAAGCGCCGCGGCCCTGGACCTGGACGCCTGCTGCCTGAGCCTGTGCACCTCCGGCTCCAGCGGCGAACCCAAGCGCATCGACAAAACCCTGCGGCAGATGGCCAATGAAGTCCAGGCGCTGGAAACCTTGTGGGGCGCCGACCTGGGCGAGGCGTGCATCATCGGCAGCGTCGCCACCCAGCATATCTATGGCTTGCTGTTTCGGGTGCTGTGGCCGTTGTGTGCCGGGCGCACCTTTGTGCGCCAACAGTTGGCATTTCCCGAGGACTTGCAGCGCGCCAGCCGCGAGCATGCGCAATTTGCCTGGGTCGCCAGCCCGGCGCTCCTCAAGCGCATGGGTGACAACCTCGACTGGCCAGCGCTTACACCGGTCAAACGGGTGTTTTCCTCCGGCGGCGCCTTGCCCCTTGAGGCCGCCGGCAGCCTGCATCAGCGCCTGCAGCAATGGCCGACGGAAATCCTCGGCAGCTCGGAAACCGGTGGTATCGCCTGGCGCCAGGGCGAACAACCGTGGCAGCCGTTTGCCGACGTGCAACTGAGCCAGGACGCCGACGGCGCCTTGCGCATCGCCTCGCCATACCTGCCCGCCGGCCATGTCGAACAGACCGCCGACGCCGCCACCATCCACGCCGACGGCCGCTTCGAATTGCTCGGCCGCCTGGACCGCATCGTCAAGCTGGAGGAAAAACGCATCTCCCTGCCGATGCTCGAACAAGCGCTGATGGACCATGCCTGGGTCGCCGAAACGCGCCTGGGCGTGGTGCAGGAAAACCGCGCCTCACTCGGCGCCCTCGTGGTGCTCAGCGCAGACGGCTTGCATGCCCTGCGTAACCAGGGCCGACGCACCGTCACCCAAACCCTGCGCCAGCACTTGAGCCAACACTGCGAAGCCCTGGCCCTGCCCCGCCGCTGGCGCCTGTTGCGCCAATTGCCGCTGAACACCCAAGGCAAGCTGCCCCAGGCCGACGTCGAAGCCCTGCTGCTGGCACCGCGCCCGAAAGCCCCGGAAGTACTGGAACAAGTCGAAGCCAACGGTGAATGGACCCTGCAACTGGCGATCCCGCCGGACCTCGCCTACTTCAGCGGCCACTTCCCGCAAACCCCGGTGCTACCGGGTGTGGTGCAAGTGGATTGGGCGCTGAGCCTGGGCCAGCAACTGCTCAAGCTGCCGGGGCCGTTCGCCGGGATGGAAGTGCTGAAGTTCCAGCAACTGGTACGCCCGGATGACCGGATCGAACTGCACCTGCGGTTCGACCAGGAGCGCGGCAAGTTGTACTTCGCCTACCGCAATGAGGCGGCCGCCTGCTCCAGTGGGCGGATCGTGCTGGGGAGGGTCAGTGATTAAGCTTTTGTGGCGAGGGAGCTTGCTCCCGCTGGAGTGCGCAGCACTCCCAACCCAGGCACTGTGGTTTATCAGGCAGGTCTCGGTCGCCTGTGTTGGGGCTGCTTCGCAGCCCAGCGGGAGCAAGCTCCCTCGCCACACGAAGTGCTTGTGCCAATGGGGTACCTGTTATGCATAAGCCCTGCGCCTTGATCCCGGTCTATAACCACGAAGCCGCCGTGCCCGCCGTGGTGCGCACCGTGCTGTCCAGCGGCCTGCCATGCCTGCTGGTAGACGATGGCAGCAGCGCCACCTGCGCCGCCGTGCTGGCGCAACTGGCAACCCTCGACAACGTGTCCCTGCTGACCCTGCCCGCCAACCAGGGCAAAGGCGCCGCCGTCATGGCCGGCTTTCGCGAAGCCGCACGCCTGGGCTTCACCCACGCCCTGCAAGTGGACGCCGACGGCCAGCACGACCTGCGGGAAGTCGGTACCTTCCTCGACGCCTCCCGCGCCCACCCGAATGCGGTGATCTGCGGCTACCCGGAATACGACGACAGCGTGCCCAAGGGCCGCCTTTACGCGCGCTACCTGACCCACGTTTGGGTGTGGATCAACACCTTGTCGCTGCAGATCCGCGATTCCATGTGCGGCTTTCGCGTGTACCCACTGCCACCGACCCTGGCCTTGATGGACTCGGCCAACATCGGCAAACGCATGGATTTCGACTCCGACATCCTGGTGCGCCTCGCCTGGCGCAACCAGCCGATGCGCTGGCTGCCGACCAAGGTGCACTACCCCGCCGACGGCCTGTCGCACTTTCGCCTGTTCCATGACAACGCGCTGATTTCCTCGATGCACACCCGGCTGTTCTTCGGCATGTTGGTGCGCGCGCCGATGATCCTCTGGCGCCGGTGGCAGGCATGAGCCAGGACACCAAGCACTGGGCCGACCGCGAGGAGCGCGGCAGCTTCTGGCTGATGAAATTCACCGCCTTCGCCGCCAAGGTCCTCGGGCGCCGGCTGCTGAGCCCGCTGCTCTACGGCATCGTTTTCTACTTCTTTCTGTTCGGCCGCACGGCCCGCCAAAGCGCCTGGCAATACCAGCAGCGCCTGGCCGACTGGAGCCGGCGCGACGACCTGCGCCCTACCCACAGAAGCGTCTTCGGCCAGTTCATGGCGTTCGCCGACGCCCTGCTGGACAAGCTCGACGTATGGAACGGCAAGCTGCGCCTGGAGCAGATCGAAATCATCGACCCGGCCCAACTGCGCGGCCAACTGCGTAGCGAACGCGGGCAGATGCTGGTGGGCGCGCACCTGGGCAATCTTGAGGTGTGCCGCGCCCTCGCCGAGCTTGGCGAAAAGGTCACCATGAACGTGCTGGTGCACACCAAGCACGCTGAACGTTTCAACCGGATTCTGGGCGAAGCCGGGGCGACCAATCTGCGCCTGATCCAGGTCAGCGAACTTGATCCGGCAGTGATGATGCTGCTCAGCCAGCGCCTCGACGACGGCGAGTGGCTGGCGATTGCCGGCGACCGCGTACCGCTGCATGGCGGGCGCACGGTACGCGTGGATTTCCTCGGCCATGACGCCGCCTTCCCCCAAGGCCCGTGGCTGTTGGCCGGTTTGCTGAAATGCCCGGTCAACCTGCTGATGTGCTTGAAGCATCAAGGCCGTTATCGCCTGATCATCGAGCCGTTCGCCCGGTTGATCGAATGGAAACGCAGCGACCGCCAGCAGGTGATTGCACAATGGACCGCCCGCTACGCCGAGCGCCTGGGCCAGTTCTGCCTGGAAGCGCCCCAACAATGGTTCAACTTTTACCCTTTCTGGAAGACCGATGACGACGCATCTTGAGCCGGTAACCTTCGGCGAAATTCCCCTGCGCATCGAAGACGTGCTGGCCCTGGCCAACCGTCAGGCGCCGACTCAACTGCAAGCTGATGCCAAGTACCGCCAGCGCATCGCCAAGGGCGCGCAGTTCCTGGATTCGTTGCTGGACAAGGAAGGCGTTATCTACGGCGTGACCACCGGCTACGGCGACTCGTGCGTGGTGGCCGTGCCGTTGCAGCACGTCGAAGCACTGCCCCGCCACCTCTATACGTTCCACGGCTGCGGCCTGGGCAAGTTGCTGGATGCGCAAGCCACCCGCGCGGTGCTGGCGGCGCGGTTGCAGTCGCTGTGCCATGGCGTGTCGGGCGTGCGCGTGGAGTTGCTGGAGCGCCTGCACGCGTTCCTGGAATTTGACGTGCTGCCGCTGATTCCGGAAGAAGGCTCGGTGGGCGCCAGCGGTGATTTGACGCCGCTGTCCTACGTGGCCGCGACCTTGTCAGGCGAGCGCGAAGTGCTGTTCCGTGGCGAACGCCGCCAGGCGGCGGAGGTGCACCGCGAGCTGGGCTGGGACCCGCTGGTACTGCGCCCGAAAGAGGCCCTGGCACTGATGAACGGCACCGCCGTGATGACCGGCCTCGCCTGCCTGGCCTTCGCCCGCGCCGACTACCTGCTGCAACTGGCCACGCGCATCACCGCGCTGAACGTGGTGGCGCTGCAAGGCAACCCGGAGCATTTCGACGAGCGCCTGTTTGCCGCCAAGCCGCACCCGGGGCAGATGCAAGTCGCCGCCTGGCTGCGCAAGGATCTGGCCATCGACGCGCCGACCGCGCCGCTGCATCGCCTGCAAGACCGTTACTCCCTGCGCTGCGCCCCCCACGTCCTGGGCGTGCTGGCCGACAGCCTGAACTGGTTGCGCTCGTTCATCGAGATCGAACTCAACAGCGCCAACGACAACCCGATCATCGACGCCGAAGAAGAACGCGTGCTGCACGGCGGCCACTTCTACGGCGGCCACATCGCCTTCGCCATGGACAGCCTCAAGACCCTGGTGGCCAACGTCGCCGACCTGCTGGACCGCCAGCTCGCGCTGCTGGTGGACGTGCGTTACAACCACGGCTTGCCGAGCAATTTGTCCGGTGCGCCAGCCGAGCGGGCGATGATCAACCACGGCTTCAAGGCTGTGCAGATCGGCACCAGCGCCTGGACCGCCGAAGCGCTGAAAAACACCATGCCGGCCAGCGTGTTCTCGCGCTCCACCGAGTGCCACAACCAGGACAAGGTGAGCATGGGCACCATCGCCGCCCGCGATGCGATTCGTGTGCTGGAACTGACCGAACAAGTCGCCGCCGCCACCTTGCTCGCCGCCAACCAGGGCGTATGGCTGCGGGCCCAGGCTGAAGACGCACGCCCGCTGCCGCCGGCGCTGGCCGCCATGCAAATCGAGCTGGCCAAGGACTTCCCGCCGGTCATCGAAGACCGCGCCCTGGAAGGCGAACTGCGCCTGTGCCTGAAACGCATCGCCGAGCAACACTGGAGGCTGCATGCGTAGCCCCGGCGTGTTGCACTGCGACACTGAAATCCTCGTGCCGTTTTTCGACATCGACACCATGAACGTGGTGTGGCACGGGCACTACGTAAAGTACCTGGAAGTCGCCCGCTGCGCCTTGCTGGACAAGATCGGCCACAACTACACAGCGATGCTGCAAGCGGGCTACGCCTGGCCGGTGATCGACATGCAGCTGCGCTATGTGCGCGGCGCGACCTTCGGCCAAACCATCAACGTGCGCGCCAGCCTGGTGGAGTGGGAGAACCGCTTGAAGGTCAATTACCTGATCAGCGACAAGGCCACCGGTGAACGCCTGACCCGCGCCAGCACCGTGCAAGTGGCGGTGGAAATTGCCAGCCGCGAAATGCAGTTGGCGTCGCCAAAAATATTCACTGACGCCATAGAGAGAGCCTTGAAATGAGATTCCCTGTGGGAGCGGCGGTGCGACGATTCGACTTGCTCGCGAAAATCGTCAACGATAACGCAGGCCGCCTGACACCCCGTGGCGCCCTCAGGTTCTTCGCGAGCAAGTCGAATCGTCGCACCGCCGCTCCCACAGGAATCGCCTTCATTCTGTTGTTGGGCATTCCAGGCCTGGCCCATGCTTTCGACCTGCAACAACTCAGCGATCAGCTTGCAAAACCGTCGGTGATCCACGGCAACTTCACCCAGGAAAAACACCTGCGCGCGCTGCCGCAGCCGCTGACCAGCAAGGGCACCTTCGTCCTGGCCAAGGACCACGGCCTGCTGTGGCTGCTGAAAACCCCGCTGCAACAGGACTACCGCATCAGCGCCAACGGCATCGCCCGGCGTGACGCCAACGGCTGGCAATTGCTGCCGAACAAGAGCGCCGGCGCCGAGCAGAACCGTTTGTTCCTCGCGGTGTTGCAGGGCGACAGCAGCGGCTTGCAGCGTGACTTCGAGCTGCAACTGCAAGGCGAAGCCCAGCAGTGGAAACTCACGTTGATCCCGCGCTCGCTGCTGCTCAAGCAGGTGTTCACCCAAATCAATATCGACGGCGGCGAACTGGTGCAGAAGATCGAGCTGCTGGAAACCCAGGGCGACAGCACCGTACTGCGCATGCAGGACAGCACCAGCAGCCAGCCCTTGAGCGACGCGGAGCAACACGACTTTGCCGAGTGAACGCTGGTTGCCGCGCCTGTTCCTGATCCTGCTGGTGGCCGTGTTGGCCCTGGCGGGTTGGCAATGGCGCCATGGCGCACCGCTGTCGGCGAACCTGATGGAACTGGTGCCCGGCACCGCGCCGGATGCGCTGGAGCTGCGCGCCGAACAGCGCATGCAGGAACCGCTGAACCGCGAAATGCTGGTGCTGGTGGGGCATGCCGACCGGCAAAAAGCCGTGACCATTGCGACGCAATTGGGCGAAGCCTGGCAAGCCAGCGGCCTGTTTGAAAAGGTCCAGTGGAACCTCCAAGCCGACCTGCCGGCCCTGCGTCGGCAGTTGCTGCAAGGCCGGCTGGCGATGCTCTCGGCCAAGGATCGCGAGCAACTGATCGACGAGCCCCAGGCGTTTATTCAGCAGCGGGTTCAGGCGCTGTTCGACCCGTTCACCGGCTTCAGCCTGGTGCCCAGCCAGGACGATTGGCTGGGCCTCACCGGGCGCATCCAGAACAGCCAGCCGCAACACGGTTCGGTGCAGCTGGATATCGGCAGCGGCGCGCTGATCGCCGATGCCGACGGCAAAAGCTGGGTACTGCTGCGGGCCCGCACCACCGGCAATGCCTTCGACATGAAACTGCCGCTGCAAGTGGCTGACCTGCTCAAGGCCAGCCGCGAGCAGGCCGACCAGCAAGGCGCGCAATTGCTCGCCGCAAGCGGCCTGCTGTATGCAGCCAATGGTCAGCAGCAGGCCACCCGGGAAATCACTTGGGTCGGCGGCGGCGCGACGGTAGGCATCCTGTTATTGCTGCTGCTTGCGTTCCGCCGCTGGCGGGTGTTGCTGGCGTTCGTGCCGGTGCTGGTGGGCATGCTGTTTGGTGCGGTGGCCTGTGTGGCGCTGTTCGGGCATATGCATGTGATCACGCTGGTGCTGGGCTCGAGCCTGATCGGCGTGGCGGTGGATTACCCGCTGCATTACCTGTCCAAGAGCTGGAGCATGAGCCCTTGGCGCAGTTGGCCGGCCTTGCGCCTGACCTTGCCGGGCCTGAGCCTGAGCCTGGCCACCAGTTGCATCGGTTACCTGGCCCTGGCGTGGACGCCGTTCCCGGCGCTGACGCAAATCGCGGTGTTCTCCGCTGCCGGTCTGGTGGGCGCTTACCTGTCGGCCGTGTGCCTGTTGCCGGCCTTGCTCAAAGGCGTCGAGCTGCGCCCGGCGCAATGGCCCCTGCGCATTGCCGAGTTCCTGCTGAGCGTGCGCGAGTCGCTGCTCAAGCGCCTGCCAAGCCCGGTGTTGCTGGTACTGGTGTTGGTGTTTTGCGCCGGTGGGCTGTGGCACCTGAACAGCAAAAACGATATCCGCCAGTGGATCGGTGCGCCGCCGCAGTTGCTGCAGGAAGCCCAGGCCGTTGCGCGGATTACCGGGTTCCAGCCCACCAGCCAGTTCTTCCTCGTGCGGGCGGACAACCAGCAGCAGTTGCTGGAACGCCAGGCCGCGCTGAGCCAGCGCCTGGATCAGTTGGTGAACATGGACAAGCTCCAGGGTTACCTGACGCTCAACCAGTTGGTCAGCGCGCCGGCGGAGCAACAGCAACTGCGCGAGGCCCTGAAACAGCTGCCGCAGTACTGGCAGCCATTGCTGGACCTCGGTGTGCCCGCCAGCGCGCTGCAAGCCGAGCTGGCCCAGTTGCAGGCCTTGCCCACCGAAGACATCGACGCAGCACTGGTCGGCCCGCTGGCCGAGCCGTGGCGCACGCTGTGGCTGGGGAATGTCGACGGTGGCGTGGCGGCGATGGTGAGCCTGCAAGGGTTGAACAACCCAGCCTTGCTGCGGGTGCAGGCCCTGGATCTGCCCGGCGTGCAGTTGGTGGATCGCCTCGGCGACTTGAACCAGGTGTTCGCCGCCACACAGATCAGCGCGGCGGAATTGAAATTGATGTCCTGCGTGTTGATCGTACTGCTGCTGATCCTGCCGTTCGGCTTCGGCGGCGCCTTGCGCATCGTCGCCCTGCCGTTGCTGGCGGCGCTGTGCAGCCTGGCCAGCCTGGGTTGGCTGGGGCAGCCGTTGACGTTGTTCAGCCTGTTCGGCCTGCTGCTGGTGACCGCCATCAGCGTCGACTACGCGATCCTGATGCGTGAACAAATTGGCGGCGCCGCCGTGAGCCTGTTGGGCACACTGTTGGCGGCCGTGACTACTTGGCTATCGTTCGGCCTGCTGGCTATTTCCAGCACACCGGCGGTGAGTAATTTTGGGCTGTCGGTGAGCCTGGGGCTGGCGTTCAGCTTCATGCTGGCGCCGTGGGCCAGCCCGTCCGGGACAAGGAAGATGAGATGAGCAGCCAATACCTGAGTAAAAACTACGTCGAAGAAACCAAATTCGGCTTCTGGTTCCTGCGCAGCCACACCTGGCAGCACCATGTGCTGCGCGTGGCCATCAACGACCTGCGCAGCTTGTTCAGCGACCCGCTGCCGGTTGCTCCGGTGCTGCTGGACGCCGGCTGCGGCCAGGGCAAGTCGTTCCAGTACCTGCAGCAGGTGTTCGCCCCCGAACGCCTGATCGGCCTCGACGCCGACCCCCACAGCCTCGACCTGAGCCGCGCCGAAGCCGCGCGCCAGGGCATCGCCATCGAGTTGATCGGCAGCGACTGCGCGACCCTCGACGTGGCCGACGCCAGTGTCGACGTACTGTTCTGTCACCAGACCTTCCATCATCTGGTGGAACAGCATCGCGCCCTGAAAGAGTTCTATCGGGTGCTCAAGCCGGGCGGCTACCTGCTGTTTGCCGAATCCACCGAGGCCTATATCGACACTTGGGTAATCCGCTGGCTGTTTCGTCACCCGATGCATGTGCAGAAAAGCGCCGAGGAGTACCTTGAGATGATTCGCGAGCAGGGCTTTGAGTTCGGCCCGCAGAACGTCTCGTACCCGTACCTGTGGTGGAGCCGCGCCACCGACTTCGGCCTGCTTGAGCGCTGGGGCCTGCGCCAGCCAAAACCGGCCGGCCAGCGCGAAGAAACCCTGGTCAACGTGGTCGCCCGCAAACCTCTGGCGAGCGCTGAAACATGATCCGAATGCTGTTGATCGGCTGTCTATTGCTGCTGGGCGCGTGCGCCAGCCAGCCGCCGTTGCCGACGAAAAACCCGGTACTGAGCCTGCCACTGCAACTGCACGTACAGCGCGAACAGGGTGGCCAGCGCCAGGACTGGTTGCTGGTGATGCAGCGCGAAGGCGGCGGGATCCGCTGGTCGATGATGGACCCGCTGGGCATTCCCCAGGCTCGGCAGATGCTGATCAATGGCGCCTGGCAGGCCGACGGTCTGCTGCCGCCCAATCCCCAGGCGCGTGAATTGTTTGCCGCGCTGTTGTTCGCCCTGACCTCGGCGGATGAAGTTTCCAGGCTGTACCCCGGCACCCAGGAAATGGACCTGATCCGCACCCTGCCGTCCCACTGGAAGATCACCTATCACTCCTCCCTGGTGTTTCGCGTGGACGTGATCGGGCAACACCTGACCTACCACATCTCGCCGCTAGGGGCTGCCCGATGAGCGCCTACCTCAATGCCCTCGGCGTGATCTGCGCCCTGGGCCGCGACAAGCGCGAAGTCAGCCGCAGCCTGTTTGCCGGCGACTGCTCCGGCATGCGCGCCGAAAGCGGCTGGGTGCCGGAGCGTGTGTTGCCGGTGGCCGCTGTGCACGGTGAACTGGCGGCGATACCGCCCGGGCTGGAATCCCATCGCAGCCGCAATAACCAGTTGCTGCTGGAAGCCGCGTTGCAGATTGACGACGAGATCCGGCAAGCGATCCAGACGTTCGGCGCGTCGCGCATTGGCATCGTGCTCGGCACCAGCACCTCGGGCATCGATGAAGCCAGCCGTGGCATCGCCCACTATCTGCGGGAAAACCAGTTCCCCGCCGACTACGACTATCAGCAACAGGCGCTTGGCGCCCCGGCCGATTTCCTCGCCGACTGGCTGCAACTGAGCGGCCCGGCCTACGTGATTTCCACCGCCTGCACCTCCAGCGCACGGGCGCTGATGAGTGCCCAACGCCTGTTGGACCTGGGTGTGTGCGATGCGGTGATCTGCGGTGGCGTCGACACGCTGTGCAAGCTGACCCTCAATGGTTTTTCGTCGCTGGAAGCGGTTTCGGCAGAGCGTTGCAATGCGTTTTCGCTGAACCGCAACGGCATCAATATCGGCGAAGCCGCCGTGCTGTTCCTGATGAGCAAAACCCCGGCGCCGGTCGCACTGCTGGGCAGTGGCGCCAGTTGCGACGCCCACCATATTTCCGCCCCCGAGCCTACCGGCAAGGGTGCGTTGCAAGCGATGCGCAAGGCCCTGGCCAGCGCACAACTGGCGCCCGGACAAATCGGTTACCTGAACCTGCACGGCACCGCTACCCAACATAACGATGCCATGGAAAGCCTGGCGGTCGCGGCCCTGTTCCCGGACGGCGTAGCCTGCTCCTCGACCAAACCCATGACCGGCCACACCCTGGGCGCCGCCGGCGCGCTGGAAGCGGCGTTCTGCTGGCTGAGCCTGGCAGAAGGCGTAGTGCCGCCGCATGTCTGGGATGGCCAGGCGGACCCCGACCTGCCCGTACTGAAGTGGGCGTCGCCCGGCGACGCCCTGGAAAAACGCTGCCTGATGAGCAACTCGTTTGCCTTCGGTGGCAACAACGTCAGCCTGATTATCGGAGACGCCCCATGACTGATTGGCCGCTCGCCGAACTGCTGCCCCACGCCGGTGACATGATCCTGATCGACCAGGTCCTGAGCTTTGATGAAGAACAGATCCAGACCCGCCTGACGGTCAAGCCCGGCGGTCTTTTCAACCGCGCCGACGGCAGCCTGCCTGCGTGGGTCGGCGTTGAGTTGATGGCGCAAAGCGTCGCGGCCTACGCCGGTTGCCGTGCGCGCCAGAAAGGTGAAGCCGTGGAGTTGGGCTTCCTGCTGGGCACGCGCAAGTTTGAGTGCAACGTCGAGCACTTTCCCGCCGGCACCGAGCTGACCATCCACGGCCTGCGCTCCCTGGAAGACGACAACGGCATGGGTGTGTTCGAATGCCACCTCACCGGCGACGGCATCCAGGCCAGCGCGCGCTTGAACGTATTTCGACCGCCCCAGGCGGCCAACTATTTAGATGAATCGAAGGACACCACGCCATGACTGAATCCGTATTGGTGACCGGCTCCAGCCGTGGCATCGGCCGCGCTATCGCTGTGCGCCTGGCCCAGGCCGGGCACGACATCGTGCTGCACTGCCGCAGCGGGCGTGCCGAGGCGGATGCTGTGCAGGTCGAAATCGAAGCGCTGGGGCGCAAGGCCCGGGTGTTGCAATTCGATGTGGCGGACCGCGCCAGCTGCAAGGAGATCCTTGAAGCCGACGTGGAAGCCCATGGCGCGTATTACGGCGTGGTGCTCAATGCGGGCCTGACGCGCGATGGCGCGTTTCCAGCGCTGTCGGAAGACGATTGGGACGTGGTGATGCGCACCAACCTCGACGGTTTCTACAACGTGCTGCACCCGGTGATGATGCCGATGATTCGTCGTCGCGCCGCCGGGCGGATCGTGTGCATCACCTCGGTATCCGGGCTGATCGGCAACCGCGGCCAGGTCAACTACAGCGCGTCCAAGGCCGGCCTGATCGGCGCCGCCAAGGCCCTGGCCATCGAGCTGGGCAAGCGCAAGATCACCGTCAACTGCGTGGCCCCCGGGCTGATCGACACCGCGATGCTCGATGAAAACGTACCGGTGGAAGAGCTGATGAAAATGATCCCGGCCCAGCGCATGGGCACGCCGGAAGAAGTCGCCGGGGCGGTGAACTTCCTGATGTCGGCAGAAGCCGGCTACATCACCCGCCAAGTGCTGGCCGTGAATGGAGGCCTGTGCTGATGAAACGCGTGGTGGTCACCGGCATGGCCGGCGTTACGTCCCTGGGCAGCGATTGGGCAACCATCGCCGCCAACTTCCGCGCCAACCGCAGCGGCATCCGGCGCATGGACGAGTGGGACCGTTTCACCGAACTGAACACACGGCTGGCCGGGCCGATCGATGATTTCGTGGTGCCCGCCCACTGGACCCGCAAGCAACTGCGCAGCATGGGCCGGGTTTCCCGGCTGGCGGTATGGGCAGCGGAGCAGGCGCTGAAAGATGCCGGCTTGCTGGGCGACGAGTCGATCAAGGACGGGCGCATGGGCGTGGCCTGTGGCTCGTCCACCGGCAGCACCGACGAGATCAAGGCCTTCGGCAATATGCTGCTGAACTCGGTGGCCGAGGGGCTGAACGCCAACTCCTACGTGCGGATGATGCCCCACACCACGGCGGCGAATATCAGCATTTTCTTCGGCCTCACCGGCCGGCTGATCCCCACGTCCAGCGCGTGCACCAGCGGCAGCCAGGGCATCGGCTACGCCTATGAGGCCATCAAGTTCGGCCGCCTGCCGCTGATGTTGGCAGGTGGCGCCGAAGAGCTGTGCCCTACCGAAGCCATGGTGTTCGATGCGCTGTACGCCACCAGCCTGAAAAACGATGCACCACAAACCAGCCCGCGTCCCTACGACAGTGGCCGCGACGGCCTGGTGATCGGCGAAGGCGGCGGCATCCTGGTACTCGAAGAGCTGGAACATGCACTGGCCCGTGGCGCGCATATCCACGCCGAAATCGTCGGCTTCGGCAGCAACGCCGACGGCCAGCACACCACCCGCCCGGAACAGGCCACCATGCGCCGCGCCATGGAACTGGCATTGGAAGATGCGGGGCTTGCGCCCGACGCGATCGGCTATGTGAACGGCCATGGCACCGCCACCGACCAGGGCGACATCGCCGAAACCCTGGCCACCAGCAGCCTGTTCGGCAGCCGCATGCCCATCAGTTCGCAGAAGAGTTTCCTCGGCCACACCCTGGGTGCATGCGGCGCGCTGGAGTCGTGGTTCAGCATCGAGATGATGAACCGCAACCAATACGTGCACACCTTCAACCTCGACGAAGTCGACCCGCGCTGCGGCGAGCTGGACTACCTGCAAGGTGAGTTCCGCGAGCTGCACAGCGACTACGTGATGAACAACAATTTTGCCTTTGGCGGCGTCAACACTTCGCTGATCTTCCGCCGCTGGGTCTAAGTTTTTTTACTGACTGGAGAAATGGAATGTCTTCCCTGCTACGCGCAACACTGGTCGCTTTGGCCCTGCTCACCACCGCTGGCTGCACCAACAAACCGGTGCTCAACACCCAGCACGACTTGCCGGCGAACCCGCAGGTCAACGAAGAAAAAATGAAGCAGACCATTATCGCGGCCTTGAACAAACGCCAATGGGTGGTGCAGCGCCTGAGCCCGCAACTGGTGCAGGCCGAGATCAACGTGCGCAACCAGTTCCACGCTGAAATCGACATCCGCTACACCGCCACCAGCTACGCCATCACCTACCGCGACAGCCGCGACCTGGGCTACAAGGACGGCAAGATTCACCGCAACTACAACCGCTGGGTGAGCATGCTGGACCGTGACATCCTGGCGGCGTTGCGCACCAATGGTGTGAGTGACACGGCGCAGTTGCTCCAGCAGACCGGGACGTCGAAGCAGAACTGAAACACCCGCTTCCCTGTGGCGAGGGAGCTTGCTCCCGTTGGGGCGCGAAGCGCCCCTGAAACCTGCGATTGAGGGTTGCCTGGTAAAACTCAGTCGTCGGGTTTCGGGGCTGCTGCGCAGCCCAGCGGGAGCAAGCTCCCTCGCCACAGGTTATACGTCGGTCATACCAATGCCTTGCGGGTCAGCAGCTCGACAAACGCCTTGGCCATCGGCGTCTGCTGACCCTTGCGCTGCACCAGCCACACCGCCGTCACCGCCTCCTGATCCAGCAACGTGCGATACACCACGCCATCAATGCGGATCCGCTGATACGACGCCGGCAGCACCGAGACACCCAACCCCGCCGCCACCAGGCCAATGATGGTCATTGCCTCCCCGGCCTCCTGGGCGAAATGCGGGCTGAAGCCGGCATCACGCGCCAGGCTCATCAATTGGGCATACAACCCGCTGCCGTAAGTCCGCGGGAAAAACACAAACGGTTCTTCGGCCAATTGCGCCAGGTGCAAACCCCGCTCGCTCCCCTCCACCAGCGGATGCCCGGCGTTCAGCACGGCCACCAAGGGCTCGCGCATCAGTTCCACGACGCTCAGGGAATCGGGCAACGGCAACGGTCGCATCAACCCCACCTGAATCGACTCATCCACCAGCGACTCGGCCACCTCCGTGCTGCTCATCTCCTGCAGATTCAAATGCACCGCCGGGAATGCCTGGCGAAACGCGAAGATCGCCTGTGGGATGCTGGAGTTGAACGGCGCAGAAGAGGTGAAGCCAATCTTCAACTCCCCCAGTTCCCCCAACTGCGCCCGACGTGCCACGTCCGCCGCTTTATCCACCTGCGCCAGCACCAACCGCGCCTCTTGCAGGAACAACCTGCCGGCCTCGCTCAGCTCGACCCGACGATTGGTACGCTCAAACAACCGCGCACCTATCTCCTGCTCCAGCGCCTGGATCTGCTGGCTCAGGGGCGGCTGGGAGATCCCCAGCACCTGCGCGGCGCGGCCAAAATGCAGCTCTTCAGCCACGGCGATGAAGTAACGCAGGTGGCGCAGTTCCATGAAAACCTCATTAGGTCGTAAAAGCTCTTAAACAGGTCGAACAATATATTGGAAAGAATCAATAGGGAGCTATATTCTTTTTTGCATTGCCAGCCCTGGCAGCCTTTCCTCCCCGAGGTCCCGCGTGAAATCTGCTGTCGCTCCGCTTGCTCAAGAAGTACCGCCCACCGCCCTCGATGAAGTGGTGGCACAGCTCAACGAGCAGTACATCGAAAAAGGCACCCCGATGTTCATGCGCACGGTGCTGGCGCTGTTCTCCGGCGGTTTCGCCACTTTCGCCCTGCTCTACTGCGTACAGCCGATGATGCCGGCGCTGTCCCACGAATTTTCCATCAATGCCGCGCAAAGCAGCCTGATTCTCTCGGTGGCCACCGGCATGCTCGCCATTGGCCTGCTGATCACCGGGCCGATTTCCGACACCCTGGGGCGCAAGCCGGTGATGGTTGCCGCGCTGTTCTGCGCCGCACTGTGCACCATCGCCAGCGGCCTGATGCCAAGCTGGGAAGGCATCCTGCTGATGCGCGCACTGGTGGGCCTGTCCCTCAGCGGCCTTGCAGCGGTGGCCATGACCTACCTGAGTGAAGAGATCCACCCGCAACACATCGGCCTGGCCATGGGTTTGTACATCGGTGGTAACGCCATTGGCGGCATGAGCGGGCGCTTGATCATCGGTGTGCTGATCGACTTCGTCAGTTGGCACACGGCGATGCTGATCATTGGCGCCCTGGCGCTGATCGCAGCCACGGTGTTCTGGAAGATCCTCCCCGAGTCGCGCAACTTCCGCGCCAGCACCCTGCACCCGCGCAGCCTGGTGGACGGCTTCACCATGCACTTCAAGGACGCCGGCCTGCCGTGGCTGTTCCTCGAGGCCTTCGTGCTGATGGGCGCCTTTGTGACGATGTTCAACTACATCGGCTACCGCTTGCTGGCGGACCCGTACGATTTGAGCCAGGCCGTGGTAGGCCTGCTGTCGCTGGTCTACCTCTCGGGTATCTACAGCTCGGCGAAAATCGGCTCCCTGGCCGACCGCCTGGGCCGTCGCCGTGTGCTCTGGGGCACCATCGTGCTGATGCTCGGCGGTATCGCCCTGACGCTGTTTACCCCGCTGTGGCTGGTAGTGCCCGGCATGCTGATCTTCACCTTCGGCTTCTTCGGCGCCCACTCAGTGGCCAGCAGCTGGATCGGCCGCCGCGCGCTGAAAGCCAAGGGCCAGGCGTCGTCGCTGTACCTGTTCAGTTACTACGTGGGGTCGAGTATTGCGGGGACGGCGGGCGGGTTTTTCTGGCACTACGCCGGGTGGAACGGGATTGGCGGGTTTATCGTCGCGCTGTTGATCGTCGCGTTGCTGGTGGCGTTGAAGCTGGCGAAGTTACCGCCGTTGCAGGAAGCCAAGGCTTAACCAGCGCTTACAAAAAAGCCCGGCATCTGCCGGGCTTTTTCATTGCCGCGCGATCACTCGTGATACTGCGCCGACAACTCGTGCACCGCCCGCAGGAACGCGCCTGCGTGCTCCGGATCAACTTCCGGAGTAATGCCGTGGCCAAGGTTGAACACGTGACCACTGCCTTTGCCGTAGCTGGCGAGGATGCGGCCCACTTCAGTACGGATGGCTTCCGGCTTGGCGTACAGCACGGTCGGGTCCATGTTGCCTTGCAGCGCAACCTTGTTGCCCACGCGGCGACGGGCTTCGCCGAGGTCGCAGGTCCAGTCCAGGCCCAGCGCGTCGGCGCCGGCGTCGGCGATGCTTTCCAGCCACAGGCCGCCGCCCTTGGTGAACATGATCACCGGCACCTTGCGGCCTTCGTGTTCGCGGATCAAGCCGCTGACGATCTTGCGCATGTAGGCCAGGGAGAACTCCTGGTACGCCGCCGCCGACAGGTTGCCACCCCAGGTGTCGAAGATCTGCACCGCCTGGGCGCCGGCCATGATCTGGCCGTTGAGGTAGGAGGTGACCGACTGCGCCAGCTTGTCCAGCAGCAGGTGCATGGCTTGCGGGTTGTCGTACAGCATGGCCTTGGTCTTGCGGAAGTCTTTCGACGAGCCGCCTTCGACCATGTAGGTGGCCAGGGTCCACGGGCTGCCGGAGAAGCCGATCAGCGGCACGCGGCCGTTCAGCTCGCGGCGGATGGTGCTGACCGCATCCATGACGTAGCCCAGGTCCTTGTGGGGATCGGGGATCGGCAGGGCTTCGATATCGGCCAGGGTGCTGACGACTTTCTTGAAACGCGGGCCTTCGCCGGTTTCGAAGTACAGGCCCTGGCCCATGGCGTCAGGGATGGTCAGGATATCGGAGAACAGGATGGCCGCATCCAGCTGTGGATAGCGGTCCAGCGGTTGCATGGTGACTTCGCAGGCGAACTCCGGGTTCATGCACAGGCTCATGAAGTCGCCGGCGTGGGCGCGACTGGCGCGGTATTCCGGCAGGTAGCGACCGGCCTGGCGCATCATCCACACAGGGGTGACGTCCACGGGTTGCTTGAGCAGGGCACGAAGGAAACGGTCGTTCTTGAGGGCAGTCATGTCGGCATCCGCAAAAAAAGTGCGGGCATTTTCTCAGAGCGCGACGCAAAAGGCACGGCAAGAGCCGTGCCTTTTGTCTATCGGGTCAATTTGTCGCGGATATGAAAGCGCCACAAAACAAATGTGGGAGCGGGCTTGCTCGCGAAAGCGGTGGGTCAGCCAACACATCTGGTGACTGATATACCGCATTCGCGAGCAAGCCCGCTCCCACATTTTGATCCCATTTCAATCCGGGATCGGGGTCAGACCTGCAGGTAATCCAGGATACCTTCGGCGGCGTTGCGGCCTTCGAAGATGGCCGTCACTACCAGGTCAGAACCGCGCACCATGTCGCCACCGGCGAAGATTTTCGGGTTGCTGGTCTGGTGTTTGTACTGGCCTTGTTCCGGGGCTACAACGCGGCCCTGGCTGTCGGTCTGGATTTCGAACTGCTCGAACCACGGCGCCGGGCTTGGGCGGAAACCGAAGGCGATGACCACGGCGTCTGCCGGGATGATCTCTTCGGAACCCGGGATCGGCTCGGGGCTGCGACGGCCACGGGCATCCGGTTCGCCGAGACGGGTCTCGACCACTTTCACGCCTTCGACACGGTCTTCACCGACGATAGCGATCGGCTGGCGGTTGTAGAGGAATTTCACGCCTTCTTCCTTGGCGTTCTTCACCTCTTTGCGCGAACCCGGCATGTTGGCTTCGTCACGACGGTAGGCACAGGTCACCGACTTGGCGCCCTGGCGAATCGAAGTGCGGTTGCAGTCCATCGCGGTATCACCACCGCCCAGCACCACGACCTTCTTGCCTTTCATGTCGACGAAATCTTCCGGCGACTTTTCAAAGCCCAGGTTGCGGTTGACGTTGGCGATCAGGAAGTCCAGAGCGTCGTACACGCCCGGCAGGTCTTCACCGGCGAAGCCACCCTTCATGTAGGTGTAGGTGCCCATGCCCATGAACACGGCATCGTATTCTTCGAGCAGTTGCTCCATGGTCACGTCCTTGCCGATTTCGGTATTGAGGCGGAACTCGATACCCATGCCGGTGAAGACTTCGCGACGATGGCTCAGTACGGTTTTTTCCAGCTTGAACTCGGGGATGCCGAAGGTCAGCAGGCCACCGATTTCCGGGTTCTTGTCGAACACCACCGGGGTCACGCCGCCACGCACCAGCACGTCGGCACAGCCCAGGCCCGCCGGGCCCGCGCCGATGATCGCGACGCGCTTGCCGGTCGGCTTGACCTTGGACATGTCCGGGCGCCAGCCCATGGCGAACGCGGTGTCGGTGATGTACTTCTCCACCGAACCGATGGTCACCGCGCCGAAGCCGTCGTTGAGGGTGCACGCACCCTCGCACAGACGGTCCTGCGGGCACACCCGGCCGCACACTTCCGGCAGGGTGTTGGTCTGGTGCGACAACTCGGCGGCGGCGAGGATGTTGCCCTCGGCCACCAGCTTCAGCCAGTTCGGAATGAAGTTGTGCACCGGGCACTTCCATTCGCAATACGGGTTACCGCAACCCAGGCAGCGGTGGGCCTGGTCGGCCGAGTGCTGGGGTTTGAAGGGCTCGTAGATTTCCACGAACTCTTTCTTGCGTTGACGCAACAGTTTCTTCTTCGGATCTTTGCGCCCGACATCGATGAACTGGAAGTCGTTATTCAGACGTTCAGCCATGTTAAAACCTCATCAAACTCTTCAGGCGCATATCACTGCGGGTTGGCACGGATGCTGGAAAGCAACGATTTCAGGTTGGCAGCCTTGGGCTTGACCAGCCAGAAACGACGCAGGTAGTCATCGAGGTTTTCAGCGAGGTTGCGACCCCATTCGCTGTTGGTTTCCTCGACATATTCGTCCAGCACATGCTGCAAGTGGTTGCGATAGGATTCCATCGCTTCGCCGCTGATCCGCTGGATCTCCACCAACTCGTGGTTCACCTTGTCGACGAAGGTGTTGTCCTGGTCGAGCACGTAGGCGAAACCGCCGGTCATGCCCGAACCGAAGTTGTAGCCGGTCTTGCCCAGCACCGCGACAAAACCACCGGTCATGTACTCGCAGCAGTGATCGCCCGTGCCTTCAACCACGGTGTGGGCACCGGAGTTACGCACTGCGAAACGCTCACCGGCCGTGCCCGCGGCAAACAGCTTGCCGCCGGTTGCGCCGTACAGGCAGGTGTTGCCGATGATGGCACTGTCTTGAGTCTTGTAGACGCTGCCCACTGGCGGGACGATCACCAGCTTGCCGCCGGTCATGCCCTTGCCCACGTAGTCGTTGGCGTCGCCTTCGAGGTACATGTTCAAGCCACCGGCGTTCCATACGCCGAAGCTCTGGCCAGCGGTGCCCTTGAAGCGGAAGGTGATCGGCGCCTTGGCCATGCCCTGGTTGCCGTGCTTGCGCGCGATTTCGCCGGAGATGCGTGCGCCGATGGAACGGTCGCAGTTGCAGATATCCAGGGCGAATTCGCCGCCGCTTGCGTCGTTGATCGACGAAGTGGCCATCTCGACCATCTTCTCGGCCAGCAGGCCCTTGTCGAACGGCGGGTTGCGGTCAACCTGGCAGAACTGTGGCTTGTCGGCCGGGATGTGATCGCTGCCCAACAGCGGCGTCAGGTCCAGGTGTTGTTGCTTGGCGGTCTGGCCTTCGAGGATGTCCAGCAGGTCGGTACGGCCGATCAGCTCTTCCAGGGAACGCACGCCCAGCTTGGCCAGCCACTCACGGGTTTCCTCGGCGACGTAGGTGAAGAAATTCACCACCATGTCGACGGTCCCGATGTAGTGGTCCTTGCGCAGCTTCTCGTTCTGAGTGGCCACGCCGGTGGCGCAGTTGTTCAGGTGGCAGATGCGCAGGTATTTGCAGCCCAGGGCGATCATTGGCGCGGTGCCGAAGCCGAAGCTTTCGGCGCCGAGGATTGCAGCCTTGATCACGTCGAGGCCGGTTTTCAGGCCACCGTCGGTTTGCACCCGGACCTTGCCGCGCAGGTCGTTGCCGCGCAGGGTCTGGTGGGTTTCAGCCAGGCCCAGTTCCCACGGTGCGCCGGCGTACTTGATGGAGGTCAGCGGCGAAGCGCCGGTGCCGCCGTCGTAGCCGGAGATGGTGATCAGGTCGGCATAGGCCTTGGCCACACCGGCGGCGATGGTGCCCACGCCGGCTTCCGCTACCAGTTTCACCGAGACCAGGGCCTGCGGGTTGACTTGTTTCAGGTCGAAAATCAGCTGCGACAAATCCTCGATCGAGTAGATGTCGTGGTGCGGCGGCGGCGAAATCAATGTCACGCCCGGCACTGCATAACGCAGCTTGGCGATCAGGCCATTGACCTTGCCGCCTGGCAGTTGCCCGCCTTCGCCCGGCTTGGCGCCCTGGGCAACCTTGATCTGCAGCACTTCGGCGTTGACCAGGTATTCCGGGGTTACACCAAAACGGCCAGTGGCGACCTGCTTGATTTTCGAGCTCTTGATGGTGCCGTAGCGCGCCGGGTCTTCACCGCCTTCGCCGGAGTTGGAACGCGCACCCAGGCGGTTCATGGCTTCGGCCAGGGCTTCGTGAGCCTCAGGCGACAAGGCGCCCAGGGAAATACCGGCGGAGTCGAAACGCTTGAGGATCGATTCCAGTGGCTCGATCTCGCTGATGGCCAGCGGCGTGTCCAGGGTTTTCACCTTGAACAGGTCGCGGATCATCGACACCGGGCGGTTATCCACCAGCGCGGTGTATTCCTTGAACTTGGCGTAGTCGCCTTGCTGCACGGCGGCTTGCAGGGTGTTGACCACGTCCGGGTTGTAGGCGTGGTATTCGCCACCGTGCACGAACTTCAGCAGGCCACCTTGCTGGATCGGCTTGCGCGCGCTCCAGGCTTCGGCGGCCAGGGCTTTCTGCTCGGCTTCGATGTCGACGAAACGCGCACCCTTGATGCGGCTCGGCACGCCACGGAAGCTCATCTCGCAAACTTCTTCCGACAGGCCGATGGCTTCGAACAATTGCGCGCCGCGGTAGGACGTGACGGTGGAGATGCCCATCTTCGACAGGATCTTCAGCAGGCCCTTGGTGATGCCTTTACGGTAGTTCTTGAACACCTCGTAGAGGTCGCCCAGGACTTCGCCGGTACGGATCAGGTCGCCGAGTACTTCGTAAGCCAGGAACGGATACACCGCCGAGGCGCCGAAGCCGATCAACACCGCAAAGTGATGCGGGTCGCGGGCGGTGGCGGTTTCAACCAGGATGTTGGAATCGCAACGCAGGCCCTTTTCGGTCAGGCGGTGGTGTACCGCGCCGGTGGCCAGGGAAGCGTGGATCGGCAACTTGCCCGGGGCAATGTGGCGGTCGGTCAGCACAATCTGGGTACGGCCGGCGCGCACGGCTTCTTCAGCCTGATCGGCGACGTTGCGCACAGCGGCTTCCAGGCCGAGGCTCTCGTCGTAGTTCAGGTCGATGATCTGCCGGTCGAAGCCCGGGCGATCCAGGGTCATCAACGAGCGCCACTTGGCCGGGGAAATGACCGGCGAGCTGAGGATCACGCGGGAAGCGTGCTCAGGCGATTCCTGGAAGATGTTGCGCTCGGCACCGAGGCACACTTCCAGGGACATCACGATGGCTTCGCGCAGCGGATCGATCGGCGGGTTGGTCACCTGGGCGAACTGCTGGCGGAAATAGTCGTACGGCGTGCGCACGCGCTGGGACAGCACGGCCATTGGCGTGTCATCGCCCATGGAGCCGACGGCTTCGTAGCCCTGCTCGCCCAGTGGGCGCAGCACCTGGTCACGTTCTTCGAAGGTGACCTGGTACATCTTCATGTACTGCTTGAGCTGGTCGACGTCGTAGAAGGCAGAACCGTGGTCGTTGTCTTCCATGGTTGCCTGGATGCGCAGGGCATTCTTGCGCAGCCATTGCTTGTACGGATGACGGGACTTCAAGCGGTTGTCGATGGCATCGGTGTCAAGGATCTGACCGGTCTCGGTGTCCACGGCGAGGATCTGGCCCGGGCCAACGCGGCCCTTGGCGATCACGTCTTCCGGCTTGTAGTTCCACACGCCGATTTCCGACGCCAGGGTGATGAAGCCGTTGGTGGTGGTCACCCAACGCGCCGGGCGCAGGCCGTTACGGTCGAGCAGGCACACGGCGTAGCGACCGTCGGTCATTACCACGCCGGCCGGGCCGTCCCACGGTTCCATGTGCATCGAGTTGTACTCATAGAACGCCCGCAGGTCGGGGTCCATGGTCTCGACGTTCTGCCACGCTGGCGGAATGATCATGCGCACGCCACGGAACAGGTCGATGCCGCCGGTGACCATCAGTTCGAGCATGTTGTCCATGCTGGAGGAGTCGGAACCCACGCGGTTGACCAGCGGGCCGAGCTCTTCCAGGTCCATCAGGTCGTTGGCGAACTTGGTGCGACGGGCCACGGCCCAGTTGCGGTTGCCGGTGATGGTGTTGATCTCGCCGGTGTGGGCGAGGAAGCGGAATGGCTGGGCCAGCGGCCATTTCGGCGGGGTGTTGGTGGAGAAGCGCTGGTGGAACACGCAGATTGCGGTTTGCAGGCGCTCATCGCTCTGGTCTGGATTGAAGGCGG
>NZ_JBIUVK010000040.1:0-58754 GCF_044742865.1 Pseudomonas sp. NPDC087814 | reverse complement strand
GCGGGCAGGTAGCCGTTGAGCGGGTCGTGGGCGCTGGTCTGGTCGGTGACCATGTCCGGGCGCACGCCGCGCTTGACCAGTTCCGGAAGGATTTCCGCCGCGTTGCCCAGCAACGCGATGGAGATCGCCTGGCCGGCCTTGGTGTATTTGTCGATGCGCGCCAGGGCGTCGTCGAGGTCGGTGGCTTGTTCGTCGACGTAGCGGCTGCTCAGGCGGAAGTCGATGCTGACCTGCTGGCATTCGATGTTCAGCGAGCAGGCACCGGCCAGGGTCGCGGCCAGTGGCTGGGCGCCGCCCATGCCGCCGAGGCCGGCGGTCAGGACCCAACGGCCCTTGAGGTCATCGTTGTAGTGCTGGCGACCGGCTTCGACGAAGGTTTCGTAGGTGCCCTGCACGATGCCCTGGCTGCCGATGTAGATCCAGCTGCCGGCGGTCATCTGGCCGTACATGGCCAGGCCCTTGGCATCCAGTTCGTTGAAATGCTCCCAGCTCGCCCAGTGCGGTACCAGGTTGGAGTTGGCGATCAGCACGCGCGGGGCGTTGCTGTGGGTCTTGAACACGCCGACGGGTTTGCCGGATTGCACCAGCAGGGTTTCGTCGTCGTTGAGGTTGGTCAGGCTTTCGACGATCTTGTCGTAGCATTCCCAGTTACGTGCCGCACGGCCGATGCCGCCGTACACCACCAGTTCTTTCGGATTTTCGGCAACCTGCGGGTCGAGGTTGTTCATCAACATGCGCAGCGGCGCTTCAGTCAGCCAGCTTTTGGCGGTCAGCGTGTTGCCGCGTGCGGCACGGATTTCAACGTCACGGTATTGGGTAGGCTTGGTCACAAAAAAATCCTCAACGATCAATGCGCGAACATTGATGGGTGCGAAGAGGAAGTTCACGGACTCTTACGCACACATCTTTACTTGTACATACAAGCATATGCAAGGTTGTTGCCAACTCGACGCGTCGTTGTACAGAGAGGCCTGTAAGGCGCTGAAACACTTGAGTTGCGCGGCCATCCCTCCGTGAACCCATTGCGCGAATCAACCTTGGCGAGGAACTTGCGCACGGTATTGAGGCACAAAGTAACAATCTGCCAGAAGCTGGTGCGCGCACGAGTAACATCCCACGGCATTGACCCGCGCGCGTGCACCTGTGGTCACAACCCGTTACTGTCGACCCTGGAAGATCCGGCCCGCGGCGAAAACACGCACTCAAGGCTTTTGAGATTTTCGTGCCAAACCACGGTTTTTCGTACCCAGCCCAGAAATTTGAGAGAAAATGCAAACCCAGCACACGGTCCGTTGTCATTTGCCCCATGCGTAAACTTCTTGGCTTCACCCTCATCATGGCCCTGGTCGCCGCCGTTTCCGCCTATCTGGTCTGGACCCAGGAGCGCCCCGTGGGCCATTACCTGTCCGACCTGCGGATCAACCTGGCCGTCGACCAGGGCGTGCCCGCCGACCGCGGCAACCTGCTGGGCATCCAGCCGGAACTGTTCCCCGCCGACTACCAGAGCCTGGAACGCCTGCACCTCAAGCTGGCGGCCTATCTGCAAAACGCCCGTGACCAAGGCCTGATCAACGACAAGACCATCGTGGTACTGCCGGAACATATCGGCACCTGGCTGATGGTCAGCGGCGAAAAGAACGAGCTGTACCAGGCCACCAACCTCAAGGAAGCGATGAACTGGTTGTCGGCGAGCAACCCGCTGCTGTTCCTGCGGGCCTTGATCAGCGCCAAGGGTGACGACCGCATCGACGACGCCTACCTGCGTATGAAGGCCCCGGCCATGGCCCGCGACTATCAAGTGCTGTTCGGTGGCCTGGCCAAGGAATTCGGCGTGACCCTGGTGGCCGGCTCCATTGCCCTGCCCAACCCGAGCGTCAACCAGGGCCAGCTGCAGATCGGCCATGGCGCGCTGTACAACACCAGTGTGGTCTTCGACCGCGATGGCTTGCCGCTGGGCCAGCCGCAACGCCAGCTGTATCCGATTTTTGACGAGCGCGGCTTTATTGAGCCGGGCGATGAAAACAGCGTCAGCGTGGTCGACACCCCGGCCGGGCGCCTGGGCATCCTGATCGGCAGCGACAGCTGGTACCCGGACAACTACCGCAAGCTCAACGAGCAAGGCGCCCAGTTGGTGGCGGTGCCGGCCTTCGTGATTGGCCGCGAGACCTGGGACAAGCCGTGGCGCGGCTTCAAAAGCGTGTCGACGCCAGCCGAGATCAGCCTCAAGCCCGAAGAGCTCAGCGAAGGCGAAGCCTGGCACCGCCTGACCCTGATCAGCCAGCAACCCATCAGCCAGGCCACCGCCGGCATGAGCGTGTTCCTGCGCGGGCAGTTCTTTGACATGGGCAGCGCCGGGCAAAGCTTCCTCAGCAGCAACGGCCAGGTGTTCGCCGACGGCAATGCCCGTGGCGCGCGCCTGCTGAACGTGTGGCTGTAACTCAATGAAGCCGGTGCGGCTTGGGGATTTGTCGGTGGGCTTCGTCCACACCTTGGCCGATGCGATCCACAGCCATGGCCTGGACCCGCAACCGTTGCTGCTGCAATACGGCCTTGACCCGGCACGCCTGGCCGAGGCGGGTGCACGCTTGTCGATCCCGCGCTATATGCGCCTGGGCTTTGCGGCCATCCAGTTGACCGGCGACGCCAGCCTGGGCCTGCGCATGGGCCAGCTCAGCCGCCTGAGCCAGGCCGGGCTCGCCGGGGTCACCGCCGCCCAGGCGCCCACCGTGCGCGAAGCCGCCCGTACCCTGACGCGCTTCGAAGCCTTGTACGGCTCCAACTATCGCGGCCAGTCGAGCTTTCACGAGGACACGGATGGCGCCTGGTTGCGCTTCTATTCCATCAGCCCCTACAACGCCTACAACCGCTTTGTGGTGGATTCGATCATCGCCGGGTGGCTGCATCAGTTGTCGAGCCTGAGCCTGCAACCGGTGCAGGCGCAACGCATCGAAATCGAATTCGAAGCACCGGACTACAGCGAGCGCTACAGCGTGCTGGGGGACTGCCCGATCCAGTTTGGCGCCGAGCACAACCAACTGCGCCTCAGCCAGAAAACCCTGGCCCTGCGCAACCCGGAACACTGCCCGAGTACCTGGCAATTACTGGTGCAGTTGTGCGAACGGGAACTGGAGCAGTTGACGCGCACCCGCAGCCTGCGCGAGCGCATTACCCGCTTGCTCGGGCCGATGCTCAATGGTGGCCGGGAACCCGACCTGGAAGAAGTGGCGTCACGCTTGAAACTGCCGACCTGGACCCTGCGGCGCAAGCTGGCGGAAGAAGGGACTCAGTTCCGGGCGATTCTCAACGACACTCGCCGCGACCTGGCCATGACCTACATTCGCGATACCGAACTGGCGTTCGGTGAAATTGCCTATTTGCTCGGTTTTGCTTCAGCGGAAGCCTTTCAACGGGCGTTCAAGCGCTGGAACAGCCAGACCCCAGGGGAATTTCGCCGCAGTCAGCGGCATTCCGCCTGACGTCTGTCTTACAGCTCGGTGGCATCATCGGCCGGATCCAGCGGATCCAGTTCAAAGGCGTGGTACTCGAGCAATTCTTCCTGGTAATCGTCCATGGTTGACTCCTTGTTTTATGAAAAGGGGTTGCTTAGTGACCTGCACAACCAGCCTAAAGTGCCGTCATGACGAAAAAATGTCCGTGGCATGACGTTCCTGCACTTCAGGATTAAACGTAGCAGGATTGCCTTGATTTAGCCGGATGAATTTTAGATGCAACTGCAATCATTGCAATTGCAATCGTAAGCCGAATTCCTTTAGGGTATGGGCACCCGTTGCCAAGCGACCCTGCTCATGACTGCCAGCACCGAACGCTCTGCCCTGATCTGCATCGACGCCCTGAATGCAACGCAGCAGCCCCGCTGCTCGCCCCTGTATAGCGTGATGACCATGGCCAATACCCTGGAGTCCAGCCGGCAGGCGTGGGTGATTCGCGGCCAGTCGCGCTCACGCCGAGTGGTGAGCTGGCCCACCTGGTTCGCGCGCAATACCGGGGAAAAACCCATGCTGTACCTGCACACGGCCGCGTCATCGGCGCAGTTGCGCGCGCTGTCCGGCGAGACCCGTCAGCGGGGCATCCTGTGCAACGACAATGCAACCCAGCCCTCCCCTTCACTGCCCTTATGGCTGGCCAGCAATCCTCACTGCACACCTTATGACCCGGCCTCCGGCGAGGAAGCCCGGGCGATCGTGCTGGCAGGTTTGCAGGCGCTGTATGTCGACGGCGAGCCGGGGTTCTACTACCTGGCACTGCACGATCAACACGAAGGGCCAGGGCTGAGCCCGCAGGATAGTGACCATGCGCTCAGGGGCATGTACCGGGTCCGGCGCTCATACACGAGTGAATTGAGGGTGCGGTTGCTGGGTGCGGGTCGAGCGTTTGAAGAAGTCGTGCACGCCGCGCAGTTGCTCGAGACGGATTGGAACGTCGAGGCGCAACTGTGGAGTTGCCCCAGCTATACACGGCTGGCCCGCGAAGCGGATGCAGCGCAACGCTGGAACCGCCTGCACCCGTTGGCACCGAAGCGCAGTTGTCATCTAAGGGATTGCCTGGCTGGGGATGGCGCGCCGGTGGTCGCAGTCACCGGGTATCCGCAGCCTATCGTCGATCAATTGGCGGGGCATGTGGATGCGCGTTTTGTAGCATTGGGTGCGGGCTCCGTGGAAACGTCAGCACCCAGTCGATATTGGGTAGCGGTGCTGGCATTGAAGGCGTTGGCGGATGACGGCTGGATCGAAGCAGAACAGGTGGAGAACGCCCTGAATCGATATCACCTGAAATGACGATCTGCAATCCATCGCAGATCAAATGTGGGAGCGGGCTTGCTCGCGAAGACGGTGTACCTGTTGATATTACTGTTGCTGACACACCGCTTTCGCGAGCAAGCCCGCTCCCACACGGAATCCGCGTCGCCTGGAGTCTTTGCTTCAGGTCTTACGTCGCCCGCGGGTCTGCACGCCCGCCTCCATCGCCAGCCCCGCGGTACGTTCCAATGCCTCGGCAAAAACCCGGCGTTGCTCGCTGTCGAGCTGCGACAAAAACAATTCATCCACGCTGCTTTCGTAGATTTTCCACATCTTTTTACGCAATACCCGGCCCGCGTCGGTGATCGAGACAAAGGCAGCACGCCCGTCACCGTCGGAGCGCGAACGCACCACCAGGCCGTCCTTTTCCAGGCGGTCGACCAGGCGCGTCAGGTTGTAGCGTTCGATGGCCAGCACATCGGCCAATTCGTGCATGCGCCGGGTGCCATCGGGGCCACTTTCCAGGCCCCACAAAGCGTCGTACCAGGCATACGGCGGCAGACCGGCATCGGCCAGGCGCCGCTCGATTTCACGGATGACCGTCCTGTGGGCCCGAACAAAACGGAACCAGACATCAGGCTCTTTCGACGACATGCAACACCATCCGGGGAATTTCAAGAAGGTTGCAATAGTAGCTCATCCCGCGCTAGATTCAGCCATGTAGTTGCAATTGCAACTACATTCGCAAAGCTCCCACAAGGAGCCCACACGCTGAAACCCGTCCACCCTGGAGCCTGACATGACCCCGAACACTGCAGTACGCCTCGACGACGATCCACAGGAAACCCGCGAATGGCTGGAGTCCATCGAATCGGTGCTGTCCACCGAAGGCCGCCCGCGCGCGCATTACCTGATTGATCAGTTGCTGGATTTCGACGTGGCGCGGCATGGCGACTTCTACGGGCGGGTGACCACCCCGTACGTCAACACCATCCCGGTAGACCGCCAGTTGCCCTACCCCGGCAACCTGGCCACCGAGCGCCGGCTGAATGCGTTTATTCGCTGGAACGCCATGGCCATGGTGCTGCGCGCGGGCAAACATTCCGGCGTGGGCGGGCATATCGCAACCTATGCGTCGGCTGCGGTGCTGTATGACGTAGGCTTCGACCATTTCTTCCGTGGCCGAACTGAAAGCTTCGATGGCGACCTGGTGTACATCCAGGGCCACTCCGCGCCGGGCATTTACGGGCGGGCGTACCTCGAAGGCCGGATCAGCGAAGCGCAGCTGGACAACTTCCGCCGGGAAGCCGGTGGCGACGGTTTGTCATCCTATCCGCACCCTCGCCTGATGCCGGACTTCTGGCAGTTTCCTACGGTTTCCATGGGCCTCGGACCGATTACCGCCGCGTATCAGGCGCGCTTCATGCGCTACCTGGAGTTCCGCGACCTCAATCAGCACCAGGGCCGCAAGGTGTGGGCGTTCCTCGGTGATGGCGAGATGGATCAGCCGGAATCCCTGGCAGCCATTTCCCTGGCCGGGCGCGAGAAGCTCGACAACCTGATCTTCGTGGTCAACTGCAACCTGCAACGCCTGGATGGGCCGGTGCGCGGCAATGCCAAGGTGATCCAGGAATTCGAAAGCCTGTACCGCGCCGCCGGCTGGAACGTGATCAAGGTAATCTGGGGCGGCGGTTGGGATGCGCTGCTGGAAAAGGATAAAAGCGGCTTGCTGCGCCAGCGCATGATGGAGTGCGTGGACGGCGACTATCAAAACTACAAATCACAAAACGGCGCCTACGTGCGGGAACACTTCTTCGGCAAATACCCGGAGTTGCTGGCGCTGGTGGCAGACATGTCCGACGACGACATCTGGAAACTCTCACGGGGCGGCCATGACCCGGACAAGGTCTACAACGCCTATGCCGCCGCCGTGCGTCACAGCGGCCAGCCGACGGTGATCCTGGCGAAAACCGTCAAGGGCTTCGGCATGGGCGAGGCCGGCGAAGGCCAGAACATCAACCACCAGTTGAAAAAGATGGGCGCTGAAGCCGTCAAAGCCTTCCGCGATCGCTTCGGGCTGGAAGTGGCCGACGACCAACTGGCTGAAATCCCGTATCTCAAACCGGCCGCCGACAGCGAAGAGGCCCGCTATTTCGCCGCCCGCCGCCAGTCACTGGGTGGCTACGTGCCGGCTCGCCATAGCGCGGTCGAGTCGCTGAAGATCCCGGAACTGGATGCCTTCGCCACCCAGCTCAAGGACACCGGCGAACGCGCGATCTCCACCACCATGGCCTTTGTGCGCATCCTCGGCACCCTGCTCAAGGACCCGAACCTGGGCAAACTGATCGTGCCCATCGTGCCGGACGAGTCCCGCACCTTTGGCATGGAAAGCCTGTTCCGCCAGATCGGCATTCACTCCGCCGTCGGCCAGCTCTACACCCCACAAGATGCCGGCCAGCTGTCCTACTACAAGGAGAGCAAGGACGGACAGATCATGCAGGAAGGCCTGAATGAATCCGGCGCCATTTCCTCGTGGATCGCAGCAAGTACGTCCTACGCCAACCACGGCTTGATGACCGTACCGTTCTACATTTTCTATTCGATGTTCGGCTTCCAGCGGGTCGGCGACCTGGCCTGGGCCGCAGGTGATGCACGGGCGCGGGGCTTTCTGCTGGGGGCGACGGCCGGGCGCACCACGCTGATGGGCGAAGGCCTGCAGCATGACGATGGCCACAGCCATGTGCTGTCTTCGGTGATCCCGTGCTGCATTTCCTACGACCCGACGTTTGCCTTCGAGCTGGCGGTGATCATTCGCGAAGGCATGCGCCGGATGTACGTCGAGCAAGAGGACATCTACTACTACATCACCCTGCTCAACGAAAACTACCCGCACCCGGCGATGCCCGAAGGCGTCGAGGACGGGATTCTCAAGGGTATGTATCGGTTGAAGGCGGCTGAAGACACCACGCAACCACGGGTACAGCTGATGGGCAGCGGTTCGATCCTGCGGGAAGTCATCGCCGCCGCGGACCTGCTGCGCGATGATTTTGCCGTGGCCAGCGATGTGTGGAGTGTCACCAGCCTGACCGAGCTGCGCCGGGAAGGCCATGCCGTGGAGCGCTGGAACCTGCTGCATCCTGAAAGCGAACCGCGTACCAGCTATGTCGAGCAGTGCCTTGAGGGCCAGCCCGGGCCCGTGGTGGTCGCCACCGACTACATGAAAATCTTTGCCGATCAGATTCGCCCGTTTGTACCGGGCCGGCGCTTTGTGGCGCTGGGCACCGATGGCTTCGGGCAATCGGATACCCGCGAAACCTTGCGCCAGTTCTTCGAGGTGGACCGGTATTTCATTGCCCTGGCGGCCTTGAAGGCGCTGGCGGATGACGGCCTGATCAGCCGCGCCAGGGTGGCGGAGGCGATCAGCCGCTACGGGATCAACGTCGACAAGGCCAACCCCGTAGCGGTGTAGTTACTGTGCAGGCGTCGGCAGAGGCGGAATCGCTTCGGTCGGCGCCGGCAGCGCAGGAGTGGTGGCCTCTGGCGCAGGTGCCGGGGCTTCCTTTGGTGCAATCGGCGCAGGTTCCGCCGGTGGTACCACCGGCTCCGATGCCGCTGGCACTACCGCCGGCGTCACTGGGGCTGCCGGTGTGGCCGGCGCTTCTTTTGGCACTTCTTTCGGCGCTTCAACCTTATCGGCCTTATCGGCCTTATCGGCCTTATCGGCCTTATCGGCCGCCGGAGCTGCCTTAGGTTCCGGGATGCCCAGGTCAGCCTTGGGCTTCTCTGGAATATGCGCTGCCTTTTTCACTTCCTGGGGCAGGAAAACGTCCACCAGGGCGAAATAACGCTCATAAAATTTCGGCGCAGACACCGTCTCGCTGGCCACCTTGACCATGGAGTCGTCGGTGGAGCCAATCGGCATCGACACCGAACCCAACACACCCACACCGAGGCTGGCGGAGTTGTTGACCTTCTTCAAGGCGTAGCGATCCTGCAAGGCGTTGGCGAACATCGTCGAGTGATGATTGCCGCTGCCATCGTCGGCACACACCACGTTGAAGCTGATCTGCAGGTGAGTTTCGCCGGTCTGCTGGAAGCTCTTGTTACCCGCCACCAGCTTTGGATCGCTGCTGGTGATGATGTAACCCTGGCTCAACAGCGCACGCCGCGCCGCTTCGCAGGCCGCCGTGTCACTGACCGGGTAATCACGGGAAAACGTGCCGGAGTCGTCGAAGTTCTCATGTTCATAAATAGCGGTCTTGGGTGACGAGCAGCCCGCAGCGCCCGCCAGCACCAGCGCCAACCCGAGGCTACGCAAGTGAAATGATGTCGACATCGAAAATCCTGAGGAAAACAGTCAGGGCGGTATTGTGCAACAGAACGTGGCCTCGGCGCGCGAATTCCTGTCGGTAAAACGTCACAGCCTTACGGGACGGTGTCCGCAGGAAAAAGCCGCTCGCCCATATGGTCGATAAACACGCGCAATTTCGCCGAGGCATGGCGACTTGATGGCCAGAGCATCCAGAAGCTGCCGCTGTGCTCCAGGTAATAGTCCAGCACCCGTTGCAGCCGGCCCTGCGCCACCGATTCGCGGACCATGAAGTCTGGCAGGCAGGCAATCCCCAGGCCTTCATGGGCCACGTGCATCAGTGATTCGATGGTGGTGGAGACCAGCGGCGCACGCAGGGTCGGCTCCGACAGGCCCGGCTCCGGGCGCAGTGGCCAGGTTTCCAGTTTGCCGGTGGCGCAGAATTTGTGGCGCAGGCAGGCGTGGTCGCTCAAATCCCGGGGCTGGCGCGGCGTACCGTGCAGGCGCAGGTACTCCGGGGACGCCACCAGCACCAGGCGGTAATACCCGAGGTGGCGCGCCATCAAGCGTGAGTCCTCGGGTTTGCCGGTGCGGATCACCGCGTCGAAACCCTCCTCGATCACATCCACCATGCGGTCGGAGAAGTCCACGTCCAGCTCGATCTCGGGATAGGCGCGCATGAAATCCGTCAGTACCGGCATCAACAAGCCGCGCACTTGCGGCAGGCTGACGCGCAACTTGCCTCTGGGGGTGGCGGATGCCTGGCTCAGTTCCTGTTCTGCGGCTTCGACTTCCGCCAGGATGCGCCGGGAGCGTTCGAGAAACAGTGCGCCCTCGCTGGTCAACGTGATACTGCGGGTGCTGCGATGGAACAGCCGCACCCCCAGGCGCTCTTCGATGCGCGCGATGCTTTTGCCAATCGCCGAGGACGACACCCCCAGCATGCGCCCGGCCTCGGTAAAGCTGCGGGTTTCGGCCACCTGCACAAACACTGAAATACTGCCCAGGCTGTCCATCGTCTCGCTCCCGAGGATTGCGGACATTGGCGTCCGATAAGTTCGGAACCTTAGCCTGTTTTTCTCCACCGTGCAGCACCCTACTCTGGCTCCCTGCCCTTTCGTCTGAAAACCGGAGCCAAGAAACATGAGCGACAGCGCCCTATCTTCCACGACCCCCACGGTGAGCCGTGAACGACTGCCTCTGGGCGGCCTGTTGGCATTGGCTACCGCCGGCTTCATCACCATCCTCACCGAAGCCATGCCGGCAGGCTTGCTCCCGCAAATGGGCGCCGGCCTCGGGGTGTCCGAAGCGTTGGTGGGCCAGTTGGTGACCCTGTACGCCCTGGGCTCGCTGTTGGCCGCGATTCCCCTGACCATCGCCACCCGGGGCTGGCGCCGGCGGCCATTGCTGATGATTGCCATCGGCGGGTTTGCCTTGGTCAACAGTGTGACGGCGTTTTCCAGCGATTACCTGCTGACCCTGGTGGCCAGGTTCTTCGCCGGGGTGTTCGCGGGATTGCTCTGGGCGCTGCTGGCCGGTTATGCCAGCCGCATGGTTGCGCCGCATCTGCAAGGCAGGGCCATTGCCGTGGCCATGCTCGGCGCGCCATTGGCGCTGTCACTGGGTGTACCGGCCGGGACATTCCTGGGCACCACGGTGGGCTGGCGCCTGAGCTTCGCGATCATGTCCGGCCTGACGGTTGTGCTGCTGGCCTGGGTGCGCTGGCAGGTCCCGGACTTTGCCGGGCAACAGGCGGAAAAACGCCTGGGGCTGCGCCAGGTGCTGGCACTGCCAGGGATTCGTCCGGTGCTGTTTGTGACTTTCACCTACGTGCTGGCTCATAACATTCTCTACACCTATATCGCGCCGTTCCTGGTACCTGCCGGGATTGCAGCGGACATCGACCAGGTGCTGCTGGTGTTTGGCCTGGCGGCGCTGCTGGGTATCTGGATCGTCGGCGCGCTGATTGATCAGCGGCTGCGCGCGTTATTGGTGATCAGCTGCGCAATGTTCGCGCTGTCGGCCCTGGCGCTGGCGTTCTGGATCACCTCGGCGACGGTGATCTACACCACGGTGGCCTTATGGGGGCTGGCGTTTGGCGGTTTGCCGGCATTGCTGCAAACGGCGCTGGCCAAGTCGGCCGGGGATTCAGCCGATGCCGCACAGTCGATGCTGGTGACGGTGTGGAACCTGGGCATCGCCGGTGGCGGACTACTCGGCGGCATGTTGTTGCAAGGGTGGGGAGTGACATCGTTTCCATGGGCGGTCGCCGCGTTGGTCGTACTGGCACTGATCGCGACGCTGCGTTTAACCGATGTTTAAACGAAACGTGACGTGATGTTTCTTAACTCTTATGATCGCACCGGGTGCGCTGCTGCATACGGCACAGCGCAGGTTAAAGGATAAGCATTGGTCGGGCCGCCAATGGAGACTTGTCGTGCCTGATAAACACCCTGCTATTCCGCGCCCCCAGGTTCTGGTCGAAGGCGCCCTGTCCGCATTGGAGCGGTTTTCAAGGATCGAAGCAGTCAGCGGTATCGTGTTGCTGCTGGCAGCGATCGTCGCGCTGGTCTGGGCCAACAGCCCCGTCGCAGATTCCTACGAACACTTCTGGAACACCCCACTCACTATCGGACTGGGAGACTTCACGGTCTCGCGCTCGTTGCACTTCCTGGTGAACGATGGGCTGATGACCATCTTCTTCCTGGTGGTGGGCGCCGAGATTCGCCAGGAGATCAGGGACGGCGCACTCGCCAACCTGAAACTGGCCACCCTGCCCCTCGGCGCTGCGCTGGGTGGCGTGCTGATGCCGGCACTGATTTACACCCTGCTCAACCATGGCACCGTAGCGGCCAGTGGCTGGGCAGTGCCCACTGCCACCGACATTGCATTTGCCGTGGGTGTGCTGGCGCTGTTGGGTAAATCCATCCCCGCCGGCGTGCGCATCCTGCTGCTGGCGCTGGCGATCATTGATGACATCGTCGCCATCCTGATCATCGCGATTTTCTATACCGCAAGCCTGGACTACATGGGCCTGGTGATCGCGGCCTGCGGGCTGGCGCTGGTGCTGGTTTTTCAGCGGATGGGAATTGGCAAGGCGGTGGTGTACCTGTTGCCGGGGGCGATTGTCTGGTTTGGGCTGCTCAAGACCGGCGTGCATCCGACGCTCGCGGGCGTAATGCTTGGCCTGATAACGCCCGTGACTTCCAGACCGACTCGGGAACGCCCTCTGGACACCATCGGGCGCACATTTAACGAGCTGATGGACCGGCTTTCGCATCCGTCAGAAAGTGCCCATCAGGTCGCCAAACCATTGAAGCAATTGAGACAGGCCCAACGGGAAATGTTGCCGCCGGTGCAGCGGATTCAAGCCGGGTTACACCCATGGGTGGCCTTCGGCGTCATGCCACTGTTTGCCCTGGCCAACGCGGGGGTGAGCCTGCAAGGGTTCAACCTGAACGACCCGCTGCCCCACGGTGTGTTCATGGGGGTCATCCTGGCGTTGGTGCTCGGCAAGCCGCTGGGGGTGATGCTGGCGAGTGTCGTGCTGGTCAAACTGAATATCTGCAAACTGCCGGAGGGCGTGACCTGGAACGGCGTCGCCCTAGTGGGCCTGCTGGCGGGAATTGGTTTCACCATGTCGATTTTCATCTCGTCGCTGGCCTTCTCCGATCCGACGCTGCTGTCGGCTGCCAAGCTGAGTGTGCTGAGCGCTTCGACCCTGGCGGCTGTGATTGGCCTGAGTTGGGGCAAGCTCAAGTTTGCGCGTTGAATCAAGACTGGTTGAGTCAGCTGATTAGTGGATAAAAAAAGACCCCGGCCTCTTCAGGCCGGGGTCTTTTTATTCAGGCTGTTACGAGATCAGAACTTCTTGATCTCAGCCTTGGTTTCCAACTGCTTGCGATAGGCGGCGAAGTCTTGCTGGCCGACACGGGACGCGAGGAAGCGGCGGTACTGAGCCTTCTCGTCATCGGTCGGTGCAGCGGCTTCATTGACCGCGTTCAAGCGCACGATCACCAGGCTACCGTCTGGCAGGGTCACGCTGGTGAAGGTCGGCTTGTCCTTGGCCGCAGGCTTTGGCATGCGGAACAGGGCTTGCAGCACGGCTGGCTCGACGCCTTCCTGGCCCCGGGTGGCCGCTTCGGTGACTTTCCAGGCCTGGCCATCCACCGGCTGGTTCAGCGGGGTCTTGCCATCACGCAGGTTGGCAATCAGCTCGTCCGCGTGAGTCTTCGCCGCAGCGCTCACGCGCTCCTTGGTCAACTGGGCACGGATGGCAGTGGCAACGCTTTCCAGCGGCAGCTGGGTAGGCTTCAGGTGCTCTTTGGCACGCAGTACCACGATGGTTTCCGGGTCCAGCTCGATGGCGGTGCTGTTGGCACCCTCATCCAGTACTTCAGGGCTGAATGCAGCGGTCACCACGGCACGGTTGGCAGCGATGCCTTCGCCACCTTCACGGCCAAACGGCGCGGAGGTGTGCACGGTCAGCTTCAGGTCCGACGCCGGCTGGGCCAGGTCGGAAGCTTCGAATGCAGCGTCTTCCAGTTGCTTGGTCGCATCGACGAAACGCTGTTCAACCTGCTGGGTCTTGAGCTCGCGGGTCAGCTTGTCTTTCAGGCTGGCGAACGATGGCACTTCAGGTGCTTCAACGCCCAACAGCTTGATCAGGTGCCAGCCGAAGCTGGAACGCACCGGTGCCGAGACCTGGTCCTTGTTCAGTGCATACAGCGCTGTTTCGAAGGCAGGGTCGTAGACGCCAGGGCCAGCGAAACCGAGGTCACCGCCGTTGTTCGCAGAACCCGGATCCTGGGAGAACTCCTTGGCCAGGGCTTCGAATTTCTCGCCCTTGGCCAGGCGTGCCTGGATCTCTTCGATCTTGGCCTTGGCCTGCTCGTCGGTGGTCTTGTCGTTGACTTCAATCAGGATGTGCGCCGCGCGACGCTGTTCAGCGAGGTTGGCGGTTTCTTTCTGATAGAGGGCTTGCAGCTCATCGTCCTTGACCGCGACCTGGTCGAAGAAGGAAGCCTTCTTCAGCTCCAGATAGTCGATGACCACCTGGTCCGGGGTCATGAACTCCTTGGCGTGCTGGTCGTAGTAAGCCTTGACCTCGTCGTCAGTGATCTTCACTGCTGCAGGGTCGGCCTTGACGCTGACGGTGGCGAAATCGCGGGTCTGTTTTTCCAGACGGGCGAACGCGAGCACTTCGGCATCAGTCACAAAACCGCTGCCGGCAATGCCTGCACGAACCTGGCCGATCAGCATTTCCTGGCTCAGCATCTGACGGAATTGCATACGGCTGTAGCCCAGCTGACGGATCACCTGGTCGAAACGCTCAGCGTTGAACTGGCCATCCACCTGGAATTCCGGCGTCTGCAGGATCACTTGATCCAGCGCAGCTTCGGAGAAAGCGAATTTCGAATCGGCCGCGCCTTGCAGCAGCAGCTTGCGATCGATCAGGCCCTTGAGGGCGGCGTCGCGCAGCAGCTTTTCGTCCAGCAAGGAAGCATCGAAGTCCTTGCCCAGCTGTTGCATCAGCTGGCGACGTTGCATGTCGACGGCCTGGCCCAGTTCGCTTTGGGTGATTTCTTCACCGTTGACCTTGGCCACGTCCTGCTTGTTGTTGGTCGAAGCTTGAAAAATAGCCTCGATACCGGTGAACGCCATCAATGCGACGATGATCCCGATAATGGTCTTGGCAATCCAGCCTTGTGAATTGTCCCTGATATTCTGCAGCATGCGTCCCCCAGAAACGGTTGAACTTCAAAATTAGGCAACCGTGGAGCGTGGGTAGAGTCCGGATAGAAGAAAGGCGCATCCGAGGATGCGCCTTCTCGTAACTGGCGGAGCGGACGGGGGTTTGAACCCACACCCCCGGCGTGGCGACCCGATGGATACTCGGGTCAGCTGCCGCTCCGCTGCCAGGTCAGACCTGCGTCCGACCCGGATGGGTAAGGCTTGAGCGAAGCTTAGTTAACGGCTTCTTTCAGGGCTTTACCGGCTTTGAAACCTGGTTTTTTGGCAGCGGCGATTTGCAGAGCCTTGCCAGTCTGTGGGTTACGGCCAGTGCGAGCTGGACGATCGGTCACAGAGAAAGTACCGAAACCAACCAGTACCACAGAGTCGCCGGCCTTGAGAGCGCCAGTGACGGATTCGATTACTGCGTCCAGCGCACGGCCAGCAGCGGCTTTCGGGATATCAGCAGATGCAGCGATAGCATCAATCAGTTCCGACTTGTTCACTCTAAGTCCCCTTATATCTATTGAGTATGATTCTAAGTTTTTTGGTGAAAGCAAAAACCAGTGCTGAATGGCCTACAGACACTTAAGAGCCGCTTTATAACAAGGGCTCTAAAAAGCTGTCAAGGAAGCCCCCAGGCTTAAACGTATTAATGCGTGCTAATTCTTTCCTTAGAGTCAGTCTCGCGTTTTTCATCCTTTGCAACTATCTCCGGAGCCACATCCGGCAAGGGCTCCGGCGCGTATTGCAGCGCAATTTGCAGGACCTCGTCAATCCATTTAACCGGTTTAATCTGCAGATCCTGCTTGATGTTGTCAGGAATCTCCTTCAAGTCGCGAACATTCTCTTCAGGAATGATCACGGTCTTGATACCACCGCGGTGTGCAGCCAGCAATTTCTCTTTGAGGCCACCAATGGCCAGTACCTGGCCACGCAGGGTGATTTCCCCGGTCATGGCGACATCGGCGCGCACCGGAATGCCGGTCAGGGCTGATACCAGTGCCGTGCACATGCCTACGCCTGCGCTAGGACCGTCTTTCGGCGTTGCCCCTTCCGGCATGTGGATGTGGGTGTCGTGCTTCTCGTGGAAGTCCAGGGGGATCCCCAGGCTCTTGGCGCGGCTGCGCACCACGGTCTGCGCGGCGGTGATGGATTCAACCATCACGTCACCCAGGGAACCGGTCTTGATCAGTTGCCCTTTGCCCGGGATTACGGCGGCCTCGATGGTCAGCAATTCGCCGCCCACCTGGGTCCACGCCAGGCCAGTGACCTGGCCTACCTGGTCCTGCTGCTCAGCCAGGCCGTAGCGGAATTTGCGCACGCCCAGGAAGTGTTCCAGCAGGTCAGCGGTGACCTTCACCGAGAAGCGTTTTTCCAGCGCATGTTCCTTCACGGCCTTGCGGCAGATCTTCGCCAGTTGACGCTCAAGGCCCCGTACACCGGCCTCGCGGGTGTAGAAACGAATGATGTCGCGGATCGCGTCGGCATCAAATTCGATCTCGCCTTTTTTCAGGCCGTTGGCCGCAATCTGCTTGGGCGAGAGGTATTTGACGGCGATGTTGATCTTCTCGTCTTCGGTGTAACCCGGCAGACGAATCACCTCCATCCGGTCCAGCAAGGCTGGCGGAATATTCATCGAGTTGGAGGTGCACAGGAACATTACGTCGGACAGGTCGTAGTCGACTTCCAGGTAATGGTCGTTGAAATTGTGGTTCTGCTCGGGGTCGAGCACTTCCAGCAAAGCAGACGCCGGGTCGCCACGCATGTCGCTGCCCATCTTGTCGATTTCATCGAGCAGGAACAGCGGGTTGCGCACACCCACCTTTGTCATCTTTTGAATCAATCTTCCTGGCATCGAACCGATGTAAGTCCGGCGATGACCACGGATTTCCGCTTCATCACGCACACCGCCCAGGGCCATGCGCACGAATTTGCGGTTGGTGGCGTGGGCAATCGACTCCGCCAGCGAGGTTTTACCCACACCAGGAGGACCGACCAGGCACAACACCGGACCACGAATCTTCTTCACGCGCTTTTGCACGGCGAGGTATTCGAGGATGCGTTCCTTGACTTCCTCGAGGCCGTAGTGATCGGCATCGAGAATATCTTCGGCGCGGGCCAGGTCCAGGCGCACTTTGGTCTGGGCCTTCCACGGCACCTGCACCAGCCAGTCGATATACGAACGAACCACGGTGGCTTCGGCCGACATCGGCGACATTTGCTTGAGCTTGTTCAGCTCGGCAGTGGCCTTGGTCAACGCGTCTTTCGGCAGGCCGGCGGCATCGATGCGCTTTTTCAGCTCCTCGATTTCGTTGTGGCCTTCCTCGCTGTCGCCCAGCTCTTTCTGAATGGCCTTCATCTGCTCATTCAGGTAGTACTCGCGCTGGCTGCGCTCCATTTGCTTTTTGACACGGCCGCGAATGCGCTTCTCAACCTGCAGCAGGTCGATTTCGGCATCCAGCAGCGCCAGGACGTGTTCGACCCGGGCCGACAAATCGATGATCTCGAGAATGTCCTGCTTCTGCTCGATTTTCAGCGCCATGTGCGCGGCCATGGTGTCGACCAGGCGGCTTGGCTCATCAATGCTGTTGAGGGAAGAGAGGACTTCTGCGGGGACTTTCTTGCCCAGTTGCACGTATTGCTCGAACTGGGACAGCAGGCTGCGAACGAACACTTCGGATTCGCGCTCAGGGGCGTCGACTTCGTCGATCAGCGCCACTTCGGCACGCAGGTGGCCGTCCACTTCCATGAAGCGCTCGACCGCACCGCGCTGCTCGCCTTCCACCAGCACCTTGACGGTGCCATCAGGCAGCTTGAGCAGTTGCAGGACAGTTGCAACGGTACCAACGCGATACAGGGCATCTTCGCCCGGATCATCGTCAGCAGGATTTCTCTGGGCCAGCAGCAGGATCTGCTTGTCGCCCGTCATCGCGGCCTCGAGGGCTTCGATAGACTTCTCGCGCCCCACGAACAGCGGGATAACCATGTGCGGATAGACGACGACATCACGCAACGGCAGGAGAGGCAATTCGATGGTTGTCTTCATGATTTCGCCTCTATGACAGATGAAAGTAAGCTTGAAACCAAGATGGGGGCTGCCTGCAAAAAAAACAAGCGTAATGGCATCAGTTAAACGCAGTAAAAACAAAGGGGCCCCTTAAGGCCCCTTTATTTTGTACAGCTCGGCGGTGCAACGCTTACGCGTCTGGCGCAGCCTTGGCAGCCGGCTCACTGTTTTCGTAGATATACAGTGGCTTGGACTTGCCTTCTATAACGCTTTCGTCGATCACCACTTTACTCACCTCGGACTGCGAGGGGATTTCGTACATGGTGTCGAGCAGTACGCCTTCGAGGATCGAGCGCAAACCACGGGCGCCGGTCTTGCGCTCCAGTGCCCGCTTGGCCACCGATTTGAGCGCGTCAGCACGGAACTCGAGGTCCACACCTTCCATCTCGAACAGCTTGGCGTATTGCTTGGTCAGGGCGTTTTTCGGCTCGGTGAGGATCTGCATCAACGCAGCCTCATCCAGCTCGTCCAGCGTCGCCAGGACCGGCAGACGGCCAACGAATTCCGGGATCAGACCGAACTTGACCAAATCGTCAGGCTCGACTTCACGCAGGGATTCACCGACTTTCTTGCCTTCTTCCTTGCTGCGTACTTCTGCACTGAAGCCAATGCCGCCACGGGTGGAACGGTTTTGAATAACCTTTTCCAGGCCGGAGAACGCACCGCCACAGATGAACAGGATGTTGCGCGTATCAACCTGAAGGAATTCCTGCTGCGGGTGCTTGCGGCCGCCTTGTGGCGGTACGGAAGCAACCGTGCCTTCGATCAGTTTCAACAGCGCTTGCTGCACGCCTTCACCGGAAACGTCCCGGGTGATCGACGGGTTGTCGGATTTGCGCGAAATCTTGTCGATTTCATCGATGTAGACAATGCCCATCTGGGCCTTCTCCACGTCGTAGTCGCATTTCTGCAGCAGCTTCTGAATGATGTTCTCGACGTCTTCACCTACGTAACCGGCCTCGGTAAGAGTGGTTGCGTCGGCGATGGTGAAGGGAACGTTCAGCAGGCGAGCCAGGGTCTCTGCAAGCAGGGTTTTACCCGAGCCTGTAGGGCCGATCAGCAAGATGTTGCTTTTGCCGAGCTCGACGTCGTCACTTTTCTTGTCACGCTGGTTCAGACGCTTGTAGTGGTTGTACACCGCTACGGCCAGAACCTTCTTTGCACGCTCTTGACCAATCACATACTGATCAAGGATGCCGCTGATTTCTTTAGGCGAAGGCAATTTATGCGCGCTGCTTTCGGCCTGGGCTTCCTGCACCTCCTCACGGATGATGTCATTGCACAGGTCGACGCACTCGTCGCAGATAAAGACCGAGGGGCCGGCAATCAACTTGCGTACTTCATGCTGGCTTTTGCCACAGAAGGAGCAATAGAGCAGCTTGCCGTTGTCCTCGCCGTTGCGGGTGTCAGTCATTCGTTCGATCCAAATCCGATAGGCTTGCAACACAAGATGAAGGCTATTGAGGGCTTTTTCAAGTCCACTGGTGGTCGGACCTGCCGACCTGCCCTATTTTGAGCTGCTTATATTAAGCGGGGCGCTTTTCGATCACTGCGTCGATCAACCCGTATTCACGAGCCGCTTCGGCGCTCATGAAATTGTCACGGTTGGTGTCGCGCTCGATCTCTTCCAGGGTATGCCCGCTATGTTTGGCCATCAGCGTGTTGAGACGCTCACGAATGAAGAGGATTTCCTTGGCATGGATTTCGATGTCCGATGCCTGGCCCTGGAAACCGCCCAGTGGCTGGTGAATCATCACGCGTGAGTTCGGCAGGCAGTAACGCTTGCCCTCAGCACCAGCGGTCAGCAGGAACGCACCCATGCTGCACGCCTGACCGATACAGGTGGTCGATACGTTCGGCTTGATGAACTGCATGGTGTCGTAGATCGACATGCCCGCTGTCACCGAACCGCCCGGGGAGTTGATGTAGAGATGGATGTCCTTGTCCGGATTTTCCGCTTCAAGGAACAGCAGCTGCGCACAAATCAGGTTGGCCATGTAGTCCTCTACCGGACCAACCAGAAAGATCACTCGCTCCTTGAGCAGGCGCGAGTAGATGTCATAGGCGCGTTCGCCACGAGCAGATTGCTCGACAACCATCGGGACCAGGCCGCCAGCGGCCTGGATATCAGAGTTCTGCTGAATATACGAATTACGGAACATGCTCTGCAGTTACTCCCAAATAGTCATGTCTTGAATACGCATAAGCCAGCGCGAGGCTGGCTTATGGGTGTATTTTCAAACGAGTTGAGCGATCAGTCGGCTTGTGCTGCTTCAGCCGGCTTGACTGCTTCTTCGTAAGAGACCGCTTTATCGGTCACCTTAGCCTTCTGCAGAACAGTATCCACAACTTGCTCTTCCAGCACAACCGAACGCACTTCGTTCAGCTGCTGGTCGTTCTTGTAGTACCAGGACACAACAGCCTCAGGCTCCTGGTAGGCCGAAGCCATTTCCTGGATCATTTCGCGAACGCGGGTTTCGTCAGGCTTGAGGTCGAATTGCTTGACCACTTCAGCCACGATCAGACCCAGTACAACGCGGCGCTTGGCCTGCTCTTCGAACAGTTCGGCCGGCAGTTGGTCAGGCTTGATGTTGCCGCCGAACTGCTGAACAGCCTGCACGCGCAGACGATCAACTTCGTTGGACAGCAGGGCCTTCGGCACTTCGATCGGGTTGGCAGCCAGCAGACCGTCCATCACCTGGTTCTTGACCTTGGATTTGATGGCCTGGCGCAGTTCACGCTCCATGTTCTTGCGAACTTCGGTGCGGAAACCTTCGATGCCGGTTTCCTTGATGCCGAACTGGTTGAAGAACTCTTCGTTCAGTTCTGGCAGCTTGGGCTCGGAAACGGTGTTGACGGTCACGGTGAACTCGGCGGTTTTGCCAGCCAGGTCCAGGTTCTGATAGTCAGCCGGGAAAGTCAGGTTCAGAACGCGCTCTTCGCCGGCTTTGGCGCCAACCAGGCCGTCTTCGAAACCAGGAATCATGCGGTTGGAACCCAGCACCAGCTGAGTACCCTTGGCGGAGCCGCCAGCGAATGCTTCGCCGTCAACCTTGCCTACGAAATCGATGTTCAGTTGGTCTTCGTTCTGGGCAGCACGATCGGCCACTTCAAAACGGGTGTTCTGCTTGCGCAGGATTTCCAGCATGTTGTCCAGGTCGGAGTCAGCAACATCAGCGCTCAGGCGCTCGATGGCGATCGAATCGAAACCGGCAACTTCGAATTCAGGGAACACTTCGAAGATTGCAACGTATTCCAGATCCTTGCCTGCTTCCAGGGACTTGGGCTCGATGGAGGGCGAGCCAGCCGGGTTCAGCTTTTGCTCGACAACGGCTTCGTAGAAGGAAGCCTGGATCACGTCACCTACAGCTTCCTGACGTGCATCAGCACCGAAGCGGCGCTTGATTTCGCTCATTGGCACTTTGCCTGGACGGAAACCAGCGATCTTGGCCTTTTGGGCAGTCTGCTGCAGACGCTTGTTGACCTGGGTCTCGATGCGCTCGGCCGGCACGGTGATGCTCATGCGGCGCTCAAGAGCAGAAGTATTTTCAACAGAAACTTGCATGGATATTCCTCGTTGCACAGACGTTAGCTGGCCGTTTCCGACCCCAGAATCAAGGGCATGCATTCTAGTGGGTCAAACTCAAGAAGTCACCCTACTGAAAACGGGTAAAAAAACAGCAGGCAATTTATAGGTGCGAATGCACGAGTGCAGCTCGCCCCGGTGGCAAATACATCCCATCATGCCAGGGCTCTGCGCCAACCCTTCTATATATAGAAGCGGTTGCCAATCATCTCCCTGACAACCGACCCTGCGGACAAGGCCGGCAAGCAGTGCGGCATCATCGCGAAACATAAATACGACGAAACGCCCTGCCCTGCAGCCCAACACCTGCGACTGCGTTGAAACTCAAACCGCTGAAACAAAAAAGGCGCCAGACTATTAATCTGGCGCCTTTCGAAATATGGGGTGGACGAAGGGGATCGAACCCTCGACAACGGGAGTCACAATCCCGTGCTCTACCAACTGAGCTACGCCCACCATATTGCGTGACCAAAAAGCCCGTCAAAAAGGCTATTTGTTGAGCTTCGCGCCGACCCGCAGGCCTTCACGAAACTTTATTTGGTGCGGATGAAGAGACTCGAACTCTTACACCTTGCGGCGCTGGAACCTAAATCCAGTGTGTCTACCAATTCCACCACATCCGCGCTTGAAGCTTTTAAAGCAAAGGCGCCAGACTATTAATCTGGCGCCTTTTTAAATATGGGGTGGACGAAGGGGATCGAACCCTCGACAACGGGAGTCACAATCCCGTGCTCTACCAACTGAGCTACGCCCACCATATTGCGCTACTTGTGCCAAAGCTGCCTAATGGCGCACCCGGCAGGACTCGAACCTGCGACCATCCGCTTAGAAGGCGGATGCTCTATCCAGCTGAGCTACGGGCGCCTTATTAATCTGTACTCTTGGAGGATTACAAACTAACCAGTGCTAGGCTGTGCCCGACAAGTGCGACGAATAGTATAGATGGACCCGAAACCCGTCAAATCCTTTTTATAAAAAATTCATTTTATTTAAGGGGTTAGGGGAATTTGCAGACCAAGCGCCTTTGCCCTCACGCCATGGCATGCGAGAATGCGCGCACTTTTCTTCCCCCTCTCGATGGTTAATCACGCGTAATGACTGCACAACTTATCGACGGCAAATCAATCGCCGCCAGCCTGCGCCAGCAGATCGCCAAACGAGTCGCCGAGCGCAGCCAACAAGGCCTGCGCACGCCGGGCCTCGCGGTGATCCTGGTCGGCAGCGATCCTGCCTCTCAGGTTTATGTCTCGCACAAGCGTAAAGACTGTGAAGAGGTCGGCTTTATTTCCAAAGCCTACGACTTGGCTGAAGACACCACCCAACAGGCCCTCACCGACCTGATCGACAGCCTCAACGACGATCCGGCCATCGACGGCATCCTGCTGCAACTGCCATTGCCCGAGCATCTGGACGCGTCGAAATTGCTCGAACGCATCCGCCCGGACAAGGACGTCGACGGTTTCCACCCTTATAACGTCGGCCGCCTGGCCCAGCGTATCCCGCTGCTGCGCCCGTGCACCCCGAAGGGCATCATGACCCTGCTGGAAAGCACCGGCGTCGATCTGTATGGCCTGGATGCCGTCGTCGTCGGCGCCTCGAACATCGTCGGTCGCCCGATGGCCATGGAACTGCTGCTGGCCGGCTGCACCGTGACCGTGACTCATCGCTTCACCAAGGACCTGGCCGGCCACGTTGGCCGCGCCGACCTGGTGGTCGTCGCCGCCGGCAAGCCGGGCCTGGTCAAGGGTGAGTGGATCAAGGAGGGCGCCATCGTCATCGACGTGGGCATCAACCGCCAGGACGATGGTAAGCTCGTGGGCGACGTGGTGTACGAAACCGCCCTGCCCCGTGCCGGCTGGATCACCCCGGTACCCGGTGGTGTCGGCCCGATGACCCGTGCCTGCCTGCTGGAAAATACCCTGTACGCAGCCGAAACCCTGCACAGCTAATAACCAGCCGCTCTGAAAAAGCCCTGCCTTATCGCAGGGCTTTTTATTGGCCGGATAAAAAGTAGTTTTTTCTTTGTTTTTAAGGGGTTTCATCTGTTTTCAGAAGAACATTCGACAGTTTCTGATCCATACTCCTAAAATGTAACGGCATTTATCAGAAAGTCCGTGCAGAACGGTATATCCCTACTTTTTTTAGCGAGTTCATCCGCGTGAAAATTCATCTTTCCATTGTCAGCCTATTTTTTGCATTGACAGGCACCTTCGCGAGCGCAAGCGAAACCACCACCGCTCCCCGCGACATGTCCACCCTGCACATCGCCTCCGGCAGTGCGATGGTGGTAGACCTGCAGACCAACAAAGTCATCTATGCCAGCAACCCGGATGTCATCGTGCCGATCGCCTCGGTGAGCAAACTGATGACCGGCCTGATCGTGCTGGAAGCCAAGCAGAACATGGATGAATACATCGACATCAACATCAAGGACACGCCAGAGATGAAAGGCGTGTTCTCCCGGGTCAAGATCGGCAGCGAGATGCCGCGCAAGGAGATGTTGCTGATTGCCCTGATGTCCTCGGAAAACCGCGCCGCCGCCAGCCTGGCCCACCACTATCCGGGCGGCTACCCGGCCTTCATCGCAGCGATGAACGCCAAGGCCAAGGCACTGGGCATGACCAGTACCCATTATGTGGAACCTACCGGCCTGTCGATCCATAACGTGTCCACCGCCCGCGACCTGAGCAAGCTGCTGGCCGCCGCACGCAAGTACCCGATGCTCAGCCAGTTGAGCACCACCAAGGAAAAGACCGTCTCGTTCCGCAAACCCAACTACACCCTGGGTTTCTCCAACACTGACCACCTGATCAACCGCGCCAACTGGGACATCAAGCTGACCAAGACCGGCTTTACCAACCAGGCCGGCCATTGCCTGGTGCTGGTGACCAGCATGGGTAATCGCCCGGTGTCGCTGGTGATCCTCGATGCCTTCGGCAAATTCACCCACTTTGCCGATGCCGGGCGCATCCGCAGCTGGGTCGAAACCGGCAAGAGCGGCTCGGTGCCAGACGTCGCATTGCGCTACAAGGCTGACAAGAACCTGAAGAACCGCCCACGGGCGAATGTTCAGGTCACCGAGTCCCGCTGATCCGTAAATAGCGACATAAAAAACGGCGCCCTTGAGCGCCGTTTTTTTATTTGGCCTGACTGGCCAGTGCCTTGACTGCCTGGGCCGCCGCCTGTTCCTGGCCAGCCTGGGCTGTGGCGCTGGCAGCCTGCTGCCAGCGCTGGGCGTCGACCTTGACCGGCAACTGGGTGGGCCGCTGAATCAGTACCGCCCACTTGCCGCCGTCTTTCCACGCCGACTCAAACGCGCTGAAATCCATCGGCATGCGCCGCGCCAAGCCTGAACGCAGCAGCACCATGCTCTTCTGCTTGTTGTAACCCACCACCACGACATACCGCGGACCGGCCCAGAAGGTCGAGCCCTGGGTGATACGCGCCATCACCGGGTACCCGGCCGCGACCTGTGCCAGCAGCGCCGGCAGCTGATCTTCCAGCGGGTACACCAACATCCCGTATTCACGGGCCAGCACCTGCATGTTGCGTTCAAGGTCCGCTTCAGCGCCCGGCAAATGCAGTGGCTTATCCAATAGCCCCGGTGTAATCACAATGCCTTGTTGAGACAGCATGCTGGCAAGAGCGGCTGGGCCACCGAGGTAAGTCTCACCGCGAAACGCCGGCACGCCCTTGAGCTCGACACTCTCCGGCAGCCCCGGGATGCTCGTGGGTTTTGGATGCGAGGAACAGGCCGCCAGCCCCATGAAACAGGCGGCGACCCACCAGGAGGTTTTAATGTTCGAGGGAAACCGCAACTTCTTCACTCACTTGATCAACGGTCGACGTGGGCCCTGATCATAGGACGCTCCGGGGCGCGGGTATAGCCTTGCAGCGCAGTAAAAGGCCGGCGATAGAGCAAACAAGTTGGACGCACACGACCATTGGTCAATAGCAGGCAACCTGCGGATAGCTAGACTGTCCATTGAGAAGACAGTGTGTGCCCGGCACCGGGCGAAAGGAGGCACTTATGAGCCTGACAACAACGATTCTGCTTTTGATCTGTGGCTGGCTGGCCGTCGCCGCCGCCATGCTGTGGGGCGTGATGCGCGTGACCCGCAGGCACCATCACCCACACGTAAAACCCGCAGCACCCGGCAAGCTGCACAAACCCGCCGGGCACCACGCCTGACGCCTTAGCCAGGCATGCAACTGAAGTCTTCGGTCTGCGCCAATTCCTTGCCGTGGCTATCCTTCAACTCGGCACGCACCGTCGTACCCAGGCTGGATTCCACCAGGGTGTAATGCTCGCCGGCCTTGAAGTTGCCGTAGGTCACATGCCCGCGACAATCCTGCTGGTTATCATCCCCCGCCTCTTCTTCAAACAAGGTGACGTCCAGGCGATGCGCGCCGGGTTTCACTTCGAAGTAGCGGCCATCATTAATATTTTTACCGTCTACCCGCTCGGCCATCAGGTCGTTGGGTGCCTCCTCTTGCAAGCCGATCCAGGCTTCGCTGGGGTCCGCCTTCGGCATCGGGCCGGCACACGCCGACAACAACAGGACCGCACTCAAGGCCGGGATCAACAACAAGGGTTTAAGAGACATGGCAGAACTCCAAATGGATAAAGAGTGAACAGGCGAAACAGCTCCCGTTCGATCGGTATCCAGCTTGTTACTGTCACCATTGTTGAACAAATGAATACATATGAAAGGATCTTCAGCCGTTAACTAAATCTTCCTTCACCTGGCTGAAAGGTGCGTGTTAGGTGGGTCCGTCAAGACTGCGAGCGTTTGCAATCCAACTCCTTTGGAGGTTACGGCATGCTCGGGCTGGTAAAGACCGCACTGCTCAAGCCCTACACGTTTATCGTGCTGGCAATTTTCATCTGCATCATCGGGCCCATGGCGGCCTTGCGTACCCCCACTGACGTATTTCCCGATATTGGCATCCCCGTCGTTGCGGTGGTTTGGCAGTACAACGGCCTGTCTCCGGACGCCATGGCCGGTCGCGTGATCTACACCTACGAACGCTCCCTGAGTACCACCGTCAACGACATCGAGCACATTGAATCGCAGTCGTTACCCGGCATGGGCATCGTGAAGATTTTCTTCCAGCCCGGCGTGGATATCCGCACCGCCAACGCCCAGGTAACAGCGGTGTCACAAACCGTGCTCAAGCAGATGCCACCGGGCATTACGCCGCCGCTGATCCTCAACTACAGCGCCTCTACGGTGCCGATTCTGCAGATGGCGTTCTCCAGCCCCAGCTTGTCGGAAGCGAAGATCCGCGACCTGGTGCAGAACAACATCCGCTTGCCCCTGAGCGCCCTGCCCGGCCTGGCCATGCCCACGCCAATGGGCGGCAAGCAACGCCAGATCACCCTCGACCTCGACCCACAGGCGCTGGCCGCCAAAGGCCTCTCGGCGCAGGACGTAGGCAACGCCCTGGCCCTGCAGAACCAGATTATCCCGGTGGGTACCGCCAAACTCGGCCCCAACGAATACACGATTTTGCTCAACAACAGCCCGAAGGCGATTGATGAGCTCAACGACTTGCCGATCAAGACAGTCGACGGTGCGATCATCACCATCGGCCAGGTGGCCCACGTGCGTGACGGCTCGCCGCCGCAGACCAACATCGTGCGCGTCGACGGCCACCGTGCGGTGCTGATGCCGGCCCTGAAAAACGGCAGCATCTCCACCCTGTCGATCATCGACGGCATCCGCCAGATGCTGCCGCGCATCAATGAAACCCTGCCGCCGTCGCTGAAGACCTCGCTGCTCGGCGACGCCTCGGTGTTCGTCAAACAGTCGGTGGGCAGCGTGGCCCAGGAAGGCATCATCGCCGCCTTGCTGACCAGTGCGATGATCCTGCTGTTCCTCGGCAGCTGGCGCTCGACCATCATCATCGCCGCGTCGATTCCCCTCGCGGTGCTGTCGGCCATCGCTCTGCTGGCGGCCACCGGGCAAACCCTCAACGTCATGACCCTCGGCGGGCTGGCGTTGGCGGTAGGGATCCTGGTGGACGACGCCACAGTGACCATCGAGAACATCAACTGGCACCTGGAACAAGGCAAGGCGGTGAAGGACGCGATCCTCGACGGCGCCAAGCAAATCGTCGGCCCGGCGTTCGTGTCCCTGCTGTGTATCTGCATCGTGTTTGTGCCGATGTTCATGCTGCAAGGCATCGCCGGCTACCTGTTCCGCCCGATGGCATTGGCGGTGATTTTCGCCATGGCCAGCTCGTTCATTCTGTCGCGAACCCTGGTGCCGACCCTGGCGATGTTCCTGCTCAAGCCGCACGTGCCGGAGCAAGGTGAAGGTCATCACCCGGAAGATGAATTCATCAACCATCACGAGGGCGACCAGCACAAACCGCAGCGCAACGCGGTGCTGCAATCGGTGCTGAATTTCCAGCAGGGTTTTGAGCGTCACTTCTCCAACGTACGGGACGTTTACCACGGCCTGCTGACCCTGGCCCTCGGCGCCCGCAAGCGCTTCATCATCGGCTTCCTGGCGTGCATCCTCGCCTCGTTCCTGCTGCTGCCAAGTCTGGGCCAGGACTTCTTCCCGGCCACCGACGCCGGGGCCATGGCCCTGCACGTGCGCTTGCCGCTGGGCACACGCATCGAAGAGAGCGCGGCGGCCTTTGACCGGATCGAAGCGCGGATTCGCGAGATCGTTCCGGCCGACGAACTGGACACCATCGTCGACAACATCGGCATCCCGCTGAGCGGCATCGACATGGCCTACAGCAGCAGTGGCACCATCGGCCCACAGGACGGCGATATCCAGGTCACCCTGAAAAAGGACCATGCGCCCACCGCCGACTACGTGAAAAAACTGCGTGAAGCGTTGCCCGAAAGCTTCCCCGGCAGCCAGTTCGCATTCCTCCCGGCAGACATCAGCAGCCAGATCCTCAACTTCGGTTCGCCGGCCCCGCTGGACGTGAAAATCTCCGGGCGCAGCGATGAAGAAAACCGCGCCTACGCCATCGAACTGGAACGTCGCCTGAAACACATACCGGGCATTGCCGACCTGCGCATCCAGCAGTCCACCGGCTACCCGTCACTGCAAGTCAACGTGGACCGCATGCGTGCCAACGGCCTGGGCATCACCGAGCGTGACGTAACCAACAGCATGGTTGCGTCCCTGGCCGGCAGCTCGCAAACCGCACCAACGTTCTGGCTCAACCCGGCCAACGGCGTGTCGTATTCGATCGTGGCAGCCACCCCGCAATACCGCCTCGACAGCCTGCCGTCCCTGGAAGCGTTGCCGGTAACCGGTGCCGATGGTCAGTCGCAGATCCTCGGCGGCGTGGCGACCATCTCGCGGGTACAAAGCCCGGCGGTGGTGACCCACTACAACATCGAACCGACCCTGGACCTGTACGCCAACGTGCAAGGCCGCGACCTCGGCGGCGTCGCCAGCGATGTGCAAAAAGTGCTGAACGACATGGCCCCGATGCGCCCCAAAGGCGCGACCATCAGCCTGCACGGGCAGATCGATGCGCTGCATGAAGCGTTCAACGGCTTGAGCTTCGGCCTGCTCGGTGCGGTGGTGCTGATCTACCTGCTGATCGTGGTCAACTTCCAGTCCTGGACCGACCCGTTCGTGATCATCACCGCGCTGCCGGCAGCGCTCGCGGGAATCGTCTGGATGCTGTTCCTCAGCGGCACGTCATTGTCGGTGCCCGCACTCACGGGGGCCATCCTCTGTATGGGCGTGGCCACCGCCAACTCGATCCTGGTGGTGAGCTTCTGCCGAGAGCGCCTGGCCGAACATGGCGATGCACTCAAGGCCGCACTGGAAGCCGGCTACACCCGTTTCCGCCCGGTCTGCATGACCGCCCTGGCGATGATCATCGGCATGTTGCCGCTGGCCTTGTCCGAAGAACAAAACGCGCCGCTGGGACGTGCCGTGATCGGCGGCCTGATCCTCGCCACCACTGCCACTTTGCTGTTTGTACCCGTGGTCTTCAGCCTGGTCCACGGTCGTCACCCTACTCGCGCTGCTGCTGGAGAAACTTCACATGTCGTCTGATCACAAACCCTCGCGCAAGCGTCTGATGCTCATGGGTGTCGGCGGCCTGACACTGGCTGCCCTGTTGGTCGCCAACGGCCTGCACGCCCGTACGATGCATGAAAAATCCGTCACCGCCTGGACCGAAACCGCCGCCGTGCCGCAGGTGCTGGTGTTCCAGCCCAAACAGAACGCGGCCGGCGACACCCTGCGCCTGCCCGCTCATCTGGAAGCCTGGAGCAAGGCACCGATTCATGCGCGGGTCAGCGGTTACCTGAAAGACTGGAAAGTCGACATCGGCAGCCAGGTCAAGGCCGGGCAGATTCTCGCCGAGATCGACAGCCCCGACCTCGACCAGCAAGTGGCGCAAACCCACGCGCGCATGGTGCAGGAACAGGCCAACGCACGACTGGCAGAAACCACTGCCACCCGCTGGAAAAACCTGCTGGACAGCCATTCGGTATCGCGCCAGGAGGCCGATGAAAAAACCTCGAATGCCCTGGCCGCCAAGGCCAACGCCCAGGCCGCCGAGGCTGACTATGCGCGGCTCTCGGCGTTGGAAGACTACAAGACCATTCGCGCGCCATTCGCCGGTGTGATCACCGCGCGCAACACTGACATCGGCCAGTTGATCAAGGCTGACAGCGACAGCGATCCGGAACTGTTCGACATCGCCGACACCCACCAACTGCGCCTCTACGTGCCGGTGCCGCAGAACTACGCCGCGGTGATTCATCCCGGGCTGGCCGCCCAACTGACGGTACCCGAGCACCCCGGCGAACACTTCAGCGCGAAGCTGATGGGCGACTCCACCGCCATCGACCGCCGCTCCGGCACCCTGCTCGCACAGTTCGTGGCCGACAACCCGGACGGCAAGTTGCTGCCCGGCGACTACGCCGAAGCCACCCTGGCGATTCCGGCGGATACCCATGGCGTGAGCATCCCGGCCAGCGCCCTGATCTTCCGCGCCGAAGGCACCCAGGTCGCGGTACTGGACGCCAAGAACCACGTGCACCTGCAAGACATCCACATCGGCCTCGACCTCGGCGAGCGCCTGGTGATTGACCAGGGCCTGAAACCCGCCGATCGCGTAGTCGACAACCCACCCGACGCACTGCGCGAAGGCGACGCCGTGCAAATGGCCGATGCCGGAGGTGCCCATGCGCCCAAGGCTTAAACCCCTCGCGGCCCTGGTATTGGTGGCACTGCACGGTTGCTCGCTGGCGCCCACCTACAAGGCGCCGACCATCGACCTGCCGGCCAAGTACCGCGAACAGACCAGCGACGGCCCGTGGCACAGCGCGCAACCGTCCGACCAACTGGCGCCGAAGTGGTGGCAGCTGTATCAGGACCCGCACCTGAACGACCTGCAGGAACAACTGCTCAAGGCCAACCCGGACCTGGCGGCGGCGCTGGCGCATTTCGATGCGTCCCAGGCGTATGCCAGCCAGTTGCATGCCGGGCTGTTCCCGCAAATAACCGCCAGCGCGCAACCGTTGCGCCAGCGGCAATCGGACAATCGGCCACTGCGGGGTGATACCCAGCCTTCGGTGTACAACAGCAACACGGCGGGGTTCGCGCTGAGCTTCGATCTGGATCTGTGGGGCAAAATCCGCAACCAGGTGGCGGCTGGCGATGCACAGGCCCAAGCCTCCGGGGATGATTTGGCGGTGGCACGCCTGAGCCTGCAGCATCAGTTGGCGACGCTGTACGTGCAGCTCAACGGACTGGATGCCCAGAGCCGGATTCTCAGCAGTTCGCTGGATGATTTTGGCCAGGCGCTGAAACTGACCCGCAGCCGGTACGAGGGGCAGATCGCCTCGGAGCTCGACCTGACCCGGGCGCAGAATCAGCTGGCTGAAGCACAGGCGCAGCTTGACGATGTGCGCGGTCAACGCAATCTCACCGAGCATGCGATTGGTGAATTGGTGGGCGTATCCGCCAGTGAATTCCAGCTGCCGCCGAGCCAGCAATTGATGGCGCTGCCGGGGATTCCGCAACAACTGCCGAGCCACCTGCTGCAACGCCGGCCGGATATCGCGGCAGCCGAGCGACGGGTGTTTGCGGCCAACGCGAATATCGGCGTGGCCAAGGCGGCGTGGTACCCGGATTTCAGTTTGACCGGCTTGATTGGCGGGCAGACCCAAGGTGTGGGCAACTTGTTCTCCGCCGCCAATCGGTATTGGGCGCTGGGGCCGCTGGTGAATCTGCCGATCTTTGATGGCGGCCGGTTGAGCGCCAATGAGCGCCAGGCCAAGGCGGAGTTTGAAGAGGCTTCGGCGCACTATCGCAGCCAGGTGTTAAGAGCCGTGCGTGAGGTGGAAGACAACCTTGGGCAACTGCGCGACTTGCAGCAGGAGGCGATGGACGAACAAGCCGCCGCGAATGCCGCCGAACACACACAGGCACTGGCGATGAACAGTTACCAGGCGGGGGCTGTGAGCTATCTGGATGTGGTGACGGCGCAGACGGCGGCGTTGCAGGCGCAGCGCACGTTGCAGGCGGTGCAGACGCGGCAGTTGCAGGCGAGTGTGGGTTTGGTGACGGCGCTGGGCGGAGGCTGGTTGCCTGGGGCGTGAGGTTGCTTCCTACAACCGGGATCACATACGGGAGTTTTGTTGATCCGGACGTCAGGGCGCCAAGTAGGCTCCCACAGCCTCGAGTGCTCGAAGCTTCAAATAATCCGCCTTGATGACCGCGTTGTCGGCATGCACCAAATAAATGGTACCCGGTTGGCTGAATACGTCTTTGGTCATGCCAATCGGCTGCCCGCTGCCAACGTAGAACACCGAATAAAAATAGGACTCGAGCTTCAGAAGCTCGCTTAAAAACAGCTCTTTGGTGAAACAACCCGGCGAACGATTGATTAGGCAGACGTTATAGCTGTGCAGCAACAATTCATAACCTACCTGGGCGTCAAGCAAGCGCTCAAATTGTTCCGGCTCAACGATGGACATAACCGTGGCGCGAATCTGCCCCAGTCCTGTCGTCTGTTCGGATACTTCAGGACGAAGAATTCCGTCGGTGCGCGCTGCGATCTCCACAAGTCTGGGACCTTTTTCGGTCAGCATAACCTCCGCGTGGCTAGGGCCATTTTCAATGCCCAGGCTTCTGACGACCTTGCGGGTGTAGTCGACCAGCAGCTCACACTCAGGCTCGGCAGGGCTGACCAGTTCATCAATGTCGTAAATGACGCTACCGCTGTCCAGCCGCTCCTTTCGGTATCTCACCACTTCAGTGACCATCTGCCTCGCGCCCAGGGAGACCATATTCACAACATATTCCACACCAACCAAATATTCCTGGATCAGGACCTGAGCGTTCCTAATATTGAGTCGATTGGTCGTTCCCAAAACCTTTCCGAAGGCGACCTCACAATCTTGCAAATCATCGCAAATATAAACCCCATCCGCGCCTGCACTATCCAGAGGTTTCAGCACCACGGGAAACCTGCCATGCCCCAGGATCCAGGCCTTGGCCGCATTCCATGACTCAACGATAGCCTGTTGCGCGGCTGGCAGCCCAGCGTCGGCGACACAACGGATCATTTCAAACTTGTTCCTGCGCGCCTGAGTTCGGTTGAATTGGTTGCGATAAGGAAGATTGAGCTGCTCGTTGAGCCAATCAGACAACAACACACCGGTTTCAGCCCCAGCGATGATGTACTGGGGATCGAACGTCGCAACGCGTTCGACCGTCGCTTCCAACTGCTTATTGACGATCAGACATTCATAAATCGAGGCATCGAAACCCATGTAGTAATAATCATCGAGCGTCGCGGACGACGCCACATGGATCAACGTACAGCCTCGCTCACGCAACGCTTTCGCGACAAACTTACCGGATGAAAAACCATCGACTATCACGACTCTGCTCATCTCAATCCCCGCCTTTCGAGATACAGACTTGCGATTGCTCGTCCAGAGAGTAAAAAAATAATGACGCCAACCGCCGTGACACTGGCTGCCGAAAACTCCACTCGTGTGTCGAGATATTGAAGCAGCAGGACAAACACCGGCAGTGTCAGCAGTAACAGCGAGACATGGATAGCACTGAGATAATGAATGGTTTTTTGAATCAGATAAATCGGCAGCAAATGGCCAATCACCACTAACGTCAGCATCGGCCAGAACAGCTCAGGGCCCAAGGCAAAACCGACACCCGTCGCGGGAATCAAGACGACACAGGCAATGATCATCACCACATTTCGGACCGCCAGAATTTCATAAACAACCCACTGTCGAGCGAATAGCTTTTTCGAGACGATCGTATACATCACGGTGCCCAACGCGCACACCAGAACGCTGACGATGCCAAGCATTCGCTGCCCGGTAGTGGTGGAAGACACACCACTGTCACCCATGAATGACTTGAACAACATGATTCCCACGGAAATCAGTACCAGCCAGGAAATCAATGTATCCGCCAACGCGGTTTTAACTCTGTTTTTATCAAGAGCAGAGAGGATGAGCGTTAGCGCCGGCCCGCATGCCACTGAGGCCACGCCGACAACGGCAGGTTCCAGGTAACGGAGTGCGTAGAACAGGCCGCCCCAGTTCAATAGAACTGCAACATTGACTAAAAAAACTAACAATATGTTTTCGCACAGTTTTATGATAAGTTTTTTGTTACTTCGCAAGAGCGTAAAACTTAGAAAAAACGCTCCTGAAAAACTGAAGCAGTAAAAAATGACTACCAAGGGATTTATCATTTGGGTAACAAAAGCCACATACACGTCAAATGCAGCACTGATAAAGCAAAAAATCAGCCCAAGCACCATTCCGCGCCGCATCAAGCTACTCATTTAAATCACCAGATGGTGTGCAACCTTGACGGGCTTCGAATTGCTTCATCGTCTTGATGCCATCTAAAATCCGCATCAGTCAATCACCTCAACACCTCCAGCCCTCACATTGATTTTTATTATAGTTTTTACCAAAATCCCAGTTTTCTCAAACACTTCCCCGATTCCTCCGCTGCCTACTTTTTCTACTGCACAGATAACACCTAAAACTTCCCCGCCACTTGCTCTAACGGCGTCAACCAATGAAACAATCGTCCCCCCGGTACTCAACGTATCATCAACGATGACAACTCGATCATCGCGACCTATTCCGTTGAGATATAGTTTCCCGTCAAAGTATTCTGAACTAATATCCACAACCTGCTCATTTAGACAACCCAGGCTATAGGGATACCAGCGCGCCATCGCAAGAGGAATGCCAGTCAATAACGAAACCGCTGTGGCGAGAGGTGCCCCTTTATCCTCCTCAGTAACAATTTTAGTAGCAGTCAGATCCATAAGCCTAATTGACCTCTGAGCGACTTCCATCAAAACTTGTGGCCGCAGCGCGGGAATCTGATCCGCAAATTCATTAACCGTAGTCAATGCTTTTCCAGAATTCACAACATCGGCGTTCCTATAAACATCTTCAAGTAACATTTTTTCAATCCTCCCTGTATTCTGGATAAATACCATCCCAGCGACTTCTATATTTCCACGCACTATCAAAAAATAGAGTCACGATATTTTGATTGTTACACTCCCGAATAATCTCGTCACAGACCAATAAATTTGCGCCGCAAGTTGGTCCAATCTGGATACCCGAATCAACGATAAATTGCTTCATGCGCTGCCAAGACCGGGCGCCATCAACTAACCTCACCTCATCTACAAGTTCAGGTATCGTATTAATGGATAATACTCCAGCCCCCAGCCCCATAAGATTATGAGGACGATGCTTAAAAGCCGTATTTTTCTTCATCGCGTAGAGAGGTGCCGAACTTTTGACCTCTATACCTATAGCTTTAATTTCTTTGTATTCTCGTTTCAACACTTCTGCAATACCGGAAAACGTTCCCCCTGTACCGATGGAGCATATGAAAAAGTCAGGTATGACATTCATCTTTTTTAGTGCATTGACGATTTCTTCGCCACAGCCGTGCCATGCCTCTTTATTTAGTAGCGTATTGGACTGATCCAGAAAGTAGGTATTTCCTTCTAGTGCTTCTGAGGAAAACTTTTTGGCCATCGTAGCCGCTCCAGCTAAAAACTCTTCCTTTGGAGTTTCGGTTATTTGTGCCCCATAAGATAAAATTTGTGCTTTGCGTTCCTGCGTCATGCCCTCTGGCATAAAAACTCTTATTGAATAACCTTTTTCTCTGCCTATCCATGCGAGCGCGGCACCTCCGTTCCCTGTGGAACTATCCACCAGTATCATGCCAGGTTGAATAACCCCCGATGCCTCTAGCTTGGTAATGATACTCAAGTAGGTTCTATCCTTATGACTGCCCGACGGGTTCATAAACTCGCACTTTGAAAACACCCGATTTCCGCTGTCGCTTTTAACCTCCACAAGTGGCGTATCTCCTATATCACCTAGCTTCATTATTCCTCCTTTAACCCAAGCATTTATTCCGATGCATTTGACCCTATCAAAACATTGCAAAAGTAAATAGCTAGCAAAACGGTTAGGTGCTTGCAAAAAAACTAACACCTTCAGGTAGCACCGATAACGGAAAAATGAAAAAGGGAACTTTCACACAAGCTGCTCGGATGTGACCTTCATACTATTTAACCCATTATCTGCAGTTACCAGTATCCACTGGGCTCTGGGGTCCTTGGTAAACCTGCCGATCTTCGACGGCGGGCGCCTGAGTGCCAAGCCAAGGCCGAGTTTGAAGAGGCCTCGGCCCACTACCTCAGCCAGGTTTTACGCGCCGTGCGCAAGGTTAAAGATAACTAGGGGCAACTGCCGGATTTGCAGCAGAAAGCGCTGGATGAACAGTTATCTGGCGGGGGCTCTGAGTTATCTGGATGTGGTGACGGCGCAGACCGCAGCGTTGCAGGCGCAGCGCACGTTGCAAGCGGTGCAAACGCGGCAGTTGCAGGCAAGTGTAGGCTTGGTGACGGCGCTGGGCGGCGGTTGGAAGCCTGACGCCTGATACAAATCTCGAGCCCACCCTGGATCAAATGTGGGAGCTGGCTTGCCTGCGATAGCGGAGTGTCAGGCACTGCAACTGTGTCTGAAACACCGCTATCGCGGGCAAGCCCGGCTCCCACATTTGAGAGGAGTGAAGCCTGACGACTCAGGCCCCCAGTTTGCCGCTGGCAATCACCACCGACGTGCGTCACGTCAAACATCTCTAGACTGACCCACCGCCAATTTCAATCCTCCGGCCGACTATTCAGAAAAACACTCACCGCTGTGTAATCGCTGCCATCGGCATGTCGATACAGCGAACTGCTGTGATAGTCGGATACATCCCCCGCCACCGACACATTGATCGTACGGCCCTGAACATCAACTTTTGCCGATGCGTCACGCGTAATTAGAAATGGACTGGCATCCCTCAATGCAGCCAATACTTCACTGTCGTCCTCCAAGGCGCGGTAAACGTAATATCGATAGCTGAGATGATGAGAGGCCGATGAACAAAGGAGACTTCGTACAAAGGAGCAGGACATGCCTTACAACCCATCCTCGAAGCGACATATTTCCTACGCTTCTTTCGGGTTGCTGGTCGGAACGGGCACCACTAGTCTTCGCCAGTCGCTGCCAATTCAGCGACCGGACGTGAGAAATCCGAACGACTCCATTGGCGCAAAAGCGCCCGCCGTATACAGTGCAGGCGCTTTTTCTGTGCTCGCTGTTATGGCGGCTGTGCGCGGGCACGCTTCGGCGTGGCCAAGCTCCTGGGGTCTTGGTTTTCTCACTCCGCGTACAGCTGCCACCTTCGTTCGTGAGAAAACCCTGGTGGTAGTCTCTAACTCTCCAGGAACTGCATCATGATCAAAGACAGTCCAAATCCTCTTTCCGATTCAAACCTGCTCTTCACCCTCCGCCCTGGTCTCGATACCGAAACCCTGCTGCTTAATGCCTCTCAGGATCTGGAATCTATCAATGCCATCGCCGCGCACTTGGCCTTTGAGGTTGATGGTTCACAGCGCAGCGTGATGCTGGGGATGTGTCGGATGCTGGAGGGCGTGCAGTTGCTTGTAGATCGGGTGGTGGATGCGAGGGTAGCCGTGAGCTGACCTATAAATGTGGGAGCTGGCTTGCCTGCGATAGCGGAGTGTCAGGCACTGCAACTGTGTCTGAAACACCGCTATCGCGGGCAAGCCCGGCTCCCACATTTGAGAGGAGTGAAGCCTGTCGACTCAGGCAGCCAGTTTGCCGCTGGCGATTGCCACCGAAGCTGCCACCATCGCCCTCAGCAACACCGCACACCCCGCCGCCAAATCATCCGGCGCCGCGTTCTCGATTTCGTTATGGCTGATGCCACCTTCACACGGCACAAAGATCATCCCCGCGGGCCCCAGTTCCGCGACGAAAATCGCGTCATGCCCTGCCCCGCTCACGATATCCATGTTGGACAACCCCAACCCATTGGCCGCATCACGCACGGCATCCACGCAGCCTTTGTCGAAGTACAGCGGCGGGAAGTCAGCGGTGGGTGTCATCTCGAATGTGAGGCCGTGCTTGGCGCAGGTCTCGTCGATCGCCTTGCGCACCTGGGCAATCATCGAATCCAGCCGCGACGGTTCCAGATGGCGGAAGTCCAGGGTCATGCGCACTTCGCCAGGAATGACGTTGCGTGAGCCCGGATACGCTTGCAGGCAGCCGACGGTGCCGCAGGCGTGAGGCTGATGACCCAACGCCGCCGCGTTAACTGCAGCCACCACGGCCGCGGCACCGACCAGGGCATCCTTGCGCAGGTGCATCGGGGTCGGCCCCGCATGCGCCTCGACACCCCGCAGTTTCAGGTCGAACCATTTCTGGCCAAGGGCGCCCAGCACCACACCGATGGTTTTCTTTTCATCCTCAAGAATCGGACCTTGCTCGATATGTGCTTCGAAATATGCGCCCACCTTGTGCCCGCTCACCGGGCGTGATCCGGCATACCCAATGGCATTCAGCGCATCGCCCACGGTCACGCCGTCGGCATCCGTCTTGGCCAGCGTGTCGGCCAGGGTGAATTTCTCGGCAAACACCCCGGAGCCCATCATGCATGGAGGAAAGCGCGAGCCTTCTTCGTTGGTCCACACCACCACTTCCAGCGGCGCTTCGGTTTCCACCTTCAGGTCATTGAGGGTGCGCAATACCTCAACGCCCGCCAGCACGCCAAAACAGCCATCAAACTTGCCGCCGGTGGGCTGGGTGTCGATATGGCTGCCGGTCATCACCGGCGGCAACTGGGGATTGCGCCCCGGCCGGCGGGCAAAGATATTGCCGACGCCATCGATGGTCACGGTACAGCCCGCTTCTTCGCACCACTTCACAAACAGGTCGCGGGCCTGGCGATCGAGGTCGGTCAGGGCCAGGCGGCACACACCGCCCTTGGGGGTGGCGCCGAGCTTGGCGAGTTCCATCAGGGACAGCCACAGACGATCGCGGTTGATGTGCTGATGGGTGGATTGCAGAACGTCTATGGCAGCGTTCATGGGGATCTCCTCAGGCAGTAGTTCTTATAAATTTGACCAGACTCTCACTGGAGGACTGCGATCAAAAATGTGGGAGCGGGCTTGCTCGCGAAGGCGGTGATTCAGCTAACACATCTGGCGACTGGCACACCGTATTCGCGAGCAAGCCCGCTCCCACATTTGATTGCATTCCACATCGATTAAAGCGGTGTTTTCACGGCGACCACACGAGCCCCGCGTTTCATGCAGAGGGCGTAATACAACAGGCCACCGAGCGCCGAGCCGGTGAACCAGCCATAGCTGTAGAACCAGCTGAACGCATCGCTGCCCAGGGACAGCAACGTCAACACCACCGGCACGCCAAACGCCAGGAAGCCATGCCAGTTCCACGCCGGGTACACGTCATCGCGATACAAACCGGCGAGGTCCAGTTGCTGTTTCTTGATGATGAAATAGTCCACCACCATGATCCCGGCGATCGGCCCCAAGAGGCTTGAGTAACCCAGCAACCAGTTGGAATAGACGGTTTCCAGGCTCACGTCGGAGATGATCAGCCCGAGCTTTTTCAGCAGCTCATGGGCCATCAACGCCAGGCCCACCAGGCCGGTGAGCACCACCGCCGTGGTGCGGTTGATCAGCTTGGGGGCGATGTTCTGGAAGTCGTTGGTGGGCGAGACGATGTTCGCCGCGGTGTTGGTGGACAAGGTGGCGATGATGATCAGCGCCATCGCCACGGCCACCCACACCGGGCGCTGGATATGGCCGATCAGGGTGACCGGGTCGGAGACGCTGACGCCCACCAGTTTCACCGAGGCGGCGGTCATGATTACGCCGAGGGCGGCGAACAGGAACATGGTCAGCGGCAGGCCGAAAATCTGCCCGAGGATCTGGTCTTTCTGGCTTTTGGCGTAGCGGCTGAAGTCGGGAATGTTCAACGACAAGGTGGCCCAGAAACCCACCATCGCCGTCAGGCCCGCCATGAAGTAGCCGGTGAGGCTGGCGCCTTCGGGACGTTTGGGCGGGATGGCCATCAGCTCGGTCAGCGACACATTCGGCAGCGCCCACACCAGCAGCCCGATACCCACCGCCACCAGCAGCGGTGCCGACAGGGTTTCCAGCCATTTGATCGACTCGGCGCCACGCAATACCACCCACAGGTTCAGGGTCCAGAAGATCATGAAGCCGATCGCTTCACCGGTGCCGCCAAGGGATTTCCAACCCTCGAAAATCGACCCCAGGAACAGGTGGATCGCCAGGCCGCCAAACATCGTCTGGATACCGAACCAGCCACACGCCACCAGCGCGCGGATCAGGCACGGCACGTTGGAGCCGAGCACGCCGAAGGACGAGCGCAGCAACACCGGAAACGGGATGCCGTACTTGGTACCGGGGAAGGCGTTGAGTGTCAGCGGGATCAGCACCACGATATTGGCCAGCAGGATCGCCATCAGCGCCTCGCCCACCGACAACCCGAAGTACGCGGTGAGCACGCCGCCCAGGGTGTAGGTCGGCACACACACCGACATGCCGATCCACAGCGCGGTGATATGCCACTTGTTCCAGGTGCGTTCGCGCACCTTGGTCGGTGCCATGTCGTGGTTGTAGCGGGGGCTGTCGAGGACGTCGGGGCCGGCGTCGAGTTCGTACAGGCCGTTGCGCTCAATGACTTGCGATCTGTTCTGTTGCATGGCCGCTCCACGGTTTTTTCGAATTATTTTTGCTCATCCCGTGACGTGCACGGGATGGCCGGAGTACCTCGTTGACAACATGACATCCGGGACCCGGCCAACCGCCACCGCACTCAATAACCGTGCCGTAAACCGTCAACCTGCCCGCACCGCTTGTATAACTTGCTGATGTTTATCAGCTTTATTGTCTCGACCGAAGAGCCCCTCGTTACTTTCAGCGTTACTCAGGCCAAATAACGCAGAAGTTGTCCGAACCATCAGGACTCAATCTGGTGCAACACAATTATTTTTATTTACCGGCCCCGTCAAGAGGCATGTCTCAAGCGTCTGATTTGCAATAGGAAATGTTGCTCATATTGGGAACCTGTCAAGTGCGTCAAAATGGTGAGAGGCCGCTACATTTTGGTGATTTTGATTTTTTATCGTTAAAATTCAATTACTTAATAAAGATATAAGCTTATAAAAAATATTCTTGCTCATTCGAAAAACTCGGGCTAGTTTCTATTCCTGTCACCGCTGACAGGAATTAACTTTCCAGCGGCGCGATGCATGACAACACTTAGAACTGGCACAAGCCGGTCAAGCCTGTGAGGAACTCGACATGTCGCTGTTGATCCGTGGCGCTACCGTTATTACCCATGATGAAAGTTACCGAGCCGATGTTTTATGCGCAGACGGTCTAATCCGCGCCATTGGCACTGATCTGGATATTCCCGCCGGCACCGAGATACTCGACGGCAGCGGTCAATACCTGATGCCCGGCGGCATCGACCCCCACACCCATATGCAGTTGCCCTTCATGGGCACCGTGGCCAGTGAAGATTTTTTCAGTGGCACGGCCGCCGGGTTGGCGGGCGGCACCACGTCGATCATCGACTTCGTGATTCCCAACCCGCAGCAATCCCTGCTGGAAGCCTTCCATCAGTGGCGCGGCTGGGCCGAGAAGTCGGCGTCCGACTACGGCTTTCACGTCGCGATTACCTGGTGGAGCGAGCAGGTCCGCGAGGAAATGGCCGAGCTGGTGAGCCAACACGGCATCAACAGCTTCAAGCATTTCATGGCGTACAAGAACGCAATCATGGCCGCCGACGACACCTTGGTGGCGAGCTTCGAACGCTGCCTGGAACTGGGTGCGGTACCGACGGTGCATGCCGAAAACGGCGAGCTGGTGTATCACCTGCAACGCAAGCTGATGGCCCAGGGCATTACCGGGCCTGAAGCGCATCCGTTGTCGCGGCCTTCGCAGGTGGAAGGTGAAGCCGCCAGCCGGGCGATCAGGATTGCCGAAACCATCGGCACGCCGCTGTACCTGGTGCACGTGTCCACCAAGGAAGCGCTGGATGAAATCACCTACGCCCGCAGCAAGGGCCAGCCGGTGTACGGCGAAGTATTGGCCGGGCATCTGCTGCTGGACGACAGCGTGTATCAACACCCCGACTGGCAGACCGCCGCCGGCTATGTGATGAGCCCGCCCTTCCGCCCGCGCGGGCATCAGGAGGCACTGTGGCATGGCTTGCAATCGGGCAACCTGCACACCACCGCCACCGACCATTGCTGCTTCTGCGCCGAGCAAAAAGCCGCCGGGCGGGATGACTTCAGCAAAATTCCCAATGGCACTGCCGGTATCGAAGACCGCATGGCGCTGTTGTGGGATGAGGGCGTGAACACTGGGCGCTTGTCGATGCAGGAATTCGTCGCGCTGACGTCTACCAACACGGCGAAGATCTTCAACCTGTACCCGCGTAAAGGTGCGATCGGCGTGGGGGCCGATGCTGACCTGGTGCTGTGGGACCCGCAAGGCACACGGACCATTTCCGCGAAGACTCACCACCAGAAAGTCGACTTCAACATCTTCGAAGGCAAGACCGTGCGCGGCGTGCCGAGCCATACCATCAGCCAGGGCAAGCTGGTCTGGGCGGATGGGGATTTGCGCGCCGAACGGGGTGCGGGTCGGTATATCGAACGGCCGACGTATCCGCCGGTGTTTGAGCAGTTGAGCAAGCGGGCGGAGCGTTCCAGGCCGGTTGCTGTGAAACGCTGAGGCCGCCATTCGCGAGCAAGCCCGCTCCCACATTCGCCCCCATTCCAACAGGATAAATGCAGTCGAATGTGGGAGCGGGCTTGCTCGCGAAGAGGCCGGTACAGGCAACAAAAAAACCACTGCCCACCAGAGGCAGCACCTCAAAAACCGTGAGGCCAATACCGTGATCCAGACCCTGAACCATCTTCCCCACCCCCATGAAGATGCGGCGGCCCTCGCCGCGCATTTCACCGACCTGGCGCCGCCGCTCAATGCCCGGCAAGCCCAACTGGAAGCGTCGCGCTGCCTCTACTGCTACGACGCGCCGTGCGTCAACGCGTGCCCCAGCGAGATCGATATCCCGTCGTTCATCCGCAATATCCACACGGAGAACGTCCAGGGCGCCGCGCAGAAGATTCTCTCGGCGAATATCCTCGGCGGCAGTTGCGCCCGGGTCTGCCCGACGGAAATCCTCTGCCAGCAAGCCTGCGTGCGCAACAATGCCGAGGAATGCGCCCCGGTGCTGATCGGCCTGTTGCAGCGTTACGCGGTGGACAACGCGCACTTCAGCGAACACCCGTTCCAGCGCGCCGCGCCCACCGGCAAGCGCATCGCGGTGGTCGGCGCCGGGCCTGCGGGTTTGTCCTGCGCCCATCGCAGCGCCCTGCACGGCCATGACGTGGTGATTTTCGAAGCCCGGGAAAAAGCCGGCGGCCTGAATGAATACGGGATCGCCAAGTACAAGCTGGTGGATGACTTCGCGCAAAAGGAACTGGATTTCCTCCTGCAAATTGGCGGCATCGAGATCCGTCACGGCCAGCGCCTGGGCGACAACCTGACCTTGAGCGAACTGCACCAGCAGTTCGATGCAGTGTTCCTCGGCCTTGGCCTGGCTGCCAGCAAACAGCTCGGCCTGCCACACGAAGACGCCCCCGGCCTGCTCGCCGCCACCGACTACATCCGTGAACTGCGCCAGGCCGACGACCTCAGTCAACTGCCCCTGGCCGACCGTTGCATCGTGCTCGGCGCCGGCAACACGGCCATCGACATGGCGGTGCAAATGGCCCGCCTCGGTGCCCGTGACGTCAACCTGGTGTATCGCCGTGGCCTGGCTGAAATGGGCGCCACCGGCCATGAGCAGGACATCGCCAAGGCCAACCAGGTACGCCTGCTGACCTGGGCCCAGCCCGAAGAAGTGTTGCTCGACGACCAGGGCCATGTGCGCGGCATGCGTTTCGCCCGCACCCGCATGGTCGATGGCCGCCTGCAAGCCACCGGCGAGACCTTCGAACTGGCCGCCGACGCGATCTTCAAGGCCATCGGCCAAGGCTTCGACGACGAGGCGCTGCACGACCCGCTGGCCCACCAACTGCAACGCCAGGGCGATCGGATCTTCGTCAACGAACAGCTGCGCACCAGCATCCCCGGTGTGTACGCCGGCGGCGATTGCGTCAGCCTCGGCCAGGACCTCACCGTCCAGGCCGTGCAACACGGCAAGCTGGCCGCGCAAGCCATGCACGCTCAACTCATGCTGAATGTGGAGGCTGCGTAATGGCCGATCTCTCGATTGTATTCGCCGGCATCAAAGCCCCCAATCCGTTCTGGCTGGCCTCCGCGCCGCCTACCGACAAGGCCTACAACGTGGTCCGCGCCTTTGAAGCAGGCTGGGGCGGCGTGGTCTGGAAAACCCTCGGCGAAGACCCGGCCGCGGTCAACGTCTCATCGCGCTACTCGGCGCACTTTGGCGCCAACCGTGAAGTGCTCGGCATCAACAATATCGAGCTGATTACCGATAGGTCCCTGGAGATCAACCTGCGGGAAATCACCCAGGTGAAAAAAGACTGGCCCGACCGCGCACTGATCGTGTCGCTGATGGTGCCGTGTGTTGAAGAATCCTGGAAACACATCCTGCCGCTGGTGGAAGCCACAGGCTGCGACGGCATCGAGCTCAACTTCGGCTGCCCCCACGGCATGCCGGAACGCGGCATGGGCGCGGCGGTGGGCCAGGTGCCGGAGTATGTGGAACAGGTGACGCGCTGGTGCAAGACCTATTGCTCGCTGCCGGTGATCGTCAAGCTCACGCCGAACATCACCGACATACGCGTGGCGGCGCGGGCAGCGTATCGCGGGGGCGCGGATGCGGTGTCGCTGATCAACACCATCAACTCCATCACCAGTGTCGACCTGGAGCGCATGGTCGCCCTGCCGATGGTCGGCACCCAAAGCACCCACGGGGGTTACTGCGGCTCGGCGGTGAAACCCATCGCACTGAACATGGTGGCGGAGATTGCCCGGGACCCACAGACACAAGGCTTGCCGATCTGCGGGATTGGCGGGATTGGCAACTGGCGCGATGCAGCGGAATTCGTCGCGCTGGGCTGCGGCGCGGTGCAGGTGTGCACGGCGGCGATGCTGCATGGGTTTCGGATTGTCGAAGAAATGAAGGACGGGCTGTCGCGGTGGATGGACAGCCAGGGTTACAGCAGCCTGCAGGAATTTTCCGGGCGGGCCGTGGGCAATACGACGGATTGGAAGTACCTGGATATCAATTACCAGGTGATCGCCAAAATTGACCAGGCGGCGTGTATTGGCTGTGGGCGTTGCCATATTGCCTGTGAAGACACGTCGCACCAGGCGATTGCCAGCTTGAAGCAGGCGGATGGGACACATAAATACGAGGTGATCGATGATGAGTGCGTGGGGTGCAACCTGTGCCAGATCACCTGCCCGGTGGCGGACTGTATCGAGATGGTGCCGGTGGATACCGGAAAGCCGTTTTTGAACTGGACGCAGGACCCGAGGAACCCCTACCGCGAGGCGGTGTAGCCTGAATGATCGTTCCCACGCTCCGCGTGGGAATGCATCCGTTGACGCTCCGCGTCACGACCTTAAGAGCGGACGCAGAGCGTCCAGGGCGGCACTCCCACGCGGAGCGTGGGAACGATCTAGGGCTCCAACCCGATCCCCCGCAGGATCACACTCGTCACCGTCTGCACCGCCCGCTCAAACTGCATGTCCGACAACGGCTGATGGTCATTCAGGATCTTCACCTGATGATCAAAGTCGGCATAGTGCTGGGTCGACGCCCAGATCATATACAGCAGGCTCGACGGCTCCACCGGCAAAATCCGCTTGTCCTCCACCCACTGGCGAATCTTCGCTTCCTTCATCTTGGCCCAGTCATACAGGCTCACATCCAGCGCCTCCCCCAGGGTTGGCGCGCCGTGGATGATTTCATTCGCCCAGACTTTCGAACCATAAGGCCGGCTGCGGGAATGTTGCATCTTGGCGCGGATGTAGCTACTGAGCACCACCCGCGGGTCGTCGAACATCTCGAAGCACAAGGCGTCCTGCTTCCACACCTCCAGCAGGTCGAACAACACCGCGCTGTACAGCTCGCTCTTGGTACTGAAGTAGTAATGCAGGTTGGAGCGCGGCAGTTGCACTTCTTCAGCGATGTCGGCCATGGCGGTGCTGCCATAGCCCTTCTCGGCGAAGACCTTTTCAGCCGCCAGCAGAATCTTTTCGACGTTGACCCGACGAATACCGATCTTGTGATTGCCCATAAGGGCTCCCTGACAACAACATGGCTTCAAGACTACCATCCGCTCTAGATCGCGGCGACACGCCACTGTGAAACTTCGTACAAGAACCTTCCCCGCCGATAGCGGATTGGTTAGCATCGCCATCCCCTCGAAGGATCATCCCCCATGACTATTCGACAGCGAAGCGCGTGCGACGACCCGGTGCTGGGTGCACTGTGGGAACGCTCGGTGCGCGCCACCCATGACTTTCTCAGCGAAGACGACATCCAGCGCCTGCTGCCCCTGGTACGCGACTGCTACCTGCCGATGCCCGCACTTGAAGTGTGGGTGTACGAAGATACCCAAGGCATTGGCGGCTTCGTCGGCACCGGCGGCAATAATGTCGAGATGCTGTTTATCGACCCGAACCGACGCGGCCAGGGCATCGGTCGCCAGTTGCTGGACTTCGTACGCGCCCGCCACGACACCCTGCGGGTCGACGTGAACGAGCAGAATCCACAGGCCGTGGGTTTCTACCTGCACTATGGTTTTATCCAGACCGGCCGCTCGCCCGTCGATGGCGAAGGCAAGCCCTTCCCCTTGTTGCACATGGCACTACCGAACGACTGACTCTCACCTGAAGGTATTGAACAATGTTGATCAAGAAGACCCTCACCACCGTTGCCCTGCTCGCTTCCCTGCTGGGCGCCTCGGCCGCGTTTGCCCACGCCCACCTGAAAAGCTCGGAGCCTGCCGCCGACAGCAGCGTCGCCGCGCCCAAGGACCTGCGCCTGACGTTCAGCGAAGGCGTTGAAGCGACCTTCACCAAGGTATCCCTGAGCAAGGACGGCACCGAAGTCGCGATCAAGGGCCTGGAAACCCCGGACGCCGACAAGAAAGTATTGGTGGTGACACCGGCCGCACCCTTGGCCGCCGGCACCTACAAAGTGGTGTGGAACGCGGTCTCGGTGGATACCCACAAGAGCAACGGTGAATACAGCTTCAAGGTCGGCCAATAATTCATGGCCTCCCTGCTGGTGCTGTGCCGCTTCCTGCATTTCATCGTGGTGTTGTTGATGTTCGGGGCCTGTGTATTCAGGCCCTGGCTGCTGGGCGCGGGACCGCAACCGGTGCTGGACCGCCAACTGTCGCGCATCACCCAAGGGTTGGCGTGGCTGGCATTGGTGTCGGGGGTGGCGTGGCTGCTGTTGATCAGCGCGAGCATGGCCGGTGTCGGGCTGGGCGCGCTGGAATGGTCGACCGTGCAGTTGGTGCTGGGCAAAACCTTCTTCGGCCAGGTCTGGACCTGGCACTTGCTACTAAACGTGCTGCTGGTGCTGGGCCTGATGACGCCGTGGAAGGCGTTGCGCCTGCCGCTCTGTGCATTGCTGCTGGCGACACTGGCACCGGTGGGCCATGGCGCCATGCTCAATGGCATGGCCGGACAGTTGCTGATCCTCAATCAGGTGGTGCACCTGGTGTGTGTCGGTGCCTGGCTGGGCGGCCTGCTCCTGCTGGTGTTGATCCTCAGGCAATCGCCCCGCTATCCGTTGGAACCGATCCTCAAGCGCTTCAGTGGCATCGGTTATGGCCTGGTGACAGGGCTGCTGGTGACCGGATTGATCAACGTGCGGGTGCTCACCGGGCAGTTCTGGCCGACGCCCTTGTTCACAGGGTTCGCCCTGATCCTGTTGATCAAGGTGCTGCTGGTGTTCGGCATGCTCGCCCTGGCGCTGCTGAACCGCCTGCGGATTCACAACTGTGAGCAGCGGCTGCCTGCCTTGAAGGCCAGCGTGATGATTGAATGGTTACTAGGTGTTTCAGCGGTAGCCGCCGTTTCGCTGCTTGGCACCTTGCCGCCCATGGTTGCAGCGGGATAACTCCTTCCCCACTGACTCCCTTCACGCAGGGAGTCATCGTATAACTTTCGATTGACAACCCCCTGAAACCTCGCAAATATCGTCCTCAATGTTGTACGACAACGTATAACAAAAAATAAAAACAACAAAAAGACAAGGGAGCGTCACTGTGAGCCAACACGTCCGCCATTTCTCCGGCACCACCCGTTTTGCCGCCATCGGTTTGAGCAGCCTGGCCTTTACCCTCCCCGCCACCGCCTCGGCAGAAGGCTTCATCGATGACGCCACCGCCACGCTCAACCTGCGCAACGCCTACTTCAACCGCAACTTCACCAACCCCGCCTACCCCCAGGGCAAGGCCGAGGAGTGGACGCAAAACTTCATTCTCGACGCCAGGTCCGGCTTCACCCAAGGCACCGTCGGTTTCGGCCTGGACGTGCTGGGCCTGTACTCGCAGAAACTCGACGGCGGCAAAGGTACCGCCGGCACCCAACTGCTGCCGACCCGCAGCGATGGCCGCCCTGCCGATAACTTCGGGCGCCTGGGCGTGGCGCTGAAAACCAAGCTGTCGAACACCGAATTGAAAGTCGGCGAATGGATGCCGGTACTGCCGATCCTGCGCTCGGATGACGGCCGCTCACTGCCGCAAACGTTCCGCGGCGGCCAGGTAACGTCCAGGGAAATCGCCGGCCTGACTTTGTATGGCGGCCAGTTCCGCGGCAACAGCCCGCGCAACGACGCGAGCATGGATGACATGTTCCTCAACGGCAAAGCCGCATTCACCTCGGACCGCTTCAACTTCGGCGGCGGCGAATACACCTTCAACGACAAGCGCACCCAGGTTGGCGTGTGGTACGCCGAACTCAGTGACATCTACCAGCAACAGTATTTCAACCTCACCCACAGCCAGCCCGTGGGCGACTGGACCCTGGGCGCCAACCTCGGGTTCTTCACCGGCAAGGAAGACGGCAAGGCCCTGGCCGGCGACCTCGACAACAAAACCGCGTTCGCCCTGCTCTCGGCCAAATACAAAGGCAACAGCTTCTATATCGGCCTGCAGAAACTCAGCGGCGACAGCGCCTGGATGCGGGTCAACGGCACCAGCGGCGGCACCCTGGCCAACGACAGCTACAACGCCAGCTACGACAACGCCAAGGAAAAATCCTGGCAGGTGCGGCACGACTTCAACTTCGTGGTACTGGGCATTCCCGGGTTGACCATGATGAACCGCTACATCAGTGGCGATAACGTGCACACCGGGGCGATCACCAATGGCAAGGAGTGGGGCCGTGAGTCGGAGCTGGCCTACACGGTACAAAGCGGTCCACTGCGGGACCTGAATGTGCGCTGGCGCAACGCAACGATGCGCCGGGATTTCAGTACCAACGAGTTTGATGAAAACCGGATATTCATCAGTTACCCGCTGTCGTTGTTATAGCGGTTTACAAACAACCGGAAAGGCTTTTGTGGGGAGGGAGCTTGCTGTGGGGGGAGCTTGCTGTGGCGAGGGAGCTTGCTCCCGCTGGAGTGCGAAGCGCTCCCAAGATTTTGGGGCCGCTGCGCAGCCCAGCGGGAGCAAGCTCCCTCGCCACAGGACAGCGATGAGCCTCTATCAACTTCGACCAATAGTGCGTTGACAAGTGTAGGAAACCCTAAGGATACTTCGGATCAGTCATACGACAACCTACAACAATAACGGGATCACCATGACCACCACAACCGCGCCTACCCCGTTCAACCGCTTGCTGCTCACCGGTGCCGCCGGTGGCCTGGGCAAAGTCTTGCGCGAACGCCTGCGTCCTTACGCCAAGGTACTGCGCCTGTCGGATATCGCCGACATGGCCCCGGCCGCTGACGACAGCGAAGAAGTATTGCCTTGCGATCTTTCCGACAAACAAGCCGTGCACCAACTGGTGGAAGGCGTCGATGCGATCCTGCATTTCGGCGGCGTATCGGTGGAACGCTCGTTCGAGGAAGTGCTGGGCGCGAACATCTGCGGGATCTTCCACATCTATGAAGCGGCGCGCCGCCATGGGGTCAAGCGCGTCATCTTCGCCAGCTCCAACCACGTGATCGGCTTCTACAAGCAGGACGAAGCCCTCGACGCCCACTCCCCGCGCCGCCCCGACAGTTACTACGGGCTGTCCAAATCCTACGGCGAGGACATGGCCAGTTTCTACTTCGATCGCTATGGCATCGAGACCGTCAGCATCCGCATCGGCTCCTCGTTCCCGGAACCCCAGAACCGCCGGATGATGCACACCTGGCTGAGCTTCGACGACCTCACCCAACTGCTCGAACGCTCGCTGTACACACCGAATGTCGGGCATACCGTGGTCTACGGAATGTCGGATAACCTCGATGTGTGGTGGGACAACCGCTTCGCCGCGCACCTGGGCTTCACCCCGCGGGATTCTTCCGAAGTATTCCGCAAACAGGTTGAAGCCCAGCCGATGCCCGCTGCCGACGACCCGGCGCGGGTGTACCAGGGGGGCGCGTTTTGCGCCGCCGGCCCGTTCGGTGACTGACCACAGACCAACCCAAGGGAATGAGTGGCCATGCAAGCAGAACTGATTGTCGACTCCCGCAACGCCGTGGGTGAATGCCCGGTGTGGGTACCCGGGGAAAACGCCCTGTACTGGGTGGATATTCCCACAGGCGAACTGCAACGCTGGAACGCCACCAGCGGCCAGGCGCAGGCCTGGAAAGCTCCGCAGATGCTTGCCTGCATCGCCCGCACCTCAGCGGGCGATTGGGTCGCGGGCATGCAAACCGGGTTTTTCCGGCTGACGCCCCACAACGATGGCAGGCTCGACACTGCGCCCCTGGCCAGCGTCGAGCACGCCCGCCCGGACATGCGCCTGAACGATGGCCGCTGTGATCGCCAGGGCCGGTTCTGGGCCGGCAGCATGGTGCTGAACATGGCCGAGAATGCGGCCGACGGTGCACTGTACCGCTACGAAACAGGCCGGGCGGTTCACACCGCACTCAACGGTTTCATCACCCCCAACGGCCTGGCCTTCAGCCCGGACGGGCGCACGATGTACCTCTCGGATTCGCACCCGTTGGTCCAGCAGGTCTGGGCCTTCGACTACGACATCGACAGCGGCACGCCGTCCAATCGGCGGCTGTTTGTGGATATGCACCAGTTCCTCGGCCGCCCCGACGGAGCCGCCGTGGATGCCGAAGGTTGCTACTGGATCTGCGCCAACGATGCCGGGCTGGTCCACCGCTTTACCCCCGACGGCCGTCTCGACCGCTCACTGGCCGTGCCGGTGAAAAAACCCACCATGTGCGCCTTCGGTGGCAGCCGCCTGGACACCCTGTTCGTCACCTCGATCCGCGACGACCACAGTGCCCAGTCGCTGGCCGGCGGCGTGTTTGCCCTCAACCCCGGGGTCACCGGATTGCCGGAGCCCACCTTCATCCTCTAGCTGCATCGCTGTGCCTTGAATAAAACAATAACAAGACTGGAGAGACACCCCATGGACTTCAAACGCACTTTGCTCCTCGCCGCACTCCCCTTCACCTTCGTCTTCGCCGGTGCCGCCCACGCGCTGGAAATCAAATTCGCCGACATCCACCCCGCCGGCTACCCCACCGTCGTCGCCGAAGAACAGCTGGGTAAAACCCTGGTGGCCGAAAGCAACGGCGGCCTGACCTTCAAGATGTTCCCCGGCGGCGTGCTGGGCTCGGAAAAGGAAGTGGTGGAACAGGCCCAGGTCGGCGCGATCCAGATGGCCCGGGTCAGCCTCGGCATCGTCGGCCCGGTGGTGCCGGACGTGAACGTGTTCAACATGCCGTTCGTATTCCGCGACCAGGTGCATATGCGCAAGGTCATCGACGGCGAGATCGGCGATGAAATCCTCGCCAAGATCACCGACTCCGAATTCAACCTGGTGGCGCTGGCCTGGATGGACGGCGGCACGCGCAACCTCTACACCAAGAAACCGGTGCGCAAGATCGAAGACCTCAAGGGCATGAAGATCCGCGTGCAGGGCAACCCGATCTTCATCGAAACCATCAACGCCATGGGCGGCAACGGCATTGCCATGGACACCGGCGAGATCTTCAGCGCCCTGCAGACCGGCGTGATTGACGGCGCGGAAAACAACCCGCCCACCCTGCTGGAACACAACCACTACCAGAACGCCAAGTTCTACAGCCTGACCGGCCACCTGATTCTGCCCGAGCCCATCGTGATGTCGAAAATCACCTGGAACAAGCTCACCCCCGAGCAACAGGTGCTGGTGAAGAACACCGCCAAAGCCGCGCAGATCCAGGAGCGCGAGCTGTGGGACGCCAAGTCTGCCAGCAGTGAAGCCAAGCTCAAGGCCGCCGGTGTGGAGTTCATCGACATCGACAAGAAACCGTTCTATGAGGCCACCGCTTCGATCCGCGACAAGTACGGCGCGCCCTACGCCGAACTGATCAAGCGCATCGAAGCCGTCGAGTAACCCTCCTTCCCCTCATAGATAAGGCCCGGCGCGGTCGGCATCGACGCGCCCGGTTACGGTGAACGCCATGAAGAATTTACTGCTGCGCATCAACGACCGCATTTACATGAGCTGCATCTGGATCGCCGGCCTCGCCGTTCTTGGCGTCGCGCTGATCATTCCCTGGGGCATCTTCGCCCGCTACGTGCTCGGCACCGGCTCCAGCTGGCCGGAGCCCACCGCTATCCTGCTGATGCTGGTGTTCACCTTTGTCGGCGCCGCCGCCAGCTACCGCGCCGGGGCGCACATGTCGGTGGCCATGGTCACCGACCGCCTGCCGCCCGGCCAACGCCGAATCGTCGGCATCGTCTCACAATTGCTGATGGCAACCATCTGCCTGTTCATGACGATCTGGGGCAGCAAATTGTGCCTGTCGACCTGGAACCAGTTCATGAGCGCCATGCCGACCTTGCGGGTGGGCATCACCTATATGCCGATCCCGATCGGTGGCTTGCTGACCCTGGTTTTTGTGCTGGAAAAACTCCTGCTGGGTGACCAGAGTAACCGTCGGGTCGTGCGCTTCGACCTAGTTGAAGAAAGTGAAGGGGCTGCCTGAATGGACGCATTGATTCTGTTGGGCAGCTTTATCGCCCTGATCCTGATTGGCATGCCGGTGGCCTACGCCCTGGGGCTTTCTGCGCTGATCGGCGCGTGGTGGATCGACATTCCGTTCCAGGCCCTGATGATTCAGGTGGCCGGCGGGGTGAACAAGTTTTCGCTGATGGCGATTCCGTTCTTCGTGCTGGCCGGGGCGATCATGGCCGAGGGCGGCATGTCGCGCCGGCTGGTGGCGTTTGCCGGGGTGCTGGTGGGCTTTGTGCGCGGCGGCCTGTCCCTGGTGAACATCATGGCCTCGACGTTTTTTGGCGCGATCTCCGGCTCGTCGGTGGCCGATACGGCGTCTGTCGGTTCGGTGCTGATTCCGGAAATGGAACGCCAGGGCTATCCCCGTGAATTCGCCACCGCCGTCACCGTGAGCGGCTCGGTACAAGCCTTGCTGACGCCTCCCAGCCACAACTCGGTGCTCTACTCCCTGGCGGCGGGCGGCACCGTGTCCATCGCCTCGCTGTTCATGGCCGGCGTGGTCCCGGGCCTGCTGATGAGCGCCTGCCTGATGGTGCTGTGCCTGATCTTCGCGAAAAAGCGCAACTACCCCAAAGGCGAAGTGATCCCCCTGAAACAGGCACTGAAAATCTGCGCCGACGCATTGTGGGGCCTGATGGCCATGGTGATCATTCTTGGCGGGATTCTGTCGGGCATCTTCACCGCCACCGAGTCGGCGGCGATTGCGGTGTTGTGGGCGTTCTTCGTGACCATGTTCATCTACCGCGACTACAAATGGAGCGAGCTGCCCAAGCTGATGCACCGCACGGTGCGCACGATCTCCATCGTGATGATCCTGATCGCGTTCGCCGCCAGCTTCGGCTACATCATGACCCTGATGCAGATCCCGGCGAAGATAACCACGATGTTCCTGACCCTGTCGGACAACCGCTACGTGATCCTGATGTGCATCAACGCCATGCTGCTGTTGCTGGGTACGGTGATGGACATGGCGCCGCTGATTTTGATCCTCACGCCGATTTTGCTGCCGGTGATCCTGGGGATTGGCGTCGACCCGGTGCACTTCGGCATGATCATGCTGGTGAACCTGGGGATCGGCCTGATCACCCCGCCGGTGGGTGCGGTGTTGTTTGTGGGGGCGGCGGTGGGCAAAGTCAGCATCGAGAAGACCGTGAAGGCGTTGCTGCCGTTTTATGGCGTGCTGTTTTTGGTGCTGATGGCCGTGACCTACATTCCGGCGTTGTCGTTGTGGTTGCCGGGGTTGGTGTTATAAGCCCCACACTGCGTGTAGCGAGGGAGCTATTGTGGAGAGGGAGCTGCTGTGGCAAGGGAGCTTTCTGTGGCGAGGGAGCTTGCTCCCGCTGGAGTGCGAAGCGCTCCCGCTTTTTTGGGGCCGCTCCGCAGCCCATCGGGAGCAAGCTCCCTCGCCACACAAGCATTCATCATTCAATAGGTCTGCTGACACTCATGATGCTTGAACTCGAAGACAACCTGACCCACCTGACGCTGGCGCCAGCGTTGGGCGGGAGTATCGTCAACTGGACAGTACGCAGCAGCGGCCAGCCGTTGCTACGCCACACCGATCGACAGGCGCTGGCCAGCGGCCTGCCGGGGAAGCTTGCGTGCTTCCCGCTGGCGCCCTGGTCGAACCGGGTTGCCGAAGGTGGCTTTGATAACCCATCAGGGTGGTTGGGACTTGAGCCCAACAGCCCGCTGGACCCGCTGCCAATTCATGGCAGTGCCTGGCAACAGGTGTGGCAGGTGGTCAGCCAGACGTCAGACGAAGTGGTGTTGCAACTGGACAGCAGCACACCCTTTGCGTATCGCGCCGAGCAGCGGGTTCAGTTGAAGGGCGGCAAGTTGAGCATCACCTTGCGCGTCACGCACCTGGCGGAAACGGCGACGTGGCATGGGCTGGGATTGCATCCGTATCTGCCCCGCAGGCCGGGCACGCAATTGCAGGCAAAGGCTTCGCAGGTATGGATGAGTGATGCGGCGAAATTGCCGACAGGGCTGGCTGCCGTACCCGCCGAGTGGGATTTTCAACACCCAGAATCGTTGCCCGAGACACTGGTGGACAACGGTTTTTGCCAGTGGGACGGGCGCTGCGTCATCCAGCAGCCAGACCTGGGTTACACCCTGGAATGCCAGGCCACCGGCAGCGACTATTACCTGCTGTATTGCCCGCCGGGGCTGGATTTTTTCTGCTTCGAGCCGGTGAGCCATCCAGTGAATGCCCATCACCTGCCGGGCAGGCCGGGGTTGAAGCTGTTGGAACAAGGCCAGTTGGCAGAACTCAGTTTCAGCCTGCAATACAAAACCCTCTAACAACACAAAACCCATGTGGGAGCGGGCTTGCTCGCGAATGCGGTGGATCAGTCAACACATCTGCGACTGACACTCCGCATTCGCGAGCAAGCCCGCTCCCACATTTTTGATCTCCATTGTGTCTTAGGGAGGGGTGTTTTTCAGGCGCCCCGCCGTGTCGATACTCACCACCACCGATAACCCCGGTCGCAGCCGTTCACTCTGCTCCTGCCCCGGATCCACGGTAATCCGCACCGGCACCCGCTGGGCGATCTTGACGAAGTTGCCGGTAGCATTGTCCGCCTGCAACAGGCTGAACTCCGACCCGGTCGCCGGGGAAATGCGCTGCACCGTGCCGTGAAACTTGCGGTGGTCCAGGGCATCCACGGTAAAGGTCACCGGCTGGCCAACCTGCACGTTGTCCATCTGGGTTTCTTTCATGTTGGCGATCACCCACAGCTGGTTCGGCACCAGCGCCATCAACTGCGCGCCGCTGTTGACGTAGGCCCCGAGGCGCACGCCAATCTGGCCCAGTTGCCCGTCACGCGGGGCGATGATCCGGGTGTTCGACAGGTCGATACGCGCCAGCTCCACTGCCGCATCGGCACTGGCCACCGCCGCCTCCAGCGAACCGCGATTGACGATCACTGTCTGCAAATCCTGCCGGGCGATTTCCAGGTTGGCCTGGGCCTGGGCCACGGCCGCGATGGTTTGCGCATTGGCGGCGCGGGTCACGTCCAGCTCGCGTTTGGACACCGACCCATCGCTGATCAACTCCTCATTGCGGCGCAAATCCGCGGTGCTTTTGCGGGCCTGGGCCTGGCTGTCCATCAAGGCCGCCTGACGCAGCTTGATGGTCGCCTCGGCGCTGTTGCGTTGCTGCACCACATTGGCCAGGGACGCCTGCTGCACCGCCAGTTGCGCCTGGGCCTGATCAAGGCGCTGCTTGTAGATACGGTCATCGAGGCGCACCAGCAAATCCCCGGCCTTGACGTACTGGAAGTCCGTCACCGGCACTTCATAGACGTAGCCGCTGAGCTGCGGCCCGATGATCGTCACCTGGCCGCGCACCAGGGCGTTTTCGGTGGTTTCCACGGCGCTGCTGAAGGGCGGCAACTGCCAGGCGTAGAGCACGATCAGCACGCCGATAATCGCAATCGCGGCAAAGCCCATGGAAGAGATGATGCGCACCCGCAAGGAGCGCGGTTCGGTGGCCGGCATGCTCGGCGGCGCGGTGCCTTCCGGCGTGGAAGCGATGGCGTTGGTGGTGGTCGTCGTCGGTTCGGTCATGAAGAAAGTGCGCCGCTGGGTTGAACGGGAGGCGCTGCACTGGCGGCAGCTTTAGTGGTACTCATCAGCCAGAGGCTGCGGATAAAGATCCAGATCATGGTGAGTATGGCGATGATCGCGATCAGCATGAACACATCGTTGTAGGCCATCACATTCGCCTCGCGGGTGGCGGCCGTGGCCAGGCTGCGAATGCCCATGAGGTTGCGCAGCTCGGGGTCGGCGATCACCCCGCCATAGGCCGAGCTGCCACTGGCCACACGCGCCGCCACACGCGGGTCGAGCAAGGTCAGGTGTTCGACGATCATGCTGGAATGGAATTTCTCCCGCACGATCTGGAACGTACCGAGCAATGCCGCACCGATGAGGCCGCCGAGGTTCTGGCAAATCCCGAACAGCACCGAGAAACTCACCAGGTTCCTGGGGTTGGTCAGTACGTTCTTCGTGCCCAGGACCATGGTCGGCCCGAGGAAGAACGTGCCGCCAAAGCCTAGCAGGAACTGGCTGATGTACATGTTTTGCGGACGCGTGAGGTTGCTGGAGAAACTGTCCATCACCGAGCCCACGGCCATGAAGGCCAGGGAGATGATCAGCGGCATCAGCAAATGCGCGGGGTTGATGGTCAGCGCGCTCACGGCCAGGCCGGCAATCGCCCCCGCCAGCATCACCCAATACAGCGTGCGCATCTGCTCGTTGCTCATGTTCAGCATCTGCATGAAGCCCACGGCACCGGTGGACTGCTCCGAAAGCACCATGCGAATCAGCACCACCGCCAGCGCCAGGCGAATCATCGCCCCGCTGCCCAGCCAACGGGTCATCAGCAACGGGTTGGAGCGGTTATGTTCGATGGCCAGGCCGGCCATGATCAGCACCAGCGAGCAGGCCGAGGCGATACCGATCCACGGCGCTTCCAGCCACCAGTCGATACGGCCCAGGGACAGCACCGCGCAGAGCAAGGCAACGCCGGTGGCGAGGATGGCGAAGGTCAGGAAGTCGAGTTTTTCGAAGGTCTTGAAGCGGTCGCCCGGTGGCAGCTTGAGCAGGAACACACAGCCCAGGCAGGTCAGGGCCATACCCAGCTCGAACAGGTACAGGCCGCGCCATTCGGCGATTTGCAGCAGGTCTTCGGAGAACAGTCGGGCCAGGGGCAACGCCAATTGCGCGGTGCCCAGGCCGAGTACCAGGGCCTTCATCCGCCACTTTGCGGGAAAGGCCTGGATCATGTAGTACAGGCCCAGGGAACTGAGGGCGGCGCCGACCATGCCGTGGGCCGCGCGTACGGCGATGGCCGAGCTGAGGTCGTTGACGAACAGGTGGCCGAAGGTGACCAAGGCGTAGAGCACCAGGAACACTTCGGTGAACGCACGCAGGCCGAATTGCTGGCGGAATTTCACCAGCAGCAGGTTCATGGAGACGTTGGTCATGACGTAGGCGGCGGGGAGCCAGGCCATCTCGGCCGTCGTCGCGCCCAGGGCGCCCTGGAGGTACACAAGGTTGGCGATCACCAGCGAGTTGCCGAGGCCACCGGTGATTGCCACGAGTACGCCGACGAGGGCGTAGGCCCAGCGCTTGCGGGTGGAATGCAGCGGCGTCGACGGCGAGCCCGGCAGGCTCGGGCGCTCGTGGGGCTCCCAGGTGTGGGGGGTGTATTTGTCCATTCGGTGGCCTTGATGACCGGCGTTTGGGGCCGGTGGAACGGTTACTCAGGGAGTAGTAAACCTGAGTGGAGTTCAACTTGCCATCTTGGGAGGGATTTGGGCGGTTGGGGTGCATATCCGTTGCTGCGGTAACGGCTGCTTATGGTTCCGCTCTTACATCGGCTCACTTCTTAACAGCGCAAAAGTAAGCAAAACGCTCTTGCCCCACCACTCGGCACCTCGCTAATGCTCGGTGTGCCCGTACTCCGGCCAGCGTGGTTAACGGGGCCCTAAGATCAAGATCAAAAGCAAGAGCACAGCGGCCTCCCGGCCGGCTTGAGTGTTGTAAATCAACAGCTAAAGCGGGCACGGTCAAATGTGGGAGCGGGCTTGCTCGCGAAGGTCGTTAACGATGACGCGGGCATCCTGAATGAACGCGGCGCTCTCAGGTTCTTCGCGAGCAAGCCCG
>NZ_JBIUVK010000039.1:0-60280 GCF_044742865.1 Pseudomonas sp. NPDC087814 | reverse complement strand
TGACCATGCCGTTCCACAGGCCCGGGATGGCGGGGATGATGCCGCTGAAATCGAAGTCCATTATTTACCCCCCACGGAGATCAGGCCGGGCACGGCGACTTTCTTCTCGACCACGCGCATCAGCAGCATCAGGCTCATGTTCAGGGTGAAATAGATCAGCGTGGCCAGGGTGAAGGCCTCGAACAGGTTGGCCGAGAACTCGGCGGTCTGTTTGGTTTGCGCCAGCAGTTCCATCAAGCCGATCAGGGACGCCACGGAGGAGTTCTTGAAGACGTTGAGGAATTCCGAGGTAAGCGGCGGAATGATGATCCGGTAGGCCTGGGGCAGCAGCACGTTCCAGTAGATCTGCGGCAGCTTGAAGCCCATGGCGCGTGCGGCGGATTCCTGGCCCCGTGGCAGCGCCTGGATGCCGGTACGCACTTGTTCGCACACCCGGGCAGCGGTGAACAGGCCCAGACACACGACAACGCTCAGGTAGGCCGAGGTGGTCGGGTTGAGGTCTTGTTTATACCAGTCCTGCAGGTTCTGCGGCAGCAGGTCGGGTATCAGGAAATACCAGATGAACAGCTGAACCAGCAGCGGTACGTTGCGAAACAGTTCCACGTAGCAGGTCGCGATGCCCGATACGATGCGGTTTGGCACGGTGCGCATGACGCCCAGAATGGACCCCAGCAGCAAGGCGATGATCCATGCCACGACGGCGATGGCAATGGTCCAGCCCAAGCCGGCGATGTACCAGTCGAGATAAGTCTCGCTGCCCACGCCGGTGGACTTGAAGAACACGCCCCAGTCCCAGTTGTAATTCATTAGGGTCTCCCCTCGAGATCGATCGATGTACAAGCACCCGCTTGGGGAAGATCCTTTCCCGCCCGACGGTGAACGCCAGGCACACGCGATCGGCTCGAAAACCGCCAGGTCGAGTGTTCCAAAATTAAAGCCAGCAGGTAGCAACAGACGCCTGAGGGAGGGTTGGCTCCCTCAGGACATAAGCTTAGTCAGGTATCAGATTTTTACGTCAGGCGCTGGCTTGTCGCTTGGGTTGGCGATCAGATCCTTGACCTTGTCGCTCATCGGGAAGTTGAGGTTCAGGCCTTTTGGTGGAATCGGGCTCTCGAACCACTTGCTGTAGATCTTGTTGATCTCGCCAGATTTGTACAGGCCGACGATCGCGTCATCCACGGCCTTCTTGAAGGCTGGGTCGTCTTTGCGAACCATGCAGGCGTAGGCTTCGAAGGACTGTGGAGTACCGGTGATGACCCAGTCGTCCGGTTTCTTGGCCTTGGCTTCTTCACCGGCCAGCAGGGCGTCGTCCATCATGAAGGCAACGGCGCGGCCGCTTTCCAGCATCTGGAAGGATTCGCCGTGGTCCTTGGCGGAGATGACGTTCATGCCCATCTGCTTGTCGGCGTTCATCGCCTTGATGATGCGCTCGGACGTGGTGCCGGCGGTGGTCACGACGTTCTTGCCTTTCAGGTCGGCGAAATCGCTGTAGGACGGCTTGCCTTCCTTGTCTTTCTTGACCAGCAGGCGGGTGCCGATTTCGAAGATATTGACGGTGAAGTCAACCTGCTGGGCGCGTTCGGCGTTGTTGGTGGTGGAGCCGCACTCGATATCCGCGGTGCCGTTCTGGATCAGCGGGATACGGGTTTGCGAGGTGACCAGGTTGTACTTGGTCTTCAGGTCGGGTTTGTTCAGGTCTTTTTTCAGGGCTTCAACGATAGCCAGCTGAATGTCGTGGGAGTAGCCCACGGGTTTGCCCGAACCATCCGCGATATAGGAAAACGGAATGGAGCTGTCGCGGTGAGCGAGAGTGATCGTGCCGGAGTCGTTGATTTTCTTCAGTGTGCCGGTGAGTTCGGCGGCGAAAACTGGAGTGCTGATCAGAGCAGCAGCGATAGCTGCGCCCAGGATATGGGGAACGATGCGCATCAATACTTCCTCGACATTTGTTTTTTTTATGAGACCGGTTGGGACGGCCACGTTTTTATATAAACAGTACTGCGAAAGCCTGTGACGGCTCCTGAGGCGCCTCAGGCAATCGCCTACGAGTGTAGAGCATGAGTCGTGCCAGACCAGAAATAAAAGGTTAACCATATGATTTATATAGAGATTAACTTTGTGTTACGGGTTTTTTCTCCTGTTTGGGTCCGGCAAACCGAATAGGTTGAGTTATGGCGTTCGGAAAACCGAATGGTGGCGTGGGCCTGTATCGCCCATGAAAAAGCCCCGGGAGTGTGGCTCCCGGAGCTTTTGGGTGTGGCTCTTTCAGAACGTGTAGTCGGCCGACACCACTGCCGCGCGGCCATCGCCGGGCACTGCCCAACCGTTGTTGCGGATACGGGTGAGGTACTCCTTGTCGAACAGGTTGTTGATGTTCAGCTGCAGGTTCAACTGTTTGTTGACCTTGTAACCGAGCATCGCACGCTGCACCGCATAGCCGGGGGAAGTCGGCGAGTTGGCGGCGCTGACCAGGTACTGCTTGGTTTGCGCCGTGATGCCGTAGCCCACCTGGAAGTCGTAGGGCAGGTCGTACACCGTCCAGATGCTGGCTGCATGTTTGGGGGTGAAGGTCAGCGGCTCGCCTTTCTGCACGTCGATGCCGGTGGTCGCCAGGGTGTAATCGCTGGCGCTGCGCAGCACACGAGTGTTCAGGTAGGTGTAGTTGGCGAAGACTTTCCAGTGGTCAGTAAGTTGGCCGCTCAGGCCCAGCGCCACACCGTCTGCACGTGCCTTGCCGTCGAGGGTCTGGGTGCCGCTCAGGTTGCTCGGGTCATTGTCGGCGACTTTATAGTTGGTGCGGTCATTGCGGAAGATCGCGCCCGTCAGCGACAGGGCATTGTCGAGCAGGTCCCATTTGGTGCCGATCTCATAGCTGACGGCGGTTTCCGGGGAAACATCGCAGTTGTTGGTGGCGATGCTTGAGCTTTTGGCCGGGGTGTAGCAACCCCCATTGACGCTGGCCTGGGACGGCGTCTTGCTGTTGCCGTAGGCGATATAGAAGCTGCCGTTTTCCACCGGTTTGTAGACCAGCGCCAGGCGGTAGGAGGTCAGGTCATCCGCCTGGCCGTAGCGAGTGCCGGGCGTTTCCACGCCAGTGCTGGAATAGGCATTGGTCACCGAGCTGCCGGCGTTGTGCTCGTAACGCAGGCCGCCGTTGATTTCCCACTGTGGGTTGAGCTTGAGCGTGTCGAAGGCATAGGCGGCGCGGTTGTTCAGCGCGCCGTCAATGTGGGCGGCCCGGGTGAAGTTGACGGGGCCGGACCATTCGGAGTTCGGGTCGCTGTAGCTGACCGGTGGTGGGACGATGGTGCTGCCGTTGGCGTTGGTCAGCCATTTACCGGTATCCGCCTCGTATTCCTCGCGGCTGATGGCGATGCCGGTCACCAGCGTGTGGTCGATGAACCCGGTGCTGAAGTGGCTGGTGACGTCGGTCTGGTTGGTGAACATCTTGTTCTGGGTGTTGCGCTCGTTACCCAGTGAGCCGCCGCTTGGCTGGAAGTAGCCTGGCTGCAGGCCTGCGGCGCAAGGGGCGCCGGTGATCTGGGTGCCGCTGGCCAGACAGCCGGTCAATGCACCTTCGGGGCCTGAGGCGCGCAGGTCCTGGCGCACCCGCTCGACGCGGGTGAAGTTGCGCACGGACACGGCGTCGTTGAAGTCGTGTTCGAGCTTCAGGCTGAACGAGTCCGAGGTGATTTGCTGGTCATTGATGTTGTGGTAGCCGTAGTAGTCACTCCAACCCACGCCCGGCATGGGCTTGCCGTTGTAGATGGGGATACCGTATTGCGGTGTGTTGTCGTCTTTCTGGTGCTCATAACTGACGGTGACACGTGTCGGCGTGCCCAGGCCAAACGCGATGGAGGGCGCGATGCCCCAGCGTTCGTAATCTTCATAATCGCGGCCAGGCACGTCGTTACCATGGGCCATCAGGTTCAGGCGGAACGCGGTGGTGTCGTTCAGCGTCTGGTTGGTGTCCAGGGTGGTGCGCTTGTAGTTATCGGTGCCGATGCCCGCACTGATGGTGGTTTTGTCGCGTAATTCCGGCTGTTTGCTCACCAGGTTGATGGTGCCACCGACCGCGCCGGAGCCGGAATACACCGAACTTGCGCCGCTGACGACTTCGACCTGCTCCAGGTTGAACGGGTCGGTTCGGCTGTACTGCGCGCTGTCACGCACGCCGTCTACGTAGATGTCGCCGCTGGCGGAGAAGCCGCGCAGGTTGATGCTGTCGCCATACCCGCTGCCGCCTTCGCCGGCCCCGAAGGTGATCCCCGGCACGGTGCTGAGCACGTCGCGCAGGGTCAGCAGGTTCTGGTCATGAATGACTTCCTTGGGCACCACCGTGATGGTCTGCGGCGTGTCGCGCAGGGCCTCGGTGTACTTGGGGGAAGAAGGCGCCACAGGGTTGTAGACGCTCTGGCTCGGGGCCTGGCCTTCGATGCTGGTCGCGCCGAGTTGGATGACCCCTGTGTTGTCTTCTGGTGCGGGCTCCGCCGCGTAACTGAATCCTCCTTGCGCAGCCACTGCCAGGCCCACTGCCGACGCGAGCAAATGCCGCGATGAGAGGGGGGCAGAACTGATGCCGGTAGCCATTGAGTAATCTCTTGTTAGTGTTAGTGAGATGCGATCGTAATTGATAAGCGATCTCAAATGTAATACTTTGTAACCAAATAAATCATGAAACTTTTTGCGGTCCTTGATCGCTACTCGGGGCAGGAATGCAGAGCGCACAGCCAGGCAGCGAGCCCTCGGATATCGGTGATAACCCGCGTGCCTATGTGCGCTGGGTGATGCATGCGGCACAGCTGGGAGATGCCGACGCACAGGCGACCCTGGCCCAGCTGCTGCTCGACGGTCGTGGCGTGCAGAAGGATGAGGCGCTGGGGTTGAGCTGGTTTCGCATCGCTGCGCGGCAGCGTCACCCCATGGCGATCAACATGATCGGGCGCTGCCTGGAGAATGGCTGGGGCTGCGAGGTCGACTTGGAAGACAGTGCGCGGCATTACCGCAAGGCCGCCGATCTGGGGCTGGATTGGGGTTTGTATAACTACGGCCAGTTGCTGACGCGTGGCCGTGGTGTGGAGCGTGACCTTGTCGCGGCATATGAACTGTTCCGCCAGGCTGCGGCCAAGGGGCACGCCAAGTCGATGAACCTGTTGGGGCGGTTCCACCATGAAGGCGTGGTGGTGCCCAAGGATGTTCAACTGGCGCGCCAGTGGTATCAGCGCTCAGCCGAGGCCGGGGATTTCCGCGGGCAATACAACCATGCTGCGGAGCTGGCTCACGACGGCGACGAAGTGCAGGCCTGCCTATGGTTGGAGCGGGCTCTCGCGACGGCCACGCCAGGCTTTTTGCAGGCGGCTTATCCCGTGTTGCTGGGCTCTGCCTTCAGCGGGATTCGTGAAATGGGCCTGCGCTATCAGCGTCATCTGCAGGCATGAAAAAGCCCCTGGACCTTTCGGTGCAGGGGCTTTTTTACGTCGGGCTGATCAGGCCGCTTCGATCTTGCCGCGGTTGTGTTCAACCTTGGACAGGTAACGCTGCACGTTCTCCTGCTCCTGCGGCGTGGTGAACAGGCCCAGCTTGCTGCGGCGCCACAGGATGTCCTGGGGCTGAGTGGCCCATTCTTCAGCGCACAGGTAATCGACTTCGCGGGTGTACAGGCCGCCACCGAGGTGGTCACCCATGTCCGCCAGCGATTGCACGCCCTCCAGCAGGCGCCAGGTGCGGCTGCCGTAAGTGGTGGACCAGCGACGGGCAATCTCGCTCGGCACCCAGTCGTATTTGCTACGGATTGCATCGGCCAGGGCTTCTGGCGTGCTCATGTTTTCGCCGCCGGGCAGGGTGGCTGTAGCCGTCCAGCTTGGGCGCATCTGCGTGAAGTAAGGCGCCAGTTGTGCCATCGCCGATTCGGCCAGCTTGCGGTAGGTGGTCAGCTTGCCGCCGAACACCGACAGCAACGGCGCCTCGCCCGAGGTGCCGGACAGCGCCAGGGTGTAGTCGCGGGTCACGGCCGACGGGTTGTCGGACTCGTCGTTGCACAGCGGGCGCACGCCGGAATAGGTGTGCACGATGTCATCGCGGCTCAGTTGTTTCTTGAAGTGCGCGTTGACCACGTTGAGCATGTAGTCGGTTTCACCTTCGGTAATCGCCACTTTCGCCGGGTCGCCGGTGTATTCGCGGTCGGTGGTGCCGATGATGGTCAGGTGATTCAGGTACGGAATGGTGAAGACGATACGCTGGTCTTCGTTCTGCAGGATGTGCGCGTGGGCGCCTTCATACAGCTTCGGTACGATCAGGTGGCTGCCCTGGATCAGACGGATGCCGTAGGGCGAATCCAGCTTCAAGTCATCCTTGATGAACTTGGCCACCCACGGGCCGGCGGCGTTCACCAGCGCTCGGGCGCGGATCGAGAACAGGCTGCCGTCGGCACGTTCCATGTTCATTTCCCACAGGCCTTTGCTGCGGTGTGCGCTGACGCAACGGGTCTGGGTGTGGATGTGCGCACCCTTTTCCCGCGCAGCCATGGCGTTGAGTACTACAAGGCGGGCGTCGTCGACCCAGCAATCGGAGTATTCGAAGCCTTTGGTGATTTCGCTTTTCAGCGGGCTGTCTGGGCCGAACTTGAGGCTCTTGGAGCCTTCGAGTTTTTCCCGCTTGCCCAGATGGTCATACAGGAACAGGCCGGCGCGAATCATCCATGCCGGACGCAGGTGCGGGCGGTGGGGCAATACAAAGCGCATCTGCTTGACGATGTGCGGGGCCTTGGCCAGCAGCACCTCACGTTCAGCCAGGGCTTCGCGCACCAGGCGGAATTCGTAATGCTCCAGGTAGCGCAGGCCACCGTGGATCAGCTTGCTGCTCGCGGAGGAAGTGTGGCTGGCCAGGTCGTCCTTTTCGCAAAGGAATACCGACAAACCGCGACCGGCTGCGTCTGCTGCAATCCCGACGCCATTGATCCCGCCACCGATAACGGCGACGTCATAGACTTCGGCAAGCGGTGGGGCAGGCAAGGTAGAAGGGTTCATCGGCTGGCCTCGCAATCTTTTTCGTATTGGAATTCGAACATAAATGTTCATTTGCGAAAATGGTAGCTTATAAACGCAGGCACAGCCAGCCCGCTTCGATTGAAAATACTGATCGAAGGGCGAAGAAAGGAAAATTTGTGAACATCAGGGGGCAGGACACCCCCTGTATAGGCTTACACCACTTCCAGCCGAATCTTGTGCTGATTCAGCAACTGCACCAGTGCCGGGACCGGCTGCTGATCGGTGACTAAACAATCAATCAAACTGATGGGTCCCAGGCGAATCATGGCGTTGCGCCCGAATTTGCTGGAGTCCGCCGCCAGGATCACCTTGCGCGCATTGGCAATGATCGCCTGGGAAACCCGTACTTCCTGGTAATCGAAGTCCAACAGGCTGCCGTCTTCATCGATGCCGCTGATGCCCACCAGGGCAAAATCGACCTTGAACTGGTTGATAAAGTCGACGCTGGCCTGGCCTACCACGCCGCCGTCACGGCGCACGTTGCCGCCGGTCAGGAGTACGTCGAAGTCGTCTTTGGCACTCAGCATCATGGCGACGTTGAGGTTATTGGTGATGATTTTCAGGTGGCTGTGGTTAAGCAGCGCACGCGCGATCGATTCGGTGGTGGTACCGATGTTGATAAACAGCGAGGCGTGATCGGGGATTTGCGCGGCGATGGCTTCGCCGATGCGCTGTTTTTCGTCGCGCATCTGGTCGGCACGCATGGCGTACGCGGTGTTTTCAACGCTGGAATCATAGGCTGCGCCGCCATGGTAGCGGCGCAACAGATTGGCTTCCGCCAGTTGATTGATATCGCGGCGGATGGTTTGCGGGGTGACAACGAAGAGCTGCGCCATTTCCTCGATACTCACATAGCCGCGTTCGCGAACCAGTTCGAGGATTTGTTGCTGGCGGGGAGGCAGATTCATGGTGCGTCCTTTGGGCTGCCGTAAAAAGTGGCCCATGATGACGCAGGAATCTGCTCCCTGCCAGTTACAACCCTATGCGCGTCCGGCGCTTGGCTTATTCAGCGCCTTCGTGGGGTTCCCAGTCGCGGGTGCGGCTGACTGCTTTCTGCCAGCCGGCGTAGAGTTTTTCCTTCGCTGCTTCTTCCAGCTGCGGTTCGAATTGACGCTCGATTACCGCCTTGCCACGCAGTTCGTCCAGGCTGCCCCAGAAACCGCACGCCAGGCCGGCCAGGTAAGCGGCGCCCAACGCGGTGGTTTCGCGCATTTGTGGGCGTTCAACCTGGGTACCGAGGATGTCGGCCTGGAACTGCATCAGGAAGTTGTTGGCGACCGCGCCACCGTCTACCCGCAGGGATTTGAGGCGTTCGCCGGAATCCTGCTGCATGGCATCGAGTACGTCGCGGGTCTGGTAGGCAATCGACTCCAGGGCTGCACGAATGATGTGATCCACGCGTACGCCACGGGTCAGTCCGAACAGCGCGCCACGGGCATACGGGTCCCAGTACGGAGCGCCCAGGCCGGTGAAGGCTGGCACCAGGTACACGCCGTTGCTGTCCTTGACCTTGCCGGCGAAGTATTCGGTGTCGGTGGCATCGGCGATGATCTTCAACTCGTCACGCAGCCATTGCACGGTGGAACCGCCGTTGAACACGGCGCCTTCCAGGGCGTAGGCCACTTCGCCACGCGGGCCGCAGGCGATGGTGGTGAGCATGCCGTGCTTGGATTTCACCGCCTTGTCGCCGGTGTTCATCAGCAGGAAGCAGCCGGTGCCGTAGGTGTTTTTCGCCTGGCCCGGTTCTACGCACATTTGGCCAAACAGCGCCGCCTGCTGGTCACCGGCGATACCGCCGATGGCGATACCGCTTTTGGTGCGACCATAGATTTCCGAGGAAGACTTCACTTCCGGCAGCATTTCGCGCGGCACGTCGAGAATCTCCAGCATCTTCGCATCCCACTCCAGCGTGTGGATGTTGAAGAGCATGGTGCGCGAGGCGTTGGTGTAGTCGGTGACGTGGGTCTTGCCGCCGGTAAATTTCCAGATCAGCCAGCTGTCGATGGTGCCGAACAGCAGCTCGCCGTTACGCGCACGTTCGCGACTGCCTTCGACGTTGTCGAGGATCCACTTGAGCTTGGTGCCGGAGAAGTACGGGTCGGTGACCAGGCCGGTGGTGTCGTTGATGTATTGTTCGTGGCCGTCGCGCTTGAGCTGCTGGCAGATCTCGGTGCTGCGCCGGCATTGCCAGACGATCGCGTTGTAGATCGGGCGGCCGGTGATTTTGTCCCAGACCACGGTGGTTTCACGCTGGTTGGTGATACCGATGGCCGCGACCTGGTCATGGTGCAGGCCGGCTTGTGCCAGGGCCTCGACCATCACCGCGCTCTGGGTGGCGAAAATCTCCATCGGGTCATGTTCGACCCAGCCGGCTTGCGGGTAATGCTGGGTGAATTCACGCTGGGCGGTGCAGACCACGTTGGCGTCACGATCGAAGATGATCGCCCGGGAACTGGTGGTGCCCTGATCGAGGGCAATGATGTAGTTCTTATTCTGAATGTCGGTCATGTCGATTGCCTTGGACGGAGAATAGGGAAGTCAGTAAACAGCCTGGGCCGCAAAAGGGCAGTACGGTCCAGGCTATCGCATCAGGAAGTACGGGTTTTGGCGGTGCCAGCCGCTTCGGTTGCATCAGTTGTAGCAGGTGCGGCGCTGGGCAGGTGACGGGCAATCAGCCCGCGATAGGCGGCAGCACCGAGGCAGGCGCCGACAATCGGCGCAAAGATCGGAATCAGGAAGTAAGGAATGTCGCGCCCGCCAGTGAAAGCCATTTCACCCCAACCGGCGAAAAAGGTCATCAGCTTGGGGCCGAAGTCACGGGCCGGGTTCATCGCAAAGCCGGTCAGCGGGCCCATGGCACTGCCAATCACGGCGATCAGCAAACCAATCAGCAGCGGCGCCAACGGGCCGCGGGGCAGTCCATTGTTGTCGTCGGTCAGGGCCATGATCACGCCCATCAGGATCGCGGTGATGACCATTTCCACCAGGAACGCCTGGGCCGTGCCCAGCAGCGGATGCGGGTAGGTGGAAAACACCGACGCCAATTCCAGGCTGGCCTGGGTGCCGCGAATCATGTGGTGGGTTTGTTCGTAATCGAAAAACAGGTTGCTGTAGAGCGTGTAAACCAACGCGGCCGAACAGAAGGCCCCGGCGACTTGGGCGATGATGTAGAACGGCAGTTTGCGCTTGTCGAAATCGGCAAAGATGCACAGCGCGATACTGACCGCCGGATTGAGGTGAGCCCCGGAAATACCGGCGCTCAGGTAGATCGCCATGCTGACGCCGATCCCCCAGATGATACTGATTTCCCACAACCCAAAGCTGGCACCCGCGACCTTGAGCGCAGCAACACATCCGGTACCGAAGAAGATCAGCAACGCAGTGCCCAGGAATTCGGCCATGCATTGACTTGAAAGTGAAGGCTGTTGAAGAGCAGTTGTCATGGAAAACCTCTGTTTTTGTTGTTGTCTGGCGTTTTGCCGCAACGGGCAATCGGCGATTTTCACCGTGGCGAGGATCCCCATCCTGTTCGCGGCTTACTGCTGTGAATCCGTAGGTGCATTCCTACAGTATTCGTAAACGAAAAAATATAGACAAGAATGACGGCTGTCAAAGGTCGAAAGTGAACGATCGGTCATTTTGTAATTATTGGTGTGGTGAATGATCGTGCCGTGGGCGCGGGAAGCGGCAGGGAAGGTGCGCGTGAGCGCGTGGCAGAGGGCTTCGGACTAGAGCCTTTTGCTTGTTGTTGGCCTAGAATTGGCTGTCTGTTTTTTCACCTTTTTGCCAAGCCTGGAGCCCACATGACGCCCGCATTGGACCTGTTGAAAAAAGTTCGCGCCGAACATCGAATTCACAGTTACGAACATGACCCCAAGGCAGCGTCCTATGGTCTGGAGGCCGCGGAAAAATTGGGCCTGGACCCGGCGCAGGTGTTCAAGACCCTGCTGGCCAGCAGTGAAAAAGCCGAGCTGCTGGTGGCGGTTGTGCCGGTCGTCGGAAGTTTGGATTTAAAGGCGTTGGCGCAGGCGGCGGGGGTAAAAAAGGTCGAGATGGCAGACCCGGCAGCGGCGCAACGGGCCACCGGTTACTTACTAGGCGGCATCAGCCCGCTGGGGCAGAAGAAACGCCTGCGCACCTTCATCGATGTGACGGCGCAGTCGTTTCCGACAATTTTTATCAGTGCGGGGAGAAGGGGGCTTGAGGTGGAGTTGGCAGCGACAGTGCTGGCCGAACACACCCAGGCCAAGTTCGCGGAAATTGGCCGGGCGTGATGCGTTGACGTCAGGAGGCGGTGTTGTAGCGTCGAACGCCTGACTCAACCTGAGGGATTTGTGCTGCGGTGCTGCCTGAGGCCTGGAACAACACCAGGTGCTCGGCTGCCACGCGAATGCCCACGTCGGCACCGACCTGGTGATCGGCGTGGCTGGGGAAGATCGACTCCAGCTGAGCGCCTGTCGGCAGCTGCAAGCGATACAGGGTCGACGCGCCGAGGAACGTCTTGCCGACAATCCGCGCCTTCAAGGCGCTGTCCGGTGCATAAACGATGTCGTCCGGGCGCAGCAACACATCCACCGCGCCGCCGGTTGGCCAGGTGTAGGCACGATTGCCGCGCAACTCCCCCAGTTCGGTGGTAACCGATTCCGGCGTGTTCAACTGCCCGCGAATGAAGTAACCCTGGCCAATGAAGCTGGCGACAAAGGGTGTCAGCGGTTCGTGATAGAGGTTGTAGGGCGTATCCCACTGCTCCAGGCGACCCTCCTTGAACACGCCGACATGGTCACTCACTGCGAAGGCTTCTTCCTGGTCGTGGGTCACCAGAATCGCACTGGTGCCCCGCGCCTTGAGGATATCGCGTACTTCGTGGCTGAGTTTGCGCCGCAGTTCGCCGTCGAGGTTGGAGAAGGGTTCGTCCAGCAGCAACAATTGCGGTTCCGGCGCCAGGGCGCGAGCCAGGGCGACGCGTTGCTGCTGGCCGCCCGAGAGTTCGTGGGGGAAGCGCTTGCCGAGGTTTTTCAGGTTCACCAGTTCCAGCAATTCAGCGACCACACGCTCTTTTTGCGGGTGCTTGCGAATGCCGAAGGCGATGTTGTCAGCCACGCTGAGGTGTGGAAACAGCGCGTAGTCCTGGAACACCATGCCGATCCGACGTTTCTCCGGGGCCAGTGTGAAACCGGCGCTGGAAATGACTTCGCCTGCCAGGCTGATCTCGCCTTCATGCACCGGCTCAAACCCGGCAATCGCTCGCAGGGTGGTGGTCTTGCCGCAGCCCGAGGAGCCCAGCAGGCAACCGATGTCGCCGGCGTTGAGGTGCAGATTGAGGTTCTGCACCACCCGTTGGTCTTGATAGCCGCATGCCAGATTGCGCAGGTTCAGCAGTAGTGGCTGGCTCATGCAGGACGGTACGCCGGCGCAACCAGAAACTCGAGCAGGGCTTTTTGTGCGTGCAGGCGGTTTTCCGCCTGGGCCCAGGCTACTGAACGTTGATCGTCCAGCAGGTCGAGACTGATTTCTTCGCCACGGTGGGCGGGCAGGCAGTGCATGAACAGCACGTCCGGCGCGGCCAGGTCGAGCAGGGCGCGGGTGACCTGGAACGGGGCGAAGAGCTTGAGGCGCTTGGCGGTTTCCTCTTCCTGGCCCATGGAGGTCCACACGTCGGTGCTCACCAGGTGTGCGCCGATGACCGCCTCACGCGGGTCGCGGACGATGGTCACGCGGTCGCCGGCCTGGGCCAGGAAACGTGCATCCGGCTCGTAGCCTTCAGGGCAGGCAACGCGCAATTTGAAGTCGAACTGGATCGCCGCTTCTATATAGCTGTTGCACATGTTGTTGCCGTCGCCGATCCAGGCCACGGTCTTGCCCTGGATCGAGCCGCGCTGTTCGAGGAAGGTTTGCATGTCGGCCAGCAACTGGCAGGGGTGCAGGTCATCGGACAGGCCGTTGATCACGGGCACTCGGGAGTTGGCGGAAAATTCGGTCAGGGTGCTGTGGGCGAAGGTACGGATCATCACCGCATCCAGCATGCTCGACATCACGATCGCGCAATCGCTGATCGGCTCGCCACGGCCCAGTTGGGTATCGCGAGGTGACAGGAAGATAGCCTGGCCGCCGAGCTGAATCATGCCGGCTTCGAAAGACACGCGGGTGCGGGTGGACGACTTCTCGAAAATCATCCCGAGCACGCGGTTTTTCAAAGGCTCGAACAGTACGCCGCGGTTACGCAGGTCTTTAAGCTCAATGCCTCGACGGAGCACGCTGACCAGCTCTTCGGGCGTGCAATCCATCAGGGAGAGAAAGTGCCTTGCGCTCATCATTAACTACCTTTTTGCAACAGACCGCAGATACTCAAAGCCTGGTTTATTTTGAAAACGGGCGAGACCTGCGGCGAAAGCCGCACGGGGCGACGAAATAGGGGAAGGCGCGATCTTATAATTAAATGTCGCGTCTTACCAATAGGGCTACAGTTTTTAGGGGAGTTCAAGGACGCGGGGAGGGCGCTTTTGAAGCCTGTTTCCTGACAGCAGCGGGTCATTTGTACACTGGCGCTGCGCCACATTGCAATGCGTGAGGGCGGGCTGAGGCCGGGCTGCGTCGGTTTCAGCGGGCTGCCGAAGGCTTCTGAAACATTTCCTGATGTTTCCTCATGGCCTGGCCTGATGCCCCTGGATTCACACGACGAACGTTGCTGGCGCTGCTGCCCCGGGCGGGCCATAGTTTTCGTCCGAAGCGCCTAGCCCACAATAAAAGATACTGGCCATGACCAAGACTCTCCACCACCGTGCCTGCCATCTGTGCGAAGCCATCTGCGGCCTCACACTGGAGACCACCCAGGGCGAAGACGCAAGCCTGGCGATCACCTCGATCAAGGGCGACCCCCTGGATACGTTCAGCCGTGGCCATATCTGCCCCAAGGCCGTGGCCCTGCAAGACATCCAGAATGACCCGGACCGCCTGCACCAGCCCATGTTGCGAGTGGGCAGCGAATGGCAGCCGATCCCGTGGGAAGACGCCTTTGTACTTGTAGCCGAGCGCCTGGCCGCGATTCAGACGCGTCACGGGCAGAATGCTGTGGCGGTGTACCAGGGCAATCCGAGCGTGCACAACTATGGCCTGATGACCCACAGCAACTACTTCCTTGGCCAGCTGAAGACCCGCAATCGTTTTTCCGCCACCTCGGTGGACCAGTTACCCCACCACCTCACCAGCCACCTGATGTACGGCCACGGCCTGTTGCTGCCGATCCCGGACATCGACCATACCGATTTCATGCTGATCCTCGGCGGCAACCCGTTGGCGTCCAACGGCAGCATCATGACCGTGCCGGATGTGGAGAAACGCCTGAAGGCCATCCAGGCTCGCGGCGGCAAAGTCGTGGTGGTTGATCCGCGCCGCAGCGAGACGGCGGCGATGGCCGACCAGCATCTGTTCGTGCGCCCGGGCGGTGATGCGGCGTTGTTGTTCGGATTGCTCAATACACTGTTTGCCGAGAACCTGACCCGTGACAGTCACCTGCCGGTGGACGGCCTGGATGACGTGCGCCACGCCGTGGCCGGATTCACCGCCGAGGCCATGAGCCGTCAATGTGCGGTGCCCGCCGAGCAGATCCGCCAGTTGGCCCGGGACTTCGCTGCGGCCGACACAGCAGTGTGTTATGGCCGCATGGGCGTATCGACCCAGGCGTTTGGCACGCTGTGCCATTGGCTGGTGCAGTTGATCAACCTGGTGACCGGTAATCTGGATCGAGTCGGCGGGGCCTTGTGCACTACGCCGGCCGTCGACCTGGTGGCCTCGACTTCCGGCGGGCATTTCAATCGCTGGCAAAGCCGGGTTTCCGGGCGACCCGAGTACGGGGGCGAGCTGCCGGTATCGGCACTGGCTGAAGAAATGCTCACTGAGGGTGAAGGGCAAATCCGCGCCCTGGTGACGGTGGCGGGCAATCCGGTGCTCTCCACGCCTAACGGCCGGCAGTTGGAACAGGCGCTGGATGGCCTGGAGTTCATGGTCAGCATCGACCTGTATATCAACGAGACCACGCGTTACGCCGACCTGATCCTGCCGTCCACCTCGGCCCTGGAAAACGATCACTACGACACCACCTTCAATATGTTCGCGGTGCGTAACGTCACCCGTTTCAATCGCGCCATCCTGCCGAAACCCGAGGGTGCGTTGCATGACTGGGAAATCTTCGTCGGCCTGGCCCGGGCGTTTGCCGAGAAGACGGGTAATACACTCAAACCGACGATGCCGCCTGCGCAGATGATCGACTTCGGGCTGCGGGCCGGGCCTTATGGTGACAGGTTGTCCATTGCCGCTCTGGCCGATCACCCTCATGGCCTGGACCTCGGGCCGCTGAAACCCAACCTCGCAGGCCGCCTGAAAACCGCCAATGGCCATCTGCAGGCCGCACCATCGGTAATCCTTGCCGACCTGGCGCGCTTTGCCGCGCAGCCGGTGCCCGAGGTGAATGAGTTGCTGCTGATCGGCCGCCGGCATGTGCGCAGCAACAACTCCTGGATGCATAACTACCACCGGCTGGTGAAGGGCAAGCCTCGCCATCAACTGCTGATGCATCCGGATGACCTTGCCCATCGCCAGTTGACTGACGGGCAGCGGGTACGGGTCAGCTCGCGGATCGGCATGATCGAGGTGGAAGTGTTGGCCAGTCTCGACATGATGCCCGGCGTGGTCAGCCTGCCTCACGGTTGGGGCCACGGCCGCCCTGGCGTGCAGATGACCATCGCCAGCGGGCAGCCGGGGGCGAGCGCGAATGACCTGACGGATGAGCGGCAACTGGATGAGCTGTCGGGCAACGCAGCGTTGAACGGCGTGCCGGTGCAGGTGGCGGCGGCGTAAGGATTGTCTGTCGGGGAGTCCGAGCGTCACGCTGGGGTTTGCGTTACAATGCGCCACCGTGCCGACCCATGAGTCGGAAAGTTCCAGCCGAGGTGTTCCATGGATATCATCGAAACGATCAAAGAGCAGATTGCCAACAACACTATTCTGCTTTACATGAAGGGCGCCCCTAACGCTCCCCAGTGTGGCTTCTCCGCAAAGGCTTCCCAGGCAATCATGCAATGTGGCGAGAAGTTCGCCTACGTGGATATCCTGCAGAACCCGGAAATCCGCGCCAACCTGCCGAAGTACGCCAACTGGCCAACCTTCCCGCAGCTGTGGGTTGCCGGTGAGCTGGTCGGCGGTAGCGACATCATCACCGAAATGGCGGCTGATGGTTCGTTGCAGGCACTGATCAAAGACGCAGCGGCCAAAGCAGCTGCGAAGACCGAAGCCTGATTTGTTTTAGGCCGCGGCAATAAAAAGCCCCGCTTCTCGAAAGAGAGCGGGGCTTTTTAGTGGCCGGGAATTGAAGGGTTATTCACCCATCTGCGATTGCAGGTAATTCTCGATAGTCACTTTGTCGATCAAGCCGATTTGGGTTTCCAGCCAGTCGATGTGTTCTTCCTGGTCTTCAAGGATATCTTCCAGCAGTTCACGGCTGCCGAAGTCGCCCTTGGATTCGCAATGGGCAATGGCGGCCTTCAGGTCGGTGTGGCTCTTGCGCTCGAAGTTCAGGTCGCAGTTGATCATTTCCTGGGTGTGCTCGCCGATGTTCAGCTTGCCCAGGTCCTGCACGTTCGGCAGGCCTTCAAGGAACAGGATGCGTTTGATCAGCGCGTCAGCGTCCTTCATGGCCTTGATGGATTCTTTGTATTCACGCTTGCCCAGCTTTTCCAGGCCCCAATCGTCATACATGCGCGCATGCAGGAAGTACTGATTGATCGCGACCAGTTCATTGGCAAGGATTTTGTTGAGTTGCTGGATGACTGTGATGTCGCCTTTCATGATTGGGGTCCTGCCCTGTATTAGCTGTATATAAGGCGGAGTTTGAGCTGCGCATTTACTACTGTCAAACCTAAGTTATTGAATAATAAATGAAAATTAATCGGAATAAGAATGTTTGTGTTCCGCGTCTTGGCGCTAACTGTTTGAATTACGGGCATAAAAAAACCGGACACTAAGTCCGGTTCTTTAAAACACGCTGATTAAGCGTGTGTAAATTCTGCTGAGTAGGGGATCGCAGCCTGGGCAGTTTGCAGCTGCGTCAGGGTTTCCCGTACCACTTGCTTGGCGAGGCAGGCGCATTTGCCGCATTGGCTGGCAACGCCGGTGGTTTCACGTACTTCCTTGTAGCTGCAGCAACCTTCGTAGATTGCTTCGCGGATTTGTCCGTCGGTGACGCCAGTGCAGAGGCAGACATACATAAGGGAGAACCATCGCGGTTTAAGGCTTAAGTGCGACGGATCTTAATGTTAACGAGAATGATTGTCAAAGTAGTTTCTCAAGCCTTGGTGTTTGCACGCGGCTTCACTGACGAACGGCTTTTTTCCGGTATGATGGTCGGTCTTCACGAAGCGTGATCACGTCACAGGCCTGTCGTTTAGCTGCGGCACACTGGGACGGATCCTTTTACTTCAGTCACCACCATCAGGAGATACCCAATGAGCGTACTCGTCGGCAAACAAGCCCCGGATTTCGACGTACCCGCCGTCCTCGGCAATGGCGAAATCGTAGACAGCTTCAAACTGTCTGAAGCCATCAAAGGCAAATACGGCCTGGTGTTCTTCTACCCGCTGGACTTCACCTTCGTCTGCCCATCGGAGCTGATCGCCCTGGATCACCGCATGGACGATTTCAAGGCGCGTAATGTTGAAGTGGTTGCCGTTTCCATCGACTCCCATTTCACCCACAACGCCTGGCGCAACACCGCCATCAATGATGGCGGCATCGGCAAAGTCAAATACACCATGGCTGCCGACATGAAGCACGACATCGCCAAGGCCTACGACGTTGAGTCCGAAGGCGGCGTGGCTTTCCGTGGCGCGTTCCTGATCGACGACAAGGGCGTTGTGCGCTCGCAGATCATCAACGACCTGCCGCTGGGCCGTAACATGGAAGAGCTGATCCGCCTGGTCGACGCTCTGCAATTCCACGAAGAGCACGGTGAAGTTTGCCCTGCCAACTGGAAAAAAGGCGACAAAGGCATGAACGCTTCGCCAGAAGGCGTTGCGGCTTACCTGACCGAGAACGCTGGCAAGCTGTAAGCCACGTTCGAAGCAAAAAAAACCGGCCTGAGAGGGCCGGTTTTTTTATGCGCGGGATTTGGCTTCAGTCGCCGAAGTCTTCCCAGCCGCCCATCTGTTTCCAACGGTTGACGATGCCGCAGAACAGCTCGGCGGTCTTCTCGGTGTCGTAGCGGGCCGAGTGGGCCTCACGACCGTCGAAGTCGATACCGGCAGCCTGGCAGGCCTTCGCCAGCACGGTCTGGCCATAGGCCAAACCGGCCAGGGTCGCAGTGTCGAAGCTGGAGAACGGGTGAAACGGGTTGCGCTTCATGTCCAGGCGCGCCACGGCGGCATTGAGGAAGCCCAGGTCGAAGCTGCTGTTGTGGCCCACCAGGATCGCGCGTTTGCAGCCATTGGCCTTCAGGGCCTTGCGTACGCCACGGAAGATGTCGGTCAGCGCCGCTTCTTCACTGACGGCCATGCGCAGTGGGTGATCAAGCTTGATCCCGGTGAATTCCAGGGCCGCCGCTTCGATGTTGGCGCCTTCGAACGGCTCGACGCGGAAGAAGTGGGTGTGTTCCGGGAACACGAAACCCTGTTCATCCATGCCGATGGTCGTGGCGGCGATTTCCAGCAACGCGTCAGTGGCGCAATTGAAGCCGCCGGTTTCTACGTCGATGACAACGGGCAGGTAGCCACGGAAACGCTCGGCCATCGGGTGACGGGAACCGCCACCACCGCCACCGTGTTCCTGGTCGTCGTCGTAATGGTCTTCACTCACGGGTGTTCCTCCAGCAGGCGCCAGCGCAGTGTTTCACCGGCGCGCAGCGGGATAACGGTCAGCTCGCCAAACGGCAGGCTGGTGGGGGCGGTCCAGTCTTCACGGACCAGGGTAATGCGGTCGGTATTCGCCGGCAGGCCATAGAAACGTGGGCCGTTGAGGCTGGCGAACCCTTCAAGCTTGTCCAGCGCGTTGCGTTGTTCGAACGCTTCGGCATACAACTCGATTGCCGCATAGGCGGTATAGCAACCGGCACAACCACACGCGGCTTCCTTGGCGTGTTGGGCGTGAGGTGCAGAGTCGGTACCGAGGAAAAATTTCTCGCTGCCACTGGTGGCGGCATCGAGCAGCGCTACCTGGTGCGTGTTGCGCTTGAGAATCGGCAGGCAATAGAAGTGCGGCCGAATCCCGCCCACCAGCATGTGGTTGCGGTTGTACAGCAGGTGATGCGCGGTGATGGTCGCGCCGACGTTGGCCGAAGCCTCGGTGACGAACTGCACGGCATCGGCGGTGGTGATGTGCTCGAACACCACCTTGAGGGTCGGGAACAGCTCGACAACTCGGCGCATGTGCTCGTCGATGAAGATCTTTTCACGATCGAACACATCGACATCGCCACGGGTGACTTCACCGTGGATCAGCAACGGCATGCCCACTTCGGCCATGGCTTCGATGGCCGGCAGGATCTTGTCGATACTGGTGACGCCGGAATCGGAGTTGGTGGTCGCGCCGGCCGGGTACAGCTTGGCGGCGTGCACGAAACCACTGGCCTTGGCCTGGCGGATTTCTTCGGGCTGGGTGCGGTCGGTCAGGTACAGCACCATCAACGGTTCGAAGCGGCTGCCGGCCGGTCGTGCAGCGAGAATGCGCTGGCGATAGGCGTCGGCTTCCGCGGCGTTACGCACCGGAGGTACCAGGTTAGGCATGATGATGGCGCGGCCAAACGTGCGCGCTACATCGGCCACGGTTTGGGGCAACGCAGCACCATCGCGAAGATGAATATGCCAGTCGTCGGGACGCAGCAGGGTCAGGCGGTCGGACATTGGGGATTCCAGGCGGGTCAATCTGGTGGGAATGCTACCGGAAAAGACTCTTGCAGGCACTCGCTATCAAGTTTTGCAGGATGCGACCGATATCCCTGGGTATGCCTTAACGATGTATGACGCCTTGATGTGTTGTAGAAACCAGTGGAGCCTCCCGTGCGCCAGCATTATTTAGCCCTGCTCAGTGTGTTCGCCAGCCTGCCCGCGATGGCCCTCACGTTCCAGACTCGTCTGGAGAATATTGAGTGGAAAGTGGAGGGCGATAAATTCGAGTGCCGCTTGACCCAGCCGATCACCGATTTCGGCTCGGGCGAGTTCGTGCGCCGGGCCGGCGAGCAGGCGACGTTTCGCCTGAAAGCCTTTAACGGCTCGTTGGGTGCCGGTTCCGCAACCCTGTTGGCGGCGGCTGCGCCGTGGCAGCCAGGGCGTGGCGATATCAACCTGGGGGCGGTGCGTGTCGGCAGTGGCGATGTGCTGTTCAACAGCTCCCAGGCCCAGGCCGGGCGTTTGTTTACCGGCCTGCTCGAAGGGCGCAGCCCGACGGTGCGCCACTATAGCCGCGACGGCGGTTACTCCGAGATCCGCCTGCTGCCGGCGAAATTCAGCAAGGCCTACAACGACTATCAACTCTGCACCACCAAGCTGCTGCCGATGAATTTCGAGCAGGTCAAACAGACCGAGGTGGGCTTCCCGGGTGGCGGCATCGAACTGGACGCGGCGGCCAGGAAAAAGCTCTCGGTGATTCTCGAATTCATGAAAGCCGACCCGACGGTTAACCACGTCGAGTTGAATGGCCACTCCGACAACAGCGGCAATCGCCTGACCAATCGCGACGTTTCGCGGCGTCGTGCATTGGCGGTAATGGACTACTTCAAGGCCAATGGCATCCAGGAATCTCAGATTACCCTGCGCTTTCATGGCGAAAGCTATCCGCTGGCGCCGAACACCAACGCGGCCAACCGGGCGAAAAACCGCCGGGTGAATATTCAGCTCGAACGGGTGGCAGCCCCCGAGAAACCGGCGCCCCAGGCCAAGGCGCCAGGCAACGCCGCCGCCACCTCATAAGGTGCGGCGTTTCGTCGCCCGCTCGACATAATCTGTCGCTTTATCTTCATTTGCTGTCGCGCCTCTGTAATTTCACGGTTTTGGTCGGTAGAATCGACGCCTTTCCGTACAACCCCGTGGAGTGATGGCATGGCCGACGTAAACAAGGTCGTTCTCGCGTATTCCGGCGGCCTGGACACTTCGGTGATCCTCAAGTGGCTGCAGGATACTTATAACTGTGAAGTGGTGACCTTCACCGCTGACCTGGGTCAGGGCGAAGAGGTCGAACCTGCACGTGCCAAGGCGCAAGCCATGGGCGTGAAAGAGATCTACATTGACGACCTGCGCGAAGAGTTCGTCCGCGATTTCGTTTTCCCGATGTTTCGCGCCAACACTGTCTACGAAGGCGAGTACCTGCTGGGTACTTCCATCGCACGTCCGCTGATCGCCAAGCGCCTGATCGAAATCGCCAACGAAACCGGCGCCGACGCCATTTCCCATGGCGCCACCGGCAAGGGCAACGACCAGGTGCGTTTCGAACTGGGCGCCTACGCCTTGAAGCCAGGCGTAAAAGTGATTGCTCCGTGGCGTGAATGGGACCTGTTGTCACGTGAAAAGCTGATGGACTACGCTGAAAAGCACGCGATCCCGATCGAGCGTCACGGCAAGAAGAAGTCCCCGTACTCGATGGACGCCAACTTGCTGCACATCTCCTATGAAGGCGGCGTGCTGGAAGACACCTGGACCGAGCACGAAGAAGACATGTGGAAATGGACCGTCTCCCCGGAGAACGCTCCTGACAAGGCCCAGTACCTGGAACTGACCTACCGCAACGGCGACATCGTCGCGCTGGACGGCGTCGAAATGACCCCGGCCACCGTACTGGCGACCTTGAACCGTATCGGTGGCGAACACGGTATCGGCCGCCTCGACATCGTCGAGAACCGTTACGTGGGCATGAAGTCCCGTGGTTGCTACGAAACCCCGGGCGGCACCATCATGCTGCGCGCTCACCGCGCCATTGAGTCCATCACCCTGGACCGTGAAGTGGCTCACCTCAAAGACGAGTTGATGCCCAAGTACGCCAGCCTGATCTACACCGGCTACTGGTGGAGCCCTGAGCGTCTGATGCTGCAACAGATGATCGACGCTTCCCAGGTCCACGTGAACGGCGTTGTGCGCCTGAAGCTGTACAAGGGCAACGTGATCGTGACCGGTCGCAAGTCCGATGAGTCGTTGTTCGACGCCAACATCGCCACTTTTGAAGAAGATGGCGGCGCCTACAACCAGGCAGACGCGGCAGGCTTCATCAAGCTGAACGCGTTGCGCATGCGCATTGCGGCCAACAAAGGTCGCAAGTTGTTCTGAGTGTTGTAAGTTGCAATGAAAAATGGCCCCTCAAGGGGCCATTTTTTTTGGTTGAAAATACATCCGGAATCATCGGGCGCGCGCCTGTGTTTATTGTTCGCTTCGAAAAAGTTCAGGTACTCCAGGAGATGATCTGGAGTGTTTATATTTTTACGGGGGCAATGTTTATTAATTTCGCTCGATAAGTGATGCATTGTTGAAAGTGAGATTTTTTCTTGTAGGCAGGAACTATGTACTACAGAAAATTCACTCAGAAATGTACCGCGAATATGTCAGATGCTGACATGCCTGTAGGATTTATGGAGCGTTAGTAATTATGTCGAATGGAACTTTTAAAAACCCGATTTCCCTCCGGGTTCACAGGTCTTCTGACAGCGCACAAGGGGCATTTCCTGAAACTTGTGTACGGCGCGTTTACCCGGGCCCGCGTAATCCTGGGAATTTTCACTCAAAATATGTTTGTGCTCGGAAAGTTCTGAAAGCCCCAACAAAACTGGATAGCTCCGATCTGGCGTTTTTTTGTAGGTTAAATCCTATGTCTTTGTGGGTTAGGTCTCTGCTTGCTGTTGCTTGGGGGGGAGCGCTATGCCAAGCGAGAAACGACTAGGCTATTGTGCTTACTCTTAATAATTCGAACAGCGAAATTGGACTTGCCCATGAATAAAGTGCTGATCGTGGATGATCATCCCGTCATTCGTCTTGCTGTGCGTATGCTAATGGAGCGTCATAGTTATGAGGTCGTTGCCGAGACCGATAACGGTGTCGATGCCTTGCAACTTGCGCGCGAGCATATGCCGGACATTGTCATACTGGACATTGGAATTCCCAAACTCGATGGCCTGGAAGTTATATGCCGGCTGTCATCAACCAAACAGGCACATCCCTTCAAGGTGCTGGTGCTGACGTCCCAGGCGCCCGGGCATTTCTCGATGCGGTGCATGCAGGCGGGTGCTGCCGGCTACGTGTGCAAGCAACAGGATCTCACCGAGCTGTTGAGCGCGGTCAAGGCGGTGCTGTGCGGGTACAGCTACTTCCCCAACCAGGCGTTGAACTCGGTGCGCTCCACGATGGGCAACGCCAGCGAAGCGGACATGGTCGAGCGCCTGTCCGGCCGGGAGATGATGGTGTTGCAGCAGTTGGCCCGCGGCAAGACCAACAAGGAGATCGCCGATGGCATGTTCCTGAGCAACAAGACTGTAAGCACCTACAAGACCCGCTTGCTGCTCAAGCTCAACGCCCGCTCGCTGGTGGACTTGATCGAGCTGGCCCAGCGAAACGGCCTGGTGTAGGCCGGCCTCACATTTACATCCAGTCAGAAAAAAGCCTCCGCAAGGGAGGCTTCTGTTTATCGTTGGATCGATTAGAGATCGAAGTCGTAATCGGCCAACTGTTTTTGCAAGCGCCGCTCTTCCAGCAGGTTGTCGATGGTGCGGCGTTTGCTCAAATTGGTCTTGGCCACCTCTACCGGTGCTTCTGCTGCATCATCGTCGGATTCAGCGCCAACAACGTCGTCTTCTACATCCAGTTGTTCTTTGCCAGTGCTCATAAGGTTAACTCCAGGCTAAGACTGCCGTTGGCGCTCCTTATAACGATAATCTCGGGCCTGGTAAAAAAGATTTTTTCAATCGACTCATCGATAAAAGCAATGATGGCTCAATCGTCGGAAGTCTTTTCCTTGTATTCGCACAGGTCTTCGATGCGGCAGCTGCCACAGCGCGGCTTGCGGGCCTGGCAGACATAGCGTCCGTGAAGGATCAACCAGTGATGCGAGTCCAGCAGATACGGCTTGGGCACGAACTTCATCAGCTGTTTTTCCACCTCCACCACATTTTTTCCGCGGGCAATACCGGTTCGGTTGCTGACCCGAAAGATGTGCGTGTCCACCGCCATGGTCAACTGGCGAAATGCTGTATTGAGCACCACATTGGCGGTTTTTCGGCCAACACCCGGAAGGGCTTCCAGGGCTTCGCGCGTTTGCGGCACTTCGCTGCCGTGCAGTTCCACCAGCAGCCGGCATGTCTCGATGACATTCTTCGCCTTGCTGTTGTACAGGCCGATGGTCTTGATGTATTCGGACAACCCCTCAACCCCCAGCGCGTAGATCGCCTCCGGGGTGTTCGCCACCGGATACAACTTGGCGGTGGCCTTGTTGACGCCGACGTCTGTGGACTGGGCCGAGAGAATCACGGCGATCAGCAACTCGAACGGCGAGGAGTAGGCCAGTTCGGTTTTCGGTTCCGGGTTGTCTTCGTGAAGCCGGCGGAAAATTTCCAGGCGTTTTGCGGCGTTCATGGGGCGAGCGGTTCCTTGCAAACAGTCAGTGTGGTTACGAAAAACGGGCCCAATAACCCGAGCAGGATAAACGCGGCGTGCACCGGCAGTACACGCTTTATCACGTGGGGCCGGTGCTCAAGGGGTTCAGGTGCGGGCATCAGCCACCACCAGTGCCGCAAGCGCCTGCTCTGCCGTTTCGAAGTGCTGTTGCAGAATGATCAACTGCGACTGCTGTTCAAAGGTCGGCGGGTGGCCGAAAGCTTTCAGGGATTTGTGCAATTGGGCGCGGCTCATGGCCAGGTTGATCTTGGCCTTCTTCAAGGCGGCGTCCATGGCCGCGGCTTTTTGTGCACGAACCCGCTCAATGGCCGCCTGGACCGGGTTGACCGTGGCCGCAGCTACCGGGGCGGCGCGCTTGGAGCGTGCCTGGCGTTCGGCAAGTTTCTGTTCCTCTTCGCGTTGCAGCCGCGCGTTGCGCTGTTCAAACCGTCGCCGGGCCCGGTCGCGCTTGAGGCTGCGTGCCTCGCGTTCATGATCATTGGAGGCCAGCCCGCCGACAATCGGTACCACGGTGCTCACCGGACGCATTTCGATGCAATCAACCGGGCAGGGTGCTACACACAGGTCGCAACCCGTGCACTCGTCGACAATCACCGTGTGCATCAATTTGGCAGCACCGACGATAGCGTCCACCGGGCAGGCCTGGATGCATTTGGTACAGCCGATGCACTCCGCTTCACGGATAAACGCGATCTGTGCGGGCGCTTCCCCTCGAGATGTGTCCAACTCCAGCACCGGGAGCTTCAACAGCTGCGCCAGGGCTGCAATGGTTTCCTGGCCGCCCGGAGGGCACTTGTTGATCGCCTCGCCTTGGGCAATGCCTTCTGCGTAGGGCTTGCAGCCAGGATGCCCACATTTGCCACACTGGGTTTGCGGCAGCAGGGCGTCGATACGTTGAATCAGGCTCATGGTTTGATCATTGCGTTGGAACCCGGAAAAGCCACAGCCAACAACGGGCCGACAGCAAACAGAATCCGATTATCCGGCAAGCGAGGAGGGGGTACTAGCTGAAACCGCCCCATGGCCGAGACCATGAGGCAGTTAGCCATTGTTACTTGATGCGCTGACCCGGCTTGGCGCCGCTGTCCGGGCTCAACAGGTAGATCTCTTCACCGCCAGGGCCGGCCGCCATCACCATGCCTTCGGAGATACCGAACTTCATTTTCCGCGGCTTGAGGTTGGCGATCATCATGGTCAGGCGACCATCGAGCTTGGATGGGTCCGGATAGGCGCTCTTGATCCCCGAGAACACGTTGCGTTGTTCATCACCGATGTCCAGGGTCAGGCGCAGCAGCTTGTCGGCGCCTTCCACGGCTTCGGCCTTGAGGATCAGGGCCACCCGCAAGTCCACCGCAGCGAAGGCGTCGAAGTCGATTTCCGGCGACAACGGATCTTTCGCCAGTTCGCCATTGCCCGCAGGTGCAGCGTCGCCGGTATCGGTCTTGCTGGCCTCGAGGTCTTCTTTCGATGCGTCGGTCATGGCCTGCACTTTTACCGGGTCGATACGGGTCATCAGCGGCTTGAATTCATTCAACTGATGGTTGCCGAGCAGTGTCGCGTGGTCATTCCAGGTCAGCGGCGGCACATTGAGGAACGCCTCGGCGTCGGCTGCCAGCAATGGCAACACCGGCTTGAGGAAGATCACCAACTGACGGAACAGGTTGACGCCCGTGGCGCAGATCGCCTGGACTTCAGCCTGCTTGCCTTCCTGCTTGTTCAGCGACCACGGCGCCTTGTCGGCGATCCAGGCGTTGGCGCGGTCGGCCAGGCCCATGATTTCGCGCATGGCCCGGGCAAAGTCGCGAGCTTCATAGGCATCGGCGATGCTCGGCGCGGCGGCCAGGAATGCATCGGTCAACTCAGGTGCGGCATTTTCAGCCACCAGCACCCCGGCGTTGCCCTTGTGGATAAACCCGGCGCAACGGCTGGCGATGTTGACAACCTTACCCACCAGGTCCGAGTTGACCTTCTGTACGAAGTCTTCCAGGTTCAGGTCCAGGTCGTCGACACCACGGCCCAGCTTGGAGGCGTAGTAGTAGCGCAGGTATTCCGGCGACAGGTGGTCCAGGTAGGTGCGCGCCTTGATAAAGGTGCCACGGGACTTGGACATCTTCTGGCCGTTGACCGTCAGGTAACCGTGCACGGCAATGCCGGTTGGCTTGCGATAGCCCGAACCTTCAAGCATTGCAGGCCAGAACAGCGCGTGGAAGTTGACGATGTCCTTGCCGATGAAGTGGTACAGCTCGGCCGTGGAGTCCTTGTTCCAGAACGCGTCGAAGTCCAGCTCCGGCGTGCGGTCGCACAGGTTCTTGAAGCTGGCCATGTAGCCGATCGGCGCGTCCAGCCACACGTAGAAGTACTTGCCTGGCTCGCCCGGTATCTCAAAGCCGAAGTACGGCGCATCGCGGGAGATGTCCCACTGTTGCAGGCCGGCGTCCAGCCATTCGGCTATCTTGTTCGCCACGGCGTCCTGCAGGGTGCCGCTGCGGGTCCAGGTTTGCAGCATCTGCTGGAAATCCGGGAGCTTGAAGAAGAAGTGCTGGGAATCCTTGAGTACCGGGGTGGCGCCGGAGATGGCCGACTTCGGATCCTTCAGGTCGGTGGGCGCGTAAGTGGCGCCGCATTTCTCGCAGTTGTCGCCGTACTGGTCCTCAGTGCCGCATTTCGGGCAGGTGCCCTTGATGAAGCGGTCGGCCAGGAACATTTTCTTTTCCGGGTCGAAATACTGGGTGATCGAACGCGTGGCAATGTGCCCGGCGTCCTTGAGGCGCAGGTAGATCTGGCTCGACAGCTCGCGGTTTTCGTCGGAGTGGGTCGAGTGGAAGTTATCGAAATCCACCAGGAACTCGGCAAAGTCGGCGCTGTGTTCAGCCTGGACATTGGCGATCAGTTGTTCCGGGGTGATCCCTTCCTTCTCGGCGCGCAACATGATGGCCGAACCGTGGGCGTCGTCCGCGCAGACATAAATGCATTGATTGCCGCGATGCTTCTGGAAGCGCACCCACATATCGGTCTGGATGTACTCAAGCATATGGCCAAGGTGGATAGAACCATTGGCATAGGGCAGGGCGCTGGTGACGAGGATCTTGCGTGGCTCGGACATGGGGCTCGGCTACTTGATGAAACGGAGGTCGGCCACTATAAAGCGCCGGGAAATTTATTTCACCCCGTGCGGCTGTTTCCGGATTTTCCCGCAGGCCGAAAGCGTGCCGCTGGGGCGCTGGAACGGTTAGGATAGCCGCCTGTTTTAGTCAGTCTTTTTTCGGGAGTAGCCCATGAGCGCCGTCAATCGCGCAGCGGTGGAAGCCGTTCTTCGCCAGTACACCGACCCCTACCTGAACCAGGACCCGGTCAGCGCCGGGTGCGTACGCGCCATCGACGTGCAGGGTGACAAGGTTTCGGTCCAGCTTGAGCTGGGCTACGCTGCAGGCCTGTTCAAGAGCGGCTGGGCGCAGATGCTGCAAATGGCCATCGAAGGCCTGGACGGCGTCAGCTCGGCCAGGGTCGACATCCAGTGCGTGATCGCCCCGCACAAGGCCCAGGCGCAGGTTCCGGGCCTGGCCAACGTCAAGAACGTGGTGGCCGTGGCTTCCGGCAAGGGCGGCGTGGGCAAATCCACCACCGCCGCCAACCTGGCCCTGGCCCTGGCCCGGGAAGGCGCGCGGGTCGGGATTCTCGACGCCGACATCTATGGCCCGAGCCAGGGCGTGATGTTTGGCATCCCGGAAGGCACCCGGCCGAAGATCAAGGACCAGAAATGGTTCGTGCCGATCGAGTCCCATGGCGTGGAAGTCATGTCCATGGCGTTCCTGACCGACGACAACACACCGATGGTCTGGCGCGGCCCGATGGTATCCGGTGCGTTGCTGCAACTGGTCACCCAGACCGACTGGGGCAACCTGGACTACCTGGTGATCGATATGCCGCCCGGCACCGGCGATATCCAGCTGACCCTGGCGCAGAAAGTGCCGGTGGCCGGCGCGGTGATCGTCACCACACCGCAGGACCTCGCGCTGCTGGATGCCCGCAAGGGTGTGGAGATGTTCCGCAAGGTCAACATCCCGGTGCTGGGCGTCGTGGAAAACATGGCGGTGCACATCTGCTCCAACTGCGGCCACGCCGAGCATCTGTTCGGTGAAGGCGGCGGCGAGAAGCTCGCGACCCAGTACGGCGTTGAACTGCTGGCGTCGTTGCCGCTGTCCATGGGGATTCGAGAGCAGGCTGATGGCGGCAAGCCGACGGTGGTTGCCGAGCCCGATGGCCAGATTGCCATGGTCTACCAGGAGCTGGCGCGCCACGTAGGCGCGCGAATCGTCCTGCAGGAAGCCGAGGCCCAGGCAATGCCGACGATTACTGTCAGCGACGACTGATCCACCGGATGGGAAAAAAGCCTCGACCTTGTCGGGGCTTTTTCTTGCCTGATGAACACCAACGAGGCGTTTTTTACTCTTTTACGTAATTGCTGGTGTAAGCATTCACTTACTTTTTCGTAAGCGTTTGGGTTTTTTCATCGGCGGGGGCGTCTTGAATTGATTGCCTATATTTCTATCTTATTGAAATATAACGATTATTTATTCGCGTTTGAGCGCGTGAATCGAAAACCCGGCGGGTTGGATCCCGTTGAACTTCCCCGTGAACTCTCTAAGATCAGCCCTGTGTCCACGGATTGACACAGTCATCAAGGAACGATGATTCAGGGAACCTCGCAGGATGCGATTCATCAGGACGATGAAAAGGAACACAGGGACTAGGGAAAAAATGTGGGCGGGTCATACCGCCCCTTTTTTTTGCCTGTAGAAAAGTGAAACCCGCCCCGCAGAAATGCAAAAAGGCCCGCAAGGGGCCTTTTGGAGGGCATCGACGCTATCAGCGTTCGAGGTCGGCAATCTTGCCTTTTTTGCCATCCCACTCTGCCGCATCCGGCATCGGGTCTTTGCGCTCAGTGATATTCGGCCAGATTTCCGCCAGCTCAACGTTCAACTGAATAAATTCCTGCATCTCTGCCGGGACTTCGTCCTCGGAGAAAATAGCGACGGCCGGGCATTCTGGTTCACACAGGGCGCAGTCAATGCACTCGTCCGGGTGGATGACCAGGAAATTCGGGCCTTCGTAGAAGCAGTCCACCGGACACACTTCTACGCAGTCGGTGTACTTGCACTTGATGCAGTTGTCGGTGACGACGAAGGTCATTTCTAATTTTCTCCTCAGGCGGCGGCAGCGAAACCCTTTGTGGCAGGGCTCGCGAGGTTCGGGAGCGATAGTCTGCAGGCCAGGCTAAAAGCCCGCAGCATCCCAAACCGCGCGAGAGTCTACCAGCTTGCAAGCGTCTGCGTTATATCCGAGTCTTCAGTGCATATAACATTTCGAGCGCTTTTCGCGGCGTCACGTCATCCAGGTCAAGCTTAGCCAACTCATCCAGTACCGGATGAGGCAGGCTGGCGAACATGTCGCTCTGGTGCGGCGCGCTGGGTTTGTTGCTGGCCTTGGCCGGGCTGGCCACGGGAATCTCATGGGGCAGCGCTGTTTCTTCCAGGCGGCTCAGGTGCTCGCGAGCACGGGTAATCACCTCGGCCGGCACCCCCGCCAGTTGCGCCACGGCCAGGCCGTAACTCTGGCTTGCCGGGCCGGGCAGCACGTGGTGCAGGAACACGATGCGCTCGTTGTGCTCGGTGGCATTGAGGTGCACGTTGGCTACCAACGGCTCGTTTTCCGGCAGCACGGTCAGTTCGAAGTAGTGCGTCGCGAACAGCGTATATGCCCGCAGGTGCGCCAAACGCTCGGCCGCCGCCCACGCCAGGGACAGCCCGTCGAAGGTGCTGGTGCCGCGGCCCACTTCGTCCATCAGCACCAGGCTGCGTTCGGTGGCGTTGTGCAGGATGTTGGCGGTTTCGCTCATTTCCACCATAAAGGTCGAACGGCCGCCGGCCAGGTCATCGCTGGAACCGATCCGGGTGAAGATGCGGTCCACCAGTGACAATTCGCAGCTTGCCGCCGGCACGAAGCTGCCGATATGCGCCAGCAGCACGATCAACGCGGTCTGACGCATGTAGGTGGATTTACCGCCCATGTTCGGACCGGTGATCACCAGCATGCGGGTGTCGTCGTCCAGCGACAGGTCGTTGGCGACGAACGGCGTGGTCAACACCTGCTCAACCACCGGGTGGCGACCTTGCACGATGCGCATGCACGGCTCGCTGACAAAGCGCGGGCAGTTCAGGTCAAGGTTCAGGGCACGCTCGGCCAGGTTGCTCAGTACATCCAGCTCGGCCAGGGCGGCGGCGGTGTCCTGCAACGGCGCAAGCTTGTCGATCAGGCTTTCGAGCAAGGCTTCGTAGAGCATTTTCTCCCGGGCCAGGGCGCGGCTTTTGGCCGACAGCGCCTTGTCTTCGAATTCTTTAAGCTCCGGAGTGATAAAGCGCTCGGCACCCTTGAGGGTCTGGCGGCGCTGGTAATCGATCGGCGCCTGCTCGGCCTGCTTGCTTGGCAACTCGATAAAGTAGCCGTGCACGCGGTTGTAGCCGACTTTCAGGTTGGCCAGGCCGGTGCGGGCTTTTTCACGGGCTTCCAGGTCAATCAGGAACTGCCCGGCGTTCTCGCTCAGGGATTGCAGCTCATCCAGCTCGGTGTCGTAACCGGTCTTCAACACGCCACCGTCACGGATGATCGCGGGCGGGTTGTCGATGATGGCTTTTTCCAGCAGCGCCGCCAGCTCCGGGTAGGTGCCGGTGGTGACTGCCAGCTGCTGCAGGTGCGGTGCTTCCAGTTCGGTCATCGCCGCTTGCAGTTGCGGCAGGGCGCCGAGGGCATCGCGCAGGCGTGCCAGGTCGCGGGGCCGCGCATTACGCAGGCCGATCCGCGCCAGAATCCGCTCGATATCGCCGATTTCCTTGAGCTGCGGTTGCAGCTTTTCAAAGCGGTAGCGGTCGAGCAGGCAGGTAATAGAGGTCTGGCGGGCTTGCAGCACGGTCAAATCCCGCAGCGGGCGGTTCAACCAGCGGGTGAGCAAGCGGCTGCCCATGGCGGTCTGGCAACGGTCGACCACCGATTGCAGGGTGTTGTCGCGCCCGCCGGCCAGGTTGGTGTCCAGTTCCAGGTTGCGACGGCTGGCGCCATCCAGCACCACGGTGTCGTCCAGGCGTTCATGACGCAGGCTGCGCAAATGCGGCAGGGCAGTGCGCTGGGTTTCCTTGGCATAGCTGAGCAGGCAACCGGCGGCGCCGATGGCCAGGGTCAGGGTTTCGCAACCGAAGCCCTTGAGGTCTTGCACGGAGAATTGCTGGCACAGGCTTTTCAGCGCCGAATCACGCTCGAAATCCCACGGCGCACGACGCTTGGTCCCACGGCGACGTTCCGCCGGCAGGTCCTTTGGCCAGTCGTCCGGGATCATCAACTCCACCGGATTGACGCGCTCAAGCTCCGCCAGCAGATTCTCCCAGCCCTTGATCTCCAGCACCGTGAAGTTGCCACTGGTGATATCCAGGACTGCCAGGCCGAACAGGCGTTCGTCCCCCAGTACTGCCGCGATCAGGTTGTCGCGACGCTCATCCAGCAGCGCCTCATCACTCACCGTACCCGGCGTGATGATGCGCACCACCTGGCGTTCCACCGGGCCCTTGCTGGTGGCCGGGTCGCCGATCTGCTCACAGATCACCACCGACTCGCCCAGCTTCACCAGCTTGACCAGGTAACCTTCCAACGAATGATATGGAATCCCGCACATCGGAATTGACTGCCCGGCCGACTGCCCGCGCGCGGTCAGGGTGATGTCCAGCAACTTGGCCGCCTTCTTCGCGTCTTCATAGAAGATCTCGTAGAAATCGCCCATGCGGTAGAACATCAACTGATCAGGGTGCTGGTTTTTCAGGCGCCAGTACTGCTGCATCATCGGGGTGTGGGAGGACAGATCGGAAGTGTTTTTACTCATTGGATAGTTGGCAAATTCGTTGAAAGTGATGGGGCAAAGGGGGCGCTTGGCCCAGCATTTTTTGCAATGGGCGCAAGGTTAACACGCGCGGTCGGGGCTTCGCAGTGCACAAGCGGTCAGGTCAAATTCGTTGCTCCATGCATTAAATATGCAAATAAGCATTTGCCAAGCATCAAAACTGCCTGCACTATCCGCGTTATGCAAAAACGCAACGTTTCTATCGTCTTAAGAGAGCTGCTGGACCGCGACCGGATCTCCCCCACGGAGCTTCACCGGCGTACCGGCGTGCCTCAATCCACACTGTCCCGGATCCTCAGCGGCAAGATCGTGGATCCGTCGGACAAGCACATCTCGCGCATCGCCGATTACTTTCAGGTCAGCACCGATCAGCTGCGCGGGCGCGCAGGGCTGGTGCCGGTGCGGTCGGACGAGCGTGACCCGATGCATTCGGAACTCAAGGACATAAGCCTGTGGGACGACGAAACACCCGTTAATGATGACGAGGTGTCGATCCCCTTTCTGCGCGAGGTTGAATTGGCTGCTGGATCAGGAAGATTCGTCATCGAGGAAAGCGAGAAGGCCAGCCTGCGATTCGGCAAGCGCAGCCTGCGGCATAACGGTGTGCAGTTCGACCAGGCCAAGTGCGTGACGGTGCGCGGCAACAGTATGTTGCCGGTGCTGCGCGACGGCGCCACCGTAGGTGTCAATGCGGGCAAATGCGGGATTGGTGACATCGTCGATGGCGATCTTTACGCCATCAATCACAACGGCCAGCTACGGGTGAAACAGCTCTATCGCCTGCCTTCCGGGATTCGCCTGCGTAGCTTCAACCGCGATGAACATCCGGACGAGGACTACAGCTTCCAGGAAATCCAGGATGAACAGATCAGCATCCTTGGTCACGTTTTCTGGTGGGGCATGTACGCCCGCTAACCCTTCTGTGTAAGACAAAGCCCGCCAGTGAGCGGGTTTTTTTTCGTCTGCGTAAAACCACCAAACCCTTTGCCTGCGGGGCTACAAATGCATCTGTGCATTTTTTGCGCAAAAATAAATGCATTTGTGCATTGACTGTATATGCATACATGCATATTCTTCATCTCAAGCCAGCCAAGAAGGCCTGGTGGAGGCGGCAAGGATGCTGCCAAGGAAGACAAGGACGTTACGCAACACCGGCAAGGACGCCATCGAAGCGATGGCAAGGATGCCAGGCAATACCGGCAAGGATGCCGACGCTCTTTAGTTTCAAACCGCTTCAAGAACAGGCAGCGATGAACCGGCCTTAACGGTTCAGAGGGTTGGCAACTGGCCCGGGTGTGCAGCGTAAAGCACCAGAAGCAGTTATCCGGCAGACAGGGATCGTGGTCGGAAAAACATTGAGGAAAGAACCGTACCGCGCCAGTAGCGCCGAAAGTTCGAGGACATCATTACTGAAAAGCCCGGGCAACCGGGCTTTTTGGAATGCCTACCTAGAGAACCCATTCAAATTGAAACAAACACCTACAACCGGCGACCTGCCGGTATCACTCATTCCAGGAGGCGTGACATGACAAACGAGCAGCAAGCGTTGGCGGAAATGCCTATCTGGCTGGTCATCGTATTGGCGGTGATTGGCGGGGTTTCCGGAGAAATGTGGCGCGCCGACAAGGAAGGCGCCCGTGGTTGGTCGCTTATGCGGCGCCTGGCCCTGCGTTCGGGGGCCTGCATGGTGTGCGGGGTATCAGCCCTGATGCTGTGCTACGCCGCCGGCATGTCGATCTGGACGGCCGGCGCCATTGGGTGCCTGACCGCCATGGCCGGCGCCGACGTGGCCATCGGCCTTTATGAACGCTGGGCGGCCAAGCGCATCGGCGTCAACGAAGGCCCTGGCCGGGACCCGCAGTAACCGTTGCAAGGACGCTACTTAAATGACACTTATCGAAAAACCCTCCCAATTGCCCCAGGCCATCAGCGAGGCACTGCGCAGGGCGTTTCCGGAACTTAAGGTCGGCACTCATCAGGACTTTCAGGGCGGCGCGAACAACACCGGCGTGTTGATCACGGTCGAAGGCAATGGGCCGGGCCTTCGCTCCCGCGAGGGGCGCAAGGCCCATGCTCTGGGGATTTCACTCAAGGCCATGGTGGCCCCGGGTGCCTTGCCCTTTGATGCCTGCGACCTGGCCAGCCAACTGATGGACCTGGTGCTGGATAACCGCTGGAACCTGCCGCAGGCGCAGTGCGACCTGCCGACCAGCATTGTCGCTGCGCCTTCAATACGCACCAGCGCGGAGACGGACTACGACACCTGGACCGTCACCTTCACCCAAACCCTCTATATCGGGCCGCCGTTGCTCAACGATCCCACAGGCAAGCCGCTTTTTGCCTGCACCTGGGAAGTTTCGAACATCGACGACCCCGACCAATACAAGCCGCTGGCGGAGTAGCCCATGTTCGACGCGCTGTTACGCATGCAACTGGGGCCGATCGTGGAGCGCCTGGCGGAAATGGAAAGCCAGCTCGAAGACCTGTATCGACGCGCCGAAAGTTTCTGCCGAATCGGCGTGTGCCAGGAGGTCGACGCCGCCAGCAATACCTGCAAGGTCAGCCACGGCGAACTGCTCACCCCGGCGATCCGCTTTTTCAACCCCAGCGCCGGGGCACAGACGGAAACCCGCATCCCGTCAGTAGGCGAGCAATGTTTGCTGCTCAACTACGGCGCCGGGGAGGGCGGGGCGCAATCGGTGGCCTTGTTCGGCTTGAACAGCGACCGCTTTCCACCGGTCTCCAGCGCTTCGACACTGACCCGGCGCCGCCATCAGGACGGTACCCAGAGCGACTACGACGACGCCAGCCATACCTTCAACTGGGTTAATGGCCCCACCACGTTCAAAGGTTCCCGCGAACAGGTCGACATCAAGGTCGGCGCCGCCAGCCTCACGATGAGCGCCCAGGGCATCACGCTGCAAGTCGGCGGCACCAGCCTGTTGCTGGATGCAGGCGGCGCGCACTTCAGCGGCCCGGTGGTGGACCACCAGGGTCGAGTCATCAGCCCCTGACAAGGACATCCCATGATCGGAATCGATAGAAACACCGGGGCGGCGGTCGATGACTGGCTGCAATTTGTGCAGCGCGCTACCCGAGCGCTGACCACGCCCTTGGGCACTCGCCAGAAGCGCCCGCTGTACGGCTCGATGATCCCGCAGCTGCTCGGGCAAAACCTCGGCGATGACCTGCTGATTCTCGCCCAGAGCCATGCCGCCCAGGCGTTCTACAACCCGCAGAACGGCATCGCCGACTTCGAGCCGCAAGTCATCGTCGCCAACCGCCAGGGCGCCGGCCTGTTGCTGCGCTTCGCCGGCACCTGGAAAAACCGCAAGCAATCCTTCGAGGTGGTGACATGAGCATGCTGATACCCGGCCAGAACCAGCTGGCTGAGCCAGCGATCATTGCCGTCGATGAGTTCGAACCGTTGCTGGCGGAGTTCAAGGCGTTTGTCGTCGATTACGTCGCCACTCGTGCACCAGAAAATGCCGCCAAGCTGAAGGTCAGCCTGGAGAACGAGAGCGAGTTGCTGACGTTGGCGCTGGAAGCTTTTTGCGTTCGCCTGCAAACCCACGAGCGCAAATACAACGCCCGCATCAAGCAGATGCTGGCGTGGTGGGCCACCGGCAGCAACCTCGATGCGCGCCTGGCGGACATGGGCCTGGAGCGCCAGGTGCTCGACCCTGGTGACCCGGCGGCTTTCCCGCCGGTACCGCCAACATTGGAGAGCGACGATGACGCCCGGTTGCGTTATTACCTCGCGCCTCACGCTCCGGCGGCGGGCTCGCGGATGCAGTATCGCCGGGAGGTTTTCACCCTCGGTGAGCGTCCATCGGTGAAAGTGCAAAGTGCTACGCCGGGTGTGGTGACGGTCACTTATACCTTCGACCCGGACGGCTACGCGGCACGGGTCAAGGATGGTAATGGCCGTCGAACCGCGCCCGGCGAAGTGATGGTCACGGTCCTGTCCCGAGACGGGGATGGCACACCTTCTGCTGATCTGCTTGACGGTGTACGTCGGCATTTCGCCCGGCCTGACGTGCGACCGGAAACGGATCTCGTCACGGTGCAGGCGGCTCAGATCCTGCGCTACAAAATCCGCGTGGTGGCCAAGATCAACGCGGGCCCGGATTCCGGGCTCACTCAAGTCGCCGCGCGGAAACTGCTGCAAGACTACGCAGAGTCCTGTCATCGCCTGGAAGGGCGGGTGGACCCGAGCTGGATCGACTACGCCATCCACTCGGCGGGAGCTGCACAACTGCAAATCCTTGAACCGCTGGAGCCGATCGTCACCACCGCGTTCCAGGCTCCGTATTGCACGGGTGTCGAGGTGGAGGTGCGCACGCTATGAGTGAGCCCAAAGGCAGTTTGCTGCCCGCCAACAGTTCGCCGTTGGAGAAGGCGCTGGACCTGGGTTTCGGGCAATTGCTCGATCGGGTGACGCCACCCTTTCCCGCCTTGATGAATCCGCTGCAGACGCCAGTGGAATTCTTACCGTACTTGGCTGCAGATCGTGGTGTTACTGAATGGAGTTCCAGTGCTCCTGAGGCTGAAAAGAGGGGCACGGTGAAGCTCGCTTGGCCGACCGCTCGCCAGTCCGGTACACGTAAAGCGCTGGAAAACGCCGCTACAGGGCTGCAGTTGGTCCCGCAGGTTCGCTCGTGGTACGAGCAAACGCCAATCGGTGCGCCTTACAGTTTTTCGGTGAGAGCGTTCACAAGCCTGGCCTACAGCGAAGAAATGGACGCTCGACTGGACCAGCGATTAGTCGCTGCAAAAAGCGAACGCGACATCCTGTCGGTCTCTGTGGGATTGAGCGCATCTGGTACCCATTCCATCGCTGCCGCGACGGTATGCGGCGAACTTACCATTATCCATCCGATTGTTATCGACGGTCTGAAAGCCGCCGGCAATGCATTCTCTGCCGCGGGGCTTTATAGCGTCGAGACGCTCACTATTTATCCACAGAGGTCCTAAATGGCCGACTTTTATACTCTTCTTACCAATGATGGAATTGCCTACGAAACTGCCTGCAAGGCTGCTGGGCTTCCGATCAAGCTTGCACAAATTTCGGTTGGTGATGGCAACGGCGCTGTCTATAACCCGGATGCGACCGCCAAAGCATTGAAGCGTGAGGTATGGCGGGGGCCATTGAATGCCCTTTTCCAAGACGAGAAAAATCCCAGCTGGCTCCTGGCAGAGGTGACGATTCCGTCAGATGTCGGTGGGTGGTATGTGCGCGAGGCGGGTATCTGGACCGATAGCGGCGTGTTGTACGCCATCGTCAAGTATCCGGAGTCGTTCAAACCCGTACTGGCGACATCTGGGTCGGGCAAAGAGTTTTACATCCGCTCGATTTTCGAAACGAGTAATGCGTCTCTGGTGACATTGCTGATTGATGACACTGTCGTCAAGGCAACTCGGGCATGGGTTGTTGATTATCTCGGCGACGAGCTGGCCAAGCTTGATAGCAAGCAGTCGGTTCGTGTGGCGGCTACGGCAAATATCGTCCTGAGTGGCGCGCAGCAAATCGATGGGGTTGCAGTGATTGCTGGCCAACGCGTACTGGTCGCAGGTCAGACGTTGGCGAAGGACAACGGTATTTATATTGCTGCCAATAGTGCCTGGTCGCGCTCGATGGATGCCAGCTCCAGTCAAAGAGTCACTCCTGGACTTAGCGTAATTGTCGAAGAGGGCACTGCCTATGGAGGCTCTTTGTGGCAGTTGGTCAGCAAAGGGGTTATCGCGTTGGGCTCCACCCCGCTGGTATTCGAGATGCTGGCGGGAAGAAGTGGTGTTCAGGCGGGCACCTACAAAGTTCTGACTGTCGACAAATATGGTCGAACCATAGGCGGCACGAACCCTGGAACGTTGGCTGAGATGGGCATCAGGGATGCCTATACGAAAGATGAAGTTGCGTCGATGTTCGGGAAACTGACGGATGAGTCGAAGTTGCCCGTAAAAGGCGGAACTATGACTGGCGCAATCAGCGCAGAGTTTTCTGGCATGGGAGGGGCCTTTGTCGATTGGCAAAAGCGTATCCCCGCCATCCAGATCAATTGTCCGATCAACTCGTATGGTTACTCTATTTGGAAGGGGACGATGTGGGGGGAACGTCATCTGGCGTCCATGGATGTCTACTCTGGTGGAACGTCGACCTCGCTCCCGGTAGTAGCACTTCATATGGGAGCTGTGCCGAGCGCTTTCCTATTTGAAGGCCAAGGTAACTTGACCATCAAGGGCGCCTACATCGGCGAGGGTGGCCAACTCATTAACCTTAACGCGAGCGCCCTGACGAAGGGGGCGGTACCCGCTGCACGACTGCAAGGTTCCTACAATATTGATGTGTCCGGAAACTCCGGAACAACCTCCCGGCTGGCAACACCACGCCAAATCAATGGTGTGCCATTCGATGGCACGGCCAACATCGCGATTTCCGACAACTCCAAGTTACCCACCACGGGTGGCTTGATGTCAGGCACCGCCAGCTTTGAACTACCTGACATGGGCGGCGGATTTGTAGCATGGCGAGGCCGCTCGCCAGCTGTGCAGATCAATGCGCCGGCAAACTACTTGGCATACATGGTGTGGCGGGCAACGTGCTGGAATGAGCGACACCTCGCGGCAATGGAGGCCTATTCCGGCGGAACCAGCACCTCGCCGGCACAGGTCGTCACTCATGTGGGCGGAACGAATAACGCCATGACCCTTACCGAAGGGGGGCATTTGTCGATCTCAGGCATCTACAGCGGCAACGCCGCCGGCCTGACAAACCTGCCGCCGGCAACAGCCGACGTGCCGGGAGCCGTGCTTAAAAATACGGCCTCACTTGGGCCCAATGGTTGGTGGAAGTGTGCCCAGACGGGAATGATCAAGCAGTGGGGTATTACCTTGGGCGCTTCGGATACCGTCACCCATCGCAGTTTTCCTATCGCGTTCCCCAATCGGTGTGCATCGCTTGTTGCAAGCCGGACGAGTCTCTTTTACTCCGATGCCGCAACGGGCACTAATACCTTGATCGTCAGCAATACGCAGTTTTCGGTTATTTCCGGCCCGTTCAACTCACCTGATGATATTTACTGGGAGGCCACAGGCTACTGACTATGACGATTTTCTTTCATGCCCAAACATTAGGTTTTTACGATACCCGAGCCCATGGCGAGCGGACACTTCGGATCCCCGATCCGACGTGGGAAAGGCCTATGGTCAACATTCCGGATCCCGCTTGGGAAGTTGATCCCAGCGCCCCTGAAGCGCAACGGCCTACCGTTGGCATTGCAGATGTCACGGCAGAACCACCCTTGATTGAAGTGGCAAATCCGGACTGCTGCCTGCCGCTCGCAGGAGAGCTGCGGGAAGTCAGTCTTGAAGAGTACCAAGCACTTTTCGCAGCTCAAGCCTCTGGCAAAGTGATCGGGGCCGATGGTAATCGCCCCATTATTTTGGAACCGCCCGAATTGACGTGGGAACAGCGCAAGCTTGAGTGTGTTGCGGTAGTTCAGGCGTTTCTGGATCAGACGGCCAGGTCCGCAGGATATGACGATATCAAGAATGCGATTAGCTATGCCGATGAGCCGGCAGTACCGCGCTTTCAGGCTCAGGGCCAGGCCTTCCGTTCCTGGCGGTCGCTGTGCTGGGCTTACTGCTATGAGCAGTTTGATGCCGTCGAGCAGGAGACGCGCGAGGTGTTCAGTCCGCAAGATCTCGTTTCTGAATTACCACAACTAGCACTTCCTTAAAAAGAGCGTTAGCAGATCGCCTAACGGTCCCATGTTCCATTCTCGTGACAGTCACACAAAACCGCCTTCGCGGTTTTTTTTCGCCCGGAGATCCACCTATGGCCAATCGCCAAACCTACACCGTCCTCATTCCATTCCCCACCGGCAACGGCCACTGGTCTACCGCCGGCGAGGAACTGGAACTGCTGGACGTCGAAGCATCCGCCCTGCGCACCGCTGGCCGCCTGGAACTCACCAGCGTCCTCAACTCCACCCCGAAGAAGGCTGACTGATCATGGCTGAGGTTTTGAACTTCGAACATAACGGCATCACCGTGAATGCCACTGAATCCCCCGAGGCCATGGGTGGCCTGGGCGATAACGTCATCGGCCTGGTGGGCACCGCCCCCAACGCCCATGCGTCGATTCCGAAAAACGCCCCGTTCCGCATCAACAGCTTCACCACCCAGGCGCTGCTGGACCCCACCGGCGCTGAAACCGGCACGCTGTTCCACGCCGTGTACCAGATCCTCAAAGTGGTCAAGGTGCCGGTCTACGTAGTGATCGTCGACGAGGGCACCACCCCGGCCGACACCATCAATAACGTAATCGGCGGTGAAGAGCCGGTCACCGGCCGCAAACTGGGCCTCGCCGCCCTGGCCAGCGTCCCCGAAGACCTGACCATCATCGGCGCCCCGGGCTTCACCGGCACCAAGGCCGTGGCCGGCGAATTCGCCTCCTTCGGCAAGCGCATCAAGGCCCGTGTGGTGCTGGACGGCAAGGACGCAACCGTCGCCGACCAGGTGACCTACAGCGGCGAACTGGGCGGTGCCGATCTCGGTTTCGACCGTTGCCTGCTGGTGCACAACATGCCGTCGGTGTACTCCAAGGCCGCGAAGAAAAACGTGTTCCTGGCGCCGTCGTCCCTGGCCATCGCCGCGCTGGCCAAGGTCAAGCAGTGGGAAAGCCCGGGCAACCAGGTGACTTTCGCCGAAGACGTGTCCCGCGTGGTTGAGTACAACATCCTCGACACCTCCACCGAAGGCGACCTGCTCAACCGCTACGGCGTGAGCTACTACGCCCGCACCATCCTCGGCGGTTTCTCGCTGCTGGGTAACCGCTCCATCACCGGCAAGTTCATCAGCTACGTAGGCCTGGAAGATGCGATCAGCCGCAAGCTGGTCAAGGCCGGGCAGAAAGCCATGGCCAAGAACCTCACCAAGTCGTTCATGGACCAGGAGGTCAAGCGCATCAACGACTGGCTGCAAACCCTGGTGGCCGACGAGACCATTCCCGGCGGCAGCGTGTACCTGCACCCGGAATTGAACAGTGTCGAGAAGTACAAGAACGGCACCTGGTTCATCGTCATCGACTACGGCCGCTACGCGCCGAACGAACACATGATTTATCAACTCAACGCCCGCGATGAAATCATCGAGCAGTTCCTGGAGGACGTTCTCTAATGTTTACCAACCGAATCAGACAGGCCATGGCGGCCACCCTTCAAGGCCTGCCGTTGTCGGCGACGGTCACCTCGTTCGCACCGCCGAAGATCGACTTCGACATGGAACAGATGACCGGCGGACGTTTCATCGCCGAAGAAATGGCCAAGAGCGCCAAAGTGCTCAACGCCACATTGGAGCTGCAAGGCGCGGGTCCGGAAATCATGCTTGCCCTGGGGGTGCGCCTGGGCGATGACATTTTGCTGAACGTGCGTGAAGCCGGCCAGGACCAGGACGGCAAGACTTACTTCACCTACCACACCATCGGCGGCAAGCTGAAAACCCTGACCGAGACAACCCTGAAGATGGGCGATAAACCCGCCATCACCCTGGAGTTCTCCTGCCGCACCTACAACCGCCTGGAAAACGGCATCCCGGTGATCGACATCGACGTGCGTACCCAGAAATTCGTGCTTAACGGCGTCGACATCCTCGGCGATGCCCGCCGCGCGGTACTGATGCCTTAAGCCCCCGGGAGCGGGTTTTCCCGCTCCCATACTTCACCAAGGAATTGATTCATGGCCTGGATGCCTCCGCTGCACATCCTGCTGTCGCCGATCACCGCTGATACCGGCGCGCTGATCGAGCAGATTCAACTCAAGCCGTTGTTCTACGCCGCGCAAAAAGACGCGCTGGCCCGGGCCGGTGATGACGAGGACGATCAGTTCTTCGAACTGGCCAAACTCGCCACCGGCCTGTCGGAAAAAGAACTCGACCAACTCAAGCGTCCGGACTATGTGAGCATCGCCCAGTACGTGCACGACATGTCGACCCGGCCTGCCTCGTACTTCCTCGACGCCGACGAGCAGCCCCGCGAATCAGCGACCAGTGAGCACGTCTCGCTGCTGTTGCCGCTTGACACCGGCGGCCGCCGTCTCACCAGCCTGATCCTGGAAATGCCCGCCCTGCGTGCCACCAAGGCGATGAAAAAACTCGCCACCAACAAAGAGCGCGCCGAGTTCATCACTGCCCACTGCACCGGCCTGATGATCCCGGATCTCGCCGACCTCAGCGTGCCCGACTGGACCGAACTGCAGGGGCGCATCGACGATTTTTTAAACAAACCGGCGGACTTCTTTCGGAGCGCGACATCGAAGTAATTCTCGACATCGTGCCGCTCATTTACTCGGTAAATGAAGCGGAAATCCTGGACTGGGACGCCGGAAAAGCATTGCGCCGCTACGACATCGCGATCACTCGCCTTGGCGTCAAACAGGAGTAGAGCGGATGGCAGACAGTAAATTTGGATTGAGGTCGCTCATCGCCAGGGACGGCGAGGCGATTTACGGCTCGCTTGAAACGGCCGGGGCAGGCGCCAGCATCCAGCCGATTGCGCCGATGCTTGCCGGCCCGTCCTTGCTTGATACCGTACCCAAGGCCGTGCCGGGCCAGGAACTGGCGAATGTCGGTGCGCAACTGACGCAACTGGTCACGGGGCAGACCCGGCTCATCGACACGCTGGAGAGGTTCAACGGCTCATTGCTCGATGTGATGGGTGCTCTGAAAACCGGCAAGGGTAATAGCACGGGCGGTGCCTCATCCGATACCGTCAAACCCTCGCAGGCGCTGGAAACGGCGATGACCGACCTGCATGAAGTGGTGGGGTTTGCCGGGCATGAGCGCACACAACTGCGCGAAGCCAACCTGGCCATGGCGTCCGACCCGATGGTTGCCGCAAGTGGCGCAGATGCTGTCGACCTGGCAAGGGTGGAGCAGGTGGGGGCCCGGTCCGGCGTAGGCAAGGACCTTGAAACTCGCCAGGCTGATTTGCTGCAGTTCGCCCGCGATAGCGCGCTCATCGCCGCGGCCTTTCAGACCGATATCAAGACGGCCGGCGAGATGATGGGCGGCTGGCGTGGGTCGATGAAGCTGGATCGCCCGCAGGCGCTGGATCTGGCTGACGCCACCAACGTGCTGGGTTCCCACGCTTCGCTCAAGGCCGATGCGGTGGATATTGGTTCGATTGTGCGCCAGAGCACTGCGGCGAGAACGTCGGGCATGAGCCCCGAGCAGGTAGCGGCGTTTTCGGCGGCGTTGCTGACGGTTGGTAACAACCGGGCGTCTGCCGGGCTTGCGGTGGAAAAAGTCGGCGCCGCGCTGGCCAAGGGTGACGGTGCGTCCGAGGGGCAGCGTGCTGCCTGGGCAGAGCTCAAGCTTGACCCGAAGGTGCTTGCGGCAGGCATGAAGCAGGACGCACCGCAAACAGTGCTGACGGTCCTCGAGGCGCTCAAGGCGCAGCCCCAGGAAAGGCAGGCGGCACTGGCCACGCAGTTGTTCGACGGTAACCGCTCGATTCTGAGCCTGGTGCCGGTGATCGACACGCTGAAGCAGGCCTTTACGGCGGTGGCCGACAAGTCGACTTACGCGACTTCGGTCCTGGGAGACCAGGGCTCGGTCATGCGTTCGGCGACCGGGCGGGCAGACTCCACGCAAGCTCATGAACAAGCCTTCCAGGCCAGTACGACCCGCCTGGAGACAGCTTCCGATACGGCGATTGCACCCCTGAAAATCGGCGCACTGACTGTGCTGACCTCAGTGGTCAATGGCTTGGGCTGGCTGGCTGAATCGCTGCCCAAAGCCACGGCCGCCCTCACATTGGCCGCGGTGGTGATGGTGCCGCTGGCGAAGAAGCTCGGCGGCACTGTCGTGGACAAAGTCTTCGACAAGGTCGCCGGGAAAGTCCTGGGCGAGGGTGACGCGCCCCGCGATGCCGGTGGCAACAAGTCCGACCCGTCCGGCAGCAAAGGGAAGTCACAAGGTAGCGACACACGCCAGGGCGAGCGCACGCCAGGCAAAAACTCAGGCCCTGATGCGCCCACGAAAACCAACAGAGCCAGCCGAATCGCGAAGCGCGGTTCGTTGGCGTTGGTGGTGGCAGACGCGGGTATCAATCTCATCAAGGGCGCGAGCAATGGCACCCTGAAAGAGTCCGTTGGCGCCAGTGTGGGGTCGATAGGCGGTGGCGTCGCGGGTGGTGTGGCCGGCGAGGTTGCAGGGCTGGCCATTGGGCGAGCCGTTGGCACGCTCGCCGGGGCGGCGCTGGGTTCGATTATTCCGGGCGCCGGCACAGTGTTGGGCGGTGTGATCGGCGGCTTTGCCGGCGGTGCAATCGGTAAGGTGGTGGGCGGCGTCGTCGGCACGTTCGTCGGCAGCGACGTCGGGGCGAGCCTGGGCGAGAAAGTCATGAGCAGCGACGACCGTCTCCCGCCACCCGAACAGGTCAGCCAAAGCCTTCCCAACGCTCAAACAGACAACCGGCAAATCAACTTCGCCCCGCAGATCAACATTACCGCACCCGAGCAGACCAGTTACCAGGCGCTGGCGGCGCTCGTCGTGCAACAGATCGAGGCGCAGTTCACGCCGCTGTCGATGGACAACCTGCTGGCGACGCGACGCGACGCGGCACTCACCGATGGAGCGGTTTAATGCGACAACAAATGGTGTTGGGCAGCTTTATTTTCGGGCTGTCGCGCGGGTTTGCCTACGCGACCCTCGACCGTAACAGTAGCGGTGGCTGGGTCGCGCTGGACATCATTGCCGGCAAACCCAAGTCCAGCCAGACCGGCCAGGCCCTCGAAACATTGACCTTTGCCGGCAAGGCGGCGCGTGGCATTGGCATGGCCAGGCTCGACGAACTGCGCGACTTGCAGGCCTTGCGTACACCGCTGCCGTTGGTGGACGGGATTGGCCGTAACTGGGGGCTGTGGACGATCAAATCGGTGGACGAGAAACAAGCCAACGTGATCGACGACGGCACCGCCATGCTGATCAATTGGACGTTGATACTGGAGGAATTCGTCAATGCGTAGAGTCCGAAGTATTGCCGGTGACTCCGTCAACCTGCTGCTCTACCGCGAACTGGGTCGCAGCGACGACGCTGCCGAGGAAGCACTGTGGCATCTCAACCCGGACCTCGCGGAACACGGGGCGGTATTGCCGGCCGGCATCGGTGTAATCGTACCGGAGCTGGACGCGCGGCCCGCCGCAAAAAAACCGGTTTCGGTTTGGGATTAAGGAGGAACCATGGCACTTGGATTCACACCGGCGGTGGAAATTTACGGGACCAATGCCGCGCTGCTCAACGAGCGATTACTGGAGTGGGAACACACCGATGCCGCAGGCTTCGTCTCCGACCAGCTCAAGCTGACCCTCGACATCGAAGGGCTTGAGGGATTGCCCAGCCTGGGTGGGAGGATCGGCCTGCGGGTCGGTTACCTGGAGACCGGCCTGGAGGACAAGGGGCTCTTCAAGATTACCCAGCGCACCCCGTACCTGTTCCCCCTGCGCCTGGTGCTGGTGGCCACGGCGGCGCCGTTCGACCAGGACGAATTCAAACAGCGCCGCACAGCCAGCCATGGGCCGACCACCCTGGGCGCACTGTTCCGCCAACTGACCATACGTTATGGATTCTCACCCAGGGTCGCGCCGGATCTGGACGCTGAAAAGATCGCTCACATCGACCAGACCAACGAAAGCGACATGAGCTTCCTGACCCGGCTTGCCAAGCGTTTTGATGCGGTGGCCAAGCCTGTCGACGAGCTGTATGTGCTGGGCCGTAAAGGCCAGATCACCTCGCTGTCGGGCAAGCCGCTGCAAGAAGTGCGGCTGTCGGTCACCCGTGATAACCGTCCGGGCGACCGCGCGTTTATCAGCGCCAGTTTTACCGAGACCAGCCGGGCCAAGTTCGAAGGGGCCAAGGCGTCCTGGTGGGATGTCGCTACCTGCAAGAAACGTGAGGTGGAGGTGGGCGGTGCGCCGTTCAAAGTCCTTGCCCAGCGCTACCAGAGCGAAGACGAAGCCAGGACGGCGGCCGAAGGCGAGATGCGCCGGGTTAGCCGTGAAGGCCTGCAGATCAATGTGATATGCCCCGGCAACCCGGCGTTCCAGGCCGAAGGGCTGCTGGTGCTGGATGAAACCTGGCCCGGCTTCATGCAGGGGCGCTGGTCCATCGACACGCTGACGGCCGTCGGCAAACGCAAGGAAAGCTACCGATGCACGATCAAGGCGAACGGATTGTCGTCACCGCAATGACGTGCTCGATCGGTTCCTTCTACCCACCCGCTTCGGCGGGTTTTTTATTGCCTGGTGAGATGCCATGAAGATAACCCCTCTGGTCAGTCATCTTCGGGATCACTGTCCATCGTTCAACCAACACATCCGCGCCGGCCTCGACCTCGACGCGCTGCAAAACCTGCCAGTGCTCGACTCACCCCAGGCGGTCGTGACGCCGATCAATGACAAGGCCAGCCCTAACGCTGCGCAAAACAGCAGTCGCCAACCCCTGCGCGAACATTTTGGCGTGGTGCTGGTGCTGGATTTGCCGGAGGGCCAGCAAGCCCAGGCGATGGACCAGCTGCATGCCTTGCGCGCCGAGGTCTGGCGGGCGCTGGTGGGCTACAGGCCCGAGGGGTTCTACGAGCCCATCCAGTACGACGCTGGCGAATGGCTGTTGCTCAGCAAGGTTCGCGGGTTGTACCGGCTGCGGTTTTTTCTCGAGAGCCAGTTGGGACGCAACCTCAGCACGCAGCCGGCGGAAACCTGGCTCGAGCTTGAACTGGACGCTTTGCCGTCCTTCAACGGGGTGACGGTGCGGGTCGATGCCATTGACCCAGCCGACCCCAACCTGCAACGCCCAGGCCCCGACGGGCGCCTGGAAATGACGTTTTCTGCCGAGGTAAAACCATGAGCAAACGCATCACCGTACTGCCGGTTTCCGGCCGTGCCGTACCTGACCCGGAGGCGGGCGATCTGTTGCCCGCCGAAGGCCGCGAAGTCCCGGACAACGCCTGGTGGCGTCGACGTCTGGCCGATGGCGACATCACAACCAAAGCCGTCAAGGCGGCAAAAACACAGGGAGCCAAGTAATGGCGATCGGATTCAGTCATATTCCGGCGGACATTCGTGTGCCGCTGTTCTACGCCGAGATGGACAATTCGGCGGCCAATAGTGCGTCGTCGGCCCTGCGCCGGCTGATCGTGGCCCAGGTCAACGACAACGTCACCAGCCCGGAAATCGGCAGCCTGGTGCTGGTATCGAGCGCGGCCATGGCCAAGCGTATCGGTGGCCAGGGTTCGATGCTGGCGTCGATGTACGAGACGTTCCGCAAGAGTGACCCGGTGGGCGAGATCTGGTGCCTGCCGCTGCACAGCACCGAAGGCAGCGCGGCCAAGGCCGAGCTCAAGCTGACCGGCGCCGCGACCCAAGGTGGCATTCTCAGCCTGTACGTCGGCGGCACCCGGGTTCAAGCGACCGTGATCAATGGTGCGACGGCTGCCGTGGCTGCCACCGCCCTGGCGCTGAAAATCAACGCCAGTGCCGACCTGCCGGTCAGTGCGGTAGCCGCCGATGGCACCGTCACCCTGACCGCCAAGTGGACCGGTGAGAGTGGCAACGACATCAGCCTGCAGCTCAACCGCCTGGGCCAGAGCAACGGCGAACAAACCCCCGACGGCCTGACCGCCGTGCTCGGCAAAATGGCGGCGGGCGCCGGTGTGCCGGACCAGCTCGCGGCATTGGCTGCGCTGGGCGACGAGCCGTTCGAGTTCATCTGCATGCCCTGGGCCGACACCACCAGCCTCAACGCCTGGCAAGCGGTGATGGATGACAACAGCGGTCGTTGGTCGTGGGCCAAGCAACTGTTCGGCCACGTCTACACCGCCAAGCGCGGCACTATCGGCACCCTGGTGGCGGCCGGGCAAGGGCGAAATGACCAGCACGTGACCATCCAGGCCATGGAGCCGGGCGTGCCGCAACCGTTCTGGGTCCAGGCCGCAGCATTGGCTGCACGCACGGCGGTGTTCATCTCTGCCGATGCCAGTCGTCCGACCCAAAGCGGTAGCTTGCCGGGCCTCGATCCGGCCGACGCGAGCGAGCGCTTCACTCTGACCGAGCGCCAATCGCTGCTCAACTACGGCATCGCCACCGCTTACTACGAAGGCGGTTACGTGCGCATTCAGCGGGCGATCACCACTTACCAGAAGAACGCGTTCGGCCAGGCGGACAATTCCTATCTGGACAGCGAAACCCTGCACCAGTCGGCCTTTATCGTGCGCCGCCTGCAGAGCGTGATCACCAGCAAGTACGGGCGCCACAAACTCGCTGCTGACGGCACGCGCTTTGGCGCCGGCCAGCCGATCGTGACCCCGAGCACTATCCGCGGTGAGCTGATTGCCCAGTACGCCAAGCTCGAACTGGAAGGTCATGTGGAGAACGCCGAGCTGTTCGCCGAGCACCTGATCGTCGAGCGCGACAGCCAGGACCCGAGCCGGGTCAACGTGCTGTTCCCGCCGGATTACGTCAACGGGCTGCGGGTGTTCGCGCTGCTCAACCAGTTCCGTTTGCAGTACGACGCGGCGGTGTAGGCCCCGCGCTTTTCGCAACTGATTCCAGCCCGCCGAGTGCGGGCTTATTTTTGGGAGAAACATCATGGGTCAACTGATTGCGGGCACCTGCTACGTCAAAGTGGACGGCGCTCAACTGACCATCAACGGCGGCTGCGAAGCACCGTTGATGGCCGTCAAGCGGGAAACCGTGGTGCCGGGTTTCTATAAGGAAACCGACATCACCCCATCTTTCAAAGTTACCGCGCTGCACACGCCGGACTTTCCAATGAAGCAACTGATCGCCGGCACCGACATGACCGTCACCTGCGAATTCAACAACGGCAAGGTCTACGTGCTGGCCGGTGCCTACCTGGTGGAAGAGCCGGTGGCCAAGGGCGACGATGCCGTGATCGAGCTGAAATTCGAAGGCATCAAGGGGACCTGGCAATGACCGATACGGTGAAGCTGCAAGCGGCCATCGAGGCCCACGGCGAGTCATTGACCGAACTCACCCTGCGCCGCCCGACGGTGCAGGAGGTGCGGGCAATCAAGGCGCTGCCGTACAAAATCGACAAGGGCGAAGACGTGAGTCTGGACCTTGACGTCGCCGCCAAGTACATCGCCGTGTGCGCGGGTATCCCGCCGTCGTCGGTCAACCAGCTCGACCTGATGGACTTCAACGCGCTGAGCTGGGCCGTCGCTGGTTTTTTCATGAGTGCGGCGCAGGCTCCGTCGCCGAGCTGATTGCGGTGGCCTATGACCTGGCCTGGTTCTGGAAGGTTGATCCCGAACAGATGCTGGCCAGGCCTTTGGATACGCTCCGGGAATCCCTGGAGCATGCGCAACGGATCAATGCGATGCAGCAGGTGCAGTGATGGCAGAAGCTCAGAAAGTAGAAAGTACCGCCGTGCGCCTGACCGGCATCGACCAGCTGTCGCCCAAGCTTGCTGCGCTGCAGGCCATGGTCGGGCGCTTCAGGCAGAACCTGGAACAGACCGGTCTCGGCAAGCTGGATATCGCCGGTTTGGTGAAGGGTGGTGGGCTGGCAGCACCGTTTGTCAGCGGCATTAAATCGGCTTTGGCGTTCAAGGCTGAGGTCGGCGAAGTGAATGCCGCCGTGGGGCAGGGCGTTACCGAAACCGCAGCGCAGGGCCTGAAGGATTTCAACGCCTCGTTGGACAAGGTATCGGTGGCTTTCGGTACGGCGCTGTTGCCAGCCGTCACGGCGGTGGTGGTCGGGCTGGAGCCGTTGCTGACCTCGGCGGCCCAACTGCTTTCCGAGAATCCGCAGCTGGTGCAGGGCCTCGCAGCGGGTGCGGTGGCGTTTACCGCCATTCAAGCGGCTGTCACCGGCGTGTCCCAGGCGCTGGGGCTGATGCAACTGGTGCTCAGCGCCAACCCGATAGTGTTGGTGGCTGTAGGCATTGCCGTGGCGGCAGGCTTGATCGTTGCCAACTGGAAGCCGATTTCGGCATTTTTTGTCGGGCTCGGCGAACGGGTGATGGCGGCGATTGGAACCTTGGGCGAGTTTTTCCAGACGGTCTTTGCGTTTCGTCCGCTGGAACAGGTGATGCGCTTGTGGGGGCCGATCACAGGCTTTTTTGCCGGGTTGTGGACGTCGCTGAAGGTAATGGCGCAGCCCTTGGTCGGCTTTTTCACCACACTGTTTTCCTGGTCGCCAATGGGTTTGATCGTCAACAACTGGACGCCGTTGAGCGGCTTTTTTGCGGCCCTCTGGGACTTGCTCAAGGCACTGAGTGTGCCGGTGGTCGAGTTCATGAAAAGTCTGTTCAGTTGGTCACCCCAAGGGCAAATCATTGCCAACTGGGGTGTGATCAGTGAGATGTTTGCGGCGATCTGGAGTGACTTCAAACTCACCGCGCTGGCGGCTTTTACCATCGTCAGCAGTTACTTCGATTGGTCGCCCCTGGACAAGGTTTCTGCCGTCTGGGGTAGCGTCAGCGGTGCATTCGCCTCGATCTGGGGCGATATCAAGTTGCAGGCCCAGGACGCCTTTGTAGTGTTGAGTGGCCTGTTCGACGACTGGCATCCGATGGAGCAACTTGAAGCCATGTGGGCACCGGTGCTGAGTTGGTTCACGGCGCTATCGGAGAAGCTTGCGGTGATCACCGCACCGATTCGCAAGCTGTTCAACGGTGGGCTGGGTGAGGTGATCAACCAGGCGACCGGCAGTGTGCTGGAGTTGACCACCGAGCAACAGGAACGTAATGCCGAAAGCGCGCGCGATCCGTCCTGGTTCCGCAAGGGGCCTGGCTTGGTATCACCGCTGGCGTCCAGCTCCAGTTCGCTGCTGCAACAAACCGCTGCCAACAACCGCACGCAGCTCAACGGCGATTTGCGGGTGAGCTTCGACAATGCACCGGCGGGCCTGCGGGTGGACCAGCCCAGAACCAACCAGCCCGGCCTGAGCGTCACCCCACGTGTCGGCTACCGTTCCCTGTCCCTTGGAGGCTCCAATGAGCTGGCGTGATCGTTTGTTGCCGGCGTCGTTTCGTGGCGTCGGGTTTTGGGTTGACCAGGCGAAAGTCCCGGTCGGCAAGAAGGGCCAGTTGCACGAATACCCTCAGCGCGACCTGCCTTTTTTTGAAGGGCTGGGCCAACAGTCCAGGGTGCATGAGCTGACGGCATTTGTAGTGGGCGAGGGTTGCCTGGAGCAACGCGACAAGTTGCTCAAGGCCCTGGAGGAGGGTGCCGGCGAGCTGGTGCACCCGTGGCTTGGACGGTTGCAGGTCAAGGTCGGCGAATGCGAGATGACCCAAACCCGCCAGGACGGCGGGCTGGTGACCTTTGCCCTGAAGTTCTATCCCGACGAACCTTTGAAGTTTCCCACTACGGCGGTCAATACCCGCCAGCTGTTGCTGGTGTCGGCCGACAGTTTGCTGGGTTCGGCGGTGCTGCGCTTTGAGCAGGCCGTCGCACTGCTGAAGCAGGCGCGGGTGGGCATCCAGGCGTTGCGCAATGGCCTGGCAGAGGTTTACCAGGTAATTGAGCAGCAATTTGCCCCACTGATTCAGTTGTATGGCGACCTGAATGCCTTGGTCAAAGCCATCAAGGAAGTGCCCAAGGAATTGAGCGCCGAGTTCAAGGGCTTGCTCGGCGATTTGAAAGAGTTGAAGGCATTTGCCCGCAACGGCTATCGCGGCATGCTGGCCAACCTCTCGCAGCAGGTGGAAGCGGCTCGCACTATCGACGTGCCGAAGCTGACCACCGGCAAGGACAGCGTGGCGGCGGTGCAAGCCACTGCCAACCTGGTACAGGATGCGTTGTGGGTGAAGATCGCCCATTGGCTGGCGGACGTACCGGTGGCGACAAAAGCGGTGACCCTCAGTACCACGCCATCCCTGGCGCAACAGGCGGCACAGCCGGTGCAGCGCCGCGAAGTGCCGGTGGCCGACGATGTGCTGGTGCTGCGTGACCTTCTGAACGAAGCCATGTGGCAAGCCGCATTGAAGGCCGACGCCGGGCACTATGTTGCGCTGAACGACCTGCGCCAACAGATGTTCGCGCATCTGACGGCAGTGGCTTCGTCCGGTGTCCGGCTGGTCAATCTGACGCCGATGCGCAGCATGCCCGCCTTGCTGTTGGCCTATCAGCGGTTCGGTGACGCGACGCGAGTGGGCGAGGTGGTGCAGCGCAATCGGGTGGCCCACCCGGGCTTCCTGCCACCGGCGGACCTGCAAGTGGTCAGGGAGTAACCCATGAACGAGTTGGACAATGCCGTCACCCTGACCGTGGACGGCCTGGATTATGGCGGCTGGAAAAGCGTGGAAATCAGCGCCGACCTGGAGCGTCAATTTCGCACCTTCACCCTCAACATCACCTGGCAATGGCCCGGGCAAACCCTGGCGGCGCCGATCAAGCCCGGCGCCCGTTGCCAGGTACGCATCGGTTGCGACCTGGTGCTCACCGGCTTTGTGTTCAAGGCGCCCATCAGTTACGACGGCCGACAGATCAGCCTGAGTATTCAGGGCGGTTCAGTGACCCAGGACCTGGTGGACTGCGCAGCGATAAACCAGCCCGGCCAGTGGCGCGGGCAAAGTGTGCTGAGCATCGTCCGGGCGCTGACGGCCACCTATGGCGTGGAGGTGCACAGCGAGATTGCCGAAACCGCGCGCCTGCAGACCCACAGCATCGTGCCCGGGGAGACGGTATTTCAATCCATCGACCGCTTGCTGACGTTGTATCGGGTGTTCTCCACCGACGATGCGGATGGGCGCCTGGTATTGGCATCGCCCGGTAGTGCAGGGCGTGCGAATGACAGCCTGGAGCTGGGCCAGAACATCCTTTCGGCTAACGCACCGATGGACTTCGACTCGGTATTTTCCGAGTACCGCGTCATCGGCCAGCACAAGGGCGATGATCAAAAAAACGCAGCGGCGGTCAGTGAGGTTTCAGGGATTTCCCGGGATGAAAAAGCCACGCGAAAACGCGTCACGCTGATCAGCGAACCGACGCAGTTGACCCCCGAGCTGGCCCAGCAACGCGCCGACTGGGAACGCGCCACCCGTACCGGAAAAGCCCTGACCACCACCTACACCGTGCAAGGCTGGCGGCAGTCCAACGGCGATTTGTGGCGCCACAACCTGTTGGTGCGGGTGATCGATCCGGTGCTGGGCTTTGACCAGGACATGCTGATCTCCAAGGTCACCTGGTCGCTCTCCGACCAAGGTTCGATCACCACGCTACAGGTGGCGCCGCCGTCCACCTTTGATGCCAATCCGTTGCCATCCGCTTAACCACCAAGGAATTTCCATGAGCTTACTGACTCGCCTGCTGGCGCGCGGCACTGTCGTGCTCGCCCACTCGGCCACCAAGCTGCAATCGCTGCAAATGCGCCTGACGGCAGGCGAAGTGAACGACGACATGGAGCACTTCGAACCCTACGGTTTTACCAGCAACCCTCTGGCGGGTGCTGAAGGCATCGCCACCTTCCTGGGCGGTGACCGCTCCCATGCCATCGTGCTGGTGGTGGCAGACCGTCGCTATCGCTTGCAGTCCCTGGCGCCGGGTGAAGTGGCGATCTATACCGACGAAGGCGACAAAGTTCATTTCAAGCGCGGGCGGGTAATCGACATTGAAACCGGCACCTTGAATATCCGCGCCAGCCAGGCGGTGAACATTGATACGCCGACCCTGACGCAGAGCGGCAAGATCATCTCCCAGGGCGACCAGATTGCCGGCGGCATCAGCCAGATCCGGCACGTGCATGTGGGCGTCCAGCCCGGCAGCGGTCAGACCGGTGCGCCGGCGGGAGGCCAGTGATGTTTGTCTCCGACAACCTGAAAAAGGCCCTGACCCGCTCGGTGCTGATCAGCCTGTTCACCTGGCGCCGTGCCGCGCCGGATGACCCTGTTGACGATGACGAGCGCTTCGGCTGGTGGGGCGACAGTTTTCCCTGCGTGGCCGACGACCGTATCGGCTCAAGGTTGTGGTTGCTGCGCCGGGTCAAGCTGACCCGCCAGACGCAACTGGACGCCGAATTCTATGCCCGCGAAGCCTTGCAGTGGCTGATCGACGACGGGCATTGCAGCGCCATCGAAGTCCTCAGTGAGCGCCTCGACGCCCAGCGGCTCAACCTGCGCACGCAGCTGACCCTGGCCGATGGCGAGCGCCTGGACATCAACCCTGATAACAGTTGGCAGGTGATCTATGCCGTTTGAAACCCCTTCGCTGCCGGTGCTGATCAAACGCACCCAAAGCGACCTGGCCAGCGATTCGCTGCGCCAGTCCGATGCCCAGGTCCTGGCGCGCACACTGAGTGGCGCTGCGTTCGGCCTGTACGGTTATCTCGATTGGATCGCTGAGCAGATCCTGCCGGATACCGCCGATGAATCCACCCTGGAACGCATCGCTGCGCTGCGTTTGAACCAGGCACGCAAGGGGGCGGTAGCCGCCAGTGGCACCGTGAGTTTTACCGCAGCGGCGGGCGCGGTGCTGGATGTGGACACGGTGCTGCAAGCCAGTGATGGTCGCAGCTTCAAAGTCACCGCTGCCGGTACCACCCATGCAGGCCTCAACACCGCCACGGTGCAGGCGATTGATGCCGGCACGCTGGGCAACGCTGATGCCGGGCTGAGCCTGATCGCGGTCCAGCCGCTGCAAGGTATTGGTTCGACCTTTACCGTGCTGGCGCCGGGGTTGACCGGCGGTGTGGCACGAGAAACCCTGGAGTCGCTGCGGGCGCGGGTGATTCGTTCCTATCGCGTTATTCCCCAGGGCGGTTCGGCACAGGATTACGAGACCTGGTCCCTCGAAGTGCCCGGCATTACCCGCGCATGGTGTCGCGGCAATTACCTGGGGCCGGGGACGGTGGGGGTGTTCGTGATGCGTGACGACGACCCGCAGCCGATCCCCAATGCCGCGCAGCTGGTGCAGGTTCAAGCCCATATCGAACCGCTGCGGCCAGTGACCGCTGATGTGTATGTGTTGGCGCCGGTGATGAAACCAGTGGCTTATCAACTGCGCTTGACCCCCGACACCAGCGCCGTGCGTGCGGCCGTCGAGGCCCAACTGCGAGACTTGCACAATCGCGAGGCGGGGCTGGGCGACAGCTTGTTGCTGACCCACATCGCCGAAGCCATCAGCACCGCCACCGGTGAGACCGATCACAAACTGACAAGCCCGCTGGCGGACGTTACGGCGGCGACAAACCAGTTACTGGTGTTTGGAGGTATCACATGGCTGGGATAAGGACGGCTGGCCAGTACGAGGAGCAACTGATCGCCCTGTTGCCCAGCGGGCCGGCCTGGGACCTGGAGACCATGCCGCAGTTGCAGACGGTGCTCAAAGGCATCGCCGAAGAACTTACGCGCATCGACGCCCGCGCCTGCGACCTGCAAAACGAAATGGACCCCGTGACCGTCAGCGAACTGGTGCCGGAGTGGGAAAGGGTGATGCAACTGCCGGACCCTTGCCTGGGCTTGAGCCCGCTGTACGACGACCGTCGCCTGGCGGTGCGTCGACGTCTGTTGGCGGTGGGCAGCCAGCGCGCCGCGTACTACATCGAAATCGCCCGCAGCCAGGGTTATCCCGACGCCAGTGTCACTGAACATCGCGCCCCGCGCATGGGCCGCTCACGGTTTGGCGCGGCGCATTTTGGCACCTGGCAGGCGCACTTCATGTGGACGCTCAACACCGGCGGCCGCCAGCACCTGGGGCGGCGGTTTGGGGCGAGTTATTGGGGAGAGCGGTTTGGCGTCAACCCAGGCAATGCCCTGGAGTGCCTGATTCATCGCAGCGCACCTGCTCATACGCAGGTGCACATCAATTATGACTAGAGGATAGAAGCGTGGATTATCCAAAGAGTGTGCCCAGCGTTGGGCTGGTGAATGGCAAGTTTGTGGATGAAAACCCGGTGACCGGGACGCCGGGGAGTTTGATTCCGGCAACTTGGGGGAATGGGGTTACGCAGGAGATTTTGAATGTGCTGGCGGCGGCGGGGATTGCGCCGGATGAGACGAAGACCGATCAGCTGGCGCAAGCGTTGAGTGTGTTGAGTGATTGGTTGAAGTTGAGGAATAAGCCGACGACGTTGGCGGGGTATGGGATTACGGATGCTCTGGTGGTAGGCCGTACGTCCCAGCAGCGCCCAAGTCTTTCTTCCAGCATATTGGGTGAGATCGGCAATGGGCAGGGGGGCGCACTGGAAATTCGTGAAGCGCAAGAAGTTTCTGATTCCACACGAGATTTCAACTATGCACCACGAATCATGTTCCATTGGGGCAAGATAATTGCTCGAGCACTCGCGATGAACGCGGACGGTGAGTTGCTCTGGAGTTCGAAGAAAATTTGGTCTGAGATCAACTTCAACCCTTCAACCAAAGCGGATAAGGCTACGACCCTTGCGGGCTATGGTGTGACAGATGCGCTGAGCATTGGTCAATACGGACTGGGTGGCAATGTTGCACCTGCTGCCGCGATTGATACCGTTGGGCTACCCGGCGGGTTTTACTATTACAGTGCCGGGAATACCAGTTTCGCCAACTACGTCGGATTGGTGAATATCCCTTACGGCGACGGAAATTACGCGGGGCAGATTGGTTTTCAGCAGGGGAACACAGAACCGGATGTCTACATCCGAGGCTGCTCTCAGGCTAAGGTCTGGAGCCCAACACGAAGGCTCTGGCACTCTGGAAATCTCGACCCAGCGTCGATGGGGGTTCCGGTCGGGACGACGATTCAGTATTGCGGTGCCTCGGCACCGGCTGGGTTTTTGAAAGAGAACGGTGCTGCGGTTTCTCGTACAGCCTATTCAAAGCTGTTTGACGTGATAGGGACGACGTTTGGCGCTGGTGACGGAAGCACTACGTTTAACCTGCCGGACAGCCGTGGTGAGTTCATCCGTGGCTTTGACGATGGACGCGGCGTGGACCCGCAACGCGGGCTGGGGTCGTTGCAACTGGATGCGATGCAAGGCCATTGGCACGGCCCTCGTCCTGGCACCACCCTGAACGGGAGCCCAGGCAACTGGAACGGCGTGGGCGGTGGTTCCAACGCATCGTTCAACATTGGCAGCACCGGTGACCCCGTAACCAACGGCGTCAATGGTGTTCCACGCACCGCCAACGAAACGCGTCCGCGCAACACTTCCCGTCTTATGTGCATCAAGTACTGAGGTCAATCATGACTGCTTCTGCCCCTGTTATTTATCAGGCACACCCGGTGACGGGCGAATACATCGGAACGGCTTTTGCTGACCCCGATCCACTTGTCGAGGGGGCCTGGCTTATCCCCTCCATGGCTTTCAGTGAAGCCCCGCCTGTAACCGAGCCCGGCTTTGCTGCGGTTCACGTTAAAGATGCTCAAGCTATCTGGAACCTGGTTCCGGACCTGCGCGGTCTTGTGTATCGAACGGATACCGGCGAGGAGATCCAATGGCAGCAGTTAGGTGAGTTGCCGTTGGAACTTACCTCGCTGAAACGCCCCGGGTCAGATCACGTTTGGGATGGCTCGTCCTGGCATCTCGATGAAAAACTGAGGAACACGGACGAGTGTGAATCCGAACGACTCTGGCGGGATTCGGAAATCGACAGTATCAAGTGGCTTCGCGAGCGCCATCGGGATGAGTCCGACCTGAAGCGAGATACCACGCTGACAGAAGGACAATTTGCGCAACTGCTGGCTTATTTCCAACTGCTGCGTGATTGGCCGCAGAACTCGAAGTTTCCAGCCTCCGAATTTCGGCCGGTTAAACCGGACTGGATGGTTGGCCTTGTACAATAGTGTGGTGCTCGTGAGTTCGGAGGTTTTTTCATGCCGATAACCCAGAATGATCTTGTGCAAATCATGCCCAACGCCCGCGCCCAAGCGGGCGTTTTCGTATCTGCGCTGAACACAGCCATGTCCAACCGCCAAATCACCACACCCAAACGCATCGCCGCCTTCCTCGCCCAAATCGGCCACGAATCCGGCGAACTGCGCTACGTACGTGAATTGGGCAGCGATCAATACCTGAGCAAATACGACACCGGTACCTTGGCCGCCCGCCTGGGCAACTCCCCAGAAGCCGACGGCGATGGCCAGAAGTATCGCGGCCGCGGCCTGATCCAGATCACCGGCCGGCGCAACTACCTGGCGTGCAGTCAGGCACTGTTCGGCGATGAGCGTTTGTTGCACCAACCGGAGTTGCTGGAGACGCCGCAATGGGCGTGCGAATCTGCCGCGTGGTTCTGGCAGCGCAATGGCTTGAACGAGCTGGCTGACCAGGACCAGTTCACCACGATCACCCGGCGCATCAATGGTGGCCTCAACGGTCTGGAGAACCGTATGCAACTGTGGGCGCGGGCGAAGGCGGTGTCATGGGCTTCCTGACGTCGTATCGCCTGCTTGGGTTTTGCCTGTTGTTCGCAGTTTCGGCGGGTGTTGCCTGGCAGGTACAGGCTTGGCGATATGGCGCACAACTCGAGCACCTGCAGGCTCTGCATGCCGCAGCACTCAGCCAGCAACAACAGGCCGAACAGGACAAACGGCTGGCACTGGAGCAACAACTCAGCGCCAGCGACCAACAACACACCCGGGAGCTTTCCGATGCACAACGCGCTCAGGCTCACCTGCGGGATCGCCTGGCCACTGCTGATGTGCGGTTGTCAGTCCTTCTCGACGCCAGCGATTCAGTCAGCGGCTGTGCAATGCCAGCCACCGCCCCCTCCGGCAGCCTGGTTCATGGCGCCCCGCGAGCCCGACTTGACCCGGCGCATGCTCAACGAATTATCGGCATCACCGACGACGGCGATAACGCAATGATCGCCTTGCGCGCCTGCCAGGCGTATGTCCGGGCCGTCGCGCGTTAGTCTCTTGTAACTTGCATGGCCCATGGGCTCCTGTAGGGTAGGCGAATGCCCGTCCACTCCAGGAGATGACCGTGAAGGAAATTACTCAACTCGCCGCTGAACTTGGCCGACGCTTGCAGGTTCTCAATGCCCACGTCACAACGGCCGAGTCGTGCACCGGCGGCGGTATCGCCGAGGCAATCACGCGGATTCCCGGGAGTTCGGCCTGGTTCGAGGCGGGCTATGTCACGTATTCCAATCGCCAGAAGACCCGGCAACTGAATGTACCGGAAGCCCTGTTCCCCAAGGTCGGTGCCGTCAGCCGCGAAGTGGTGGAGGCGATGGTGCGGGGCGCCCAGGAGAAAAGCCTGGCGCGTTTTGCCGTGGCAGTCAGCGGCGTGGCCGGGCCCGATGGCGGTTCGCCGGACAAGCCGGTGGGCACCGTATGGCTGGCCTGGGGCGTGGGCGATGAGGTTACCGCCGAGCTCGAACACTTCCCCGGCAACCGCGACGAGGTCCGCCGACAAACGGTAAAGGCCGCGCTAGAGGGCTTGTTGCGACGAGCTGCAGCAGAAATAGAAAATCAGGGGTAGGCGATCACGGATCTTTGTGGAACAATACTGTCTACTTATACAGGTGTTGGCCGCCAGGCCTTATTGATTACGTGAGGACTTTAATGGACGACAACAAGAAGAAAGCCTTGGCTGCGGCCCTGGGTCAGATCGAACGTCAATTCGGCAAGGGTGCCGTAATGGGTTTTTTAGATCTGTAGAGTGTGGAGTTGGGTTATATTTTTTCTGTTTGTGTTGTTCTGGTTTTTGGGCTTTTCATT
>NZ_JBIUVK010000038.1:0-60387 GCF_044742865.1 Pseudomonas sp. NPDC087814 | reverse complement strand
GGCTAAGGCAACGAACTCTTTTTTCAGGCTCATGGCGTCTCTCGTATTCCAGGGCATGATGGTTTTCCGGCGTAGTTAGCTCGCCGAAAAGTGTCAACCATGTCCCCGTACACCCGTCAACCATGTGTCCGGTCCGTACAAAAAGCGGCAAAGTAACCAAAGCGCTCTGCCCCGCCTGTCGGCACCTCGCCTAGGCTCGGTGTTCCCTCACTCCGGCAGCACGAAGCGGGCCGCCGCGACGGGCCATCCATGGCCCGGCGCGGCTAAACCGGCGTCCTGCCGGTTTACCCGCTGCGCAATACCTGCGTTCGGCCTCGGGCTTATTGGGGCAGTCAGATCAAGATCAAGATCAAAAGCACGGCGGCCTGAAAGCCGACCTGAGTGTTGAAAGCCAGATCAAAAGCCAGAGCGAAGGTAGAGCTGCTCTTCTGTAGGAGCTGGCTTGCCGGCGATGCAGACACCTCGGTGCATCAGGTACACCCAGTTGATGCCATCGCAGCGATGCGGCGACCCGACAAGCCAGCTCCCACATTTGAACCGTGCCCGCTTTAGCTTTTGATTTTGATCTTAGGCACACCGAGCCTAGGCGAGGTGCCGAGTGGTGGGGCAGGAGCGTTTTGCTTGCTTTTGACTGGGCCGGCATTCCGGCTGTTCAAAAGTGACCCGCTGTAAGAGCGGAATCCTAGGTGGTCGTTACCTAAATAACGGATATGTACCGCGACCCATCCCCCGCAACTCCCTGGTGAAATAACGGCTCGGTACCTCACCCAACACACGCTTGAACACCGTGGCAAACGCACTCGGGCTGCTATACCCCAGATCCAGCGCCACCCTGGTCACCGGTTCCCCATTGCCCAGCCGCACAATCGCCGCCAGCAAACAGGCTTGCTGGCGCCATTGCAGGTAACTGATCCCCGTGGCCTGGCGGAACTGGCGGGTAAAAGTCCGGCGGCTCATACCCGCGCCGAGGGCCATGGCATCAATGCCGATTTCCAACGAAGGCCCGGCCAGGAACTCTTCGCAAGCCTTCGCCAATCGAGGCTCGGCCGGCAACGGCGCACACAGCGGCAGCACCGGCATCCGGGCGATCTCGTGCAGCAGCAAGCCCATCAAATAGCTGTCGCGGCCACCCATCGCGTAACGCGCAGGTACCTCGACGGCCTTCTCCAGCAACTGCCCAAGCAGCGGCGACACATCCAGCACCTGGCACTGTTGCGGCAACTCCAGCCGCCGCGCCGCCTGCGGGCGAATGTAGGTGTTGAGCATCGTCACCGGCCCGCGCATCAGCATGGCGTGGGACACATGCGGCGGCACCCAGATCGCGCGGCGAGGCGGCACCACCCAGTTACCGGTGGCGCTGTAGACGGTAATGACACCCTGGCTGGCATAGGCCAACTGGCCTCGCGGGTGCGCGTGGGCGGGGAACAGTTCGCCGTCGGCATAGTCGATGGCGGTCACGACCACGTCGCGCGGGGTGTTTTCGTAGGGATGAATATCGGGCATGGCCTGATTCTAGCCTTTGTTGACCCACAATCGCAGGCGGGCCATCGCGGTTTACGAAAAAATCTATCGGATGCACGGCCTCCTGTCGTGCCACCGAGTCAATGGACCCGTCACGATGAAGCAAAAACACCTGTTACTGGCCGTCCTGGTGACGGCTGTGTGGGGACTCAATTTCCCCATTACCAAACTCGGCCTGGCCGAGATCAACCCGCTGTTGCTGACGGCCCTGCGGTTCACCCTGGCGGCGTTGCCCTGGGTGTTTCTGGTGCGCCGGCCCCAGGTCGCGGTGAAGTGGCTGGCGGCCTATGGCTTGATATTCGGGGTGGCGATGTGGGCCTTGATCAACCTCGGGATCGCCATGGGCGTACCCCCTGGCAGTGCCTCGCTGCTGATCCAGTTCAGCGCATTCTTCACCCTGGGCTGGGGCGTGCTGCTGTTTCGGGAAAGCCTTTCCCTGGCGCAATTGATCAGTGTGCTGCTGGCGGCCATGGGGTTGGCAGGCATGCTGCTGGGCGTGGTGGGGACGGCCACGCTGCTGGGGTTTGCCCTGGTGCTGTTCAGTGCCCTGGCCTGGAGCATCGGCAATATCATCATCAAGGTCTCCGGGGTGCGGGAGATCTTTGCCTTCGTAGTCTGGGCCAGCCTGTTTGCGCCGTTGCCGCTGGTGCTGTTGACGTGGCTGCTGGATGGCTCGCAAGCCTTTATCGCTTTGCCTGCTCAACTGAACGGCGTGGCGTTGTTCTCGCTGGCGTTCCAGGTGTATGGCGCGACGCACTTCTGTTACTGGGGCTGGAACCTGCTGTTGCGCGAGTACCCGGTTTCCCGGGTGGCGCCCCTGTCACTGCTGATCCCGGTGTTCGGCATCGTCAGTTCAATGCTGATCCTGGGTGAGCGCCCCGGGGTTTCGCAGTGGCAGGCCATGGGCTTGATCCTCTTGGCCCTGATCGTCGGCCTGAAGAAGGGGCGCCCGTTGTGGGTCAGGCAGGACGGTCACGCTTGAGCAGGCCATACAGCGCGCTGTCCGAGATCTCGTCGCCGACCACCCAGCGCTCGCGCAGCAAGCCTTCGCGGACGAAACCCAGGCGCTCAAGCAGCTTCGCGGAGCCCAGGTTGCGTGGGTCAATGTCGGCTTCAAGGCGGCGCAGCCCGGCGGTGTTGAACCCATGGTCGATCACGGCGCGGGCGGCTTCGCTCATGTAGCCCTTGCCCCAATACTGGCGGCCCAGGGTAAAGCCGATTTCAGCGCGGCGGCATTGCTCGTCGACATTGAACAGGTCGCAACTGCCGATCACCTCGCCGGTGGCCAGCAACTCCACCATGCACACCAGGTCTTCACCGGCAATCGATGCCTCCATCAATTGGCCGAAGCGTTCAACGGCTTGCTCGGCGCGGGTCATGGTGGGAAAGGAAAAGTAGCGCATGGCCTCGGGGTCGGACCAAATGGCAAACAGCGCGCGCCAGTCATCCTGATGGGGAGGGCGCAGGCCCAGGCGTTCGGTGGTGAGAAGTACGGGGGCGAAAAAGGGCAGGGTCATCATGTGCTCGTCCGTGAAGATCACGGGCGCAATCCTGCCGGGATTACGGGCGTTATACAAGCATCAGGAACAGGCCGTATCGTCCAGCGCCTGGGCCGGCAGCGCGCCGGTGGTCTTGATGGTTTTGGTGACGATATAGGTGAAGTAGCGCTCGATGGCCAGGTCTTCCATCAGCAGTTGATCGATGAAACGCTGGTACTGGTCGATGTCGGCTGCGCGGATCATTGCGATGTAGTCCACGCCGCCGCCGGTGGCGTAGCAGAACTCCACGTCGGGGGCGTCGCTCATGCGTTGTTCGAAGCGGCGCATGTCCTGGGCGGTGTGCCGGGCGAGGGTGATTTCCACCAGCAGTTGCTGACTCTTGAACACCTGATTCCAGTCGATCACCGCGCGGTAGCCCTTGACCAGGCCGGCACTTTCCAGCTTGCGCACGCGCTCCCAGGCGGGCGTTACCGAAAGGTTGATGGCCTCGGCCAGGCTCGATTTGGTGATGCGCCCGTCCTCGGAGAGGATACGCAGGATTTTCAGGTCGTAGCGGTCAAGCTTGTGCATCGGCAACGAACTCCAAAGGCGCACGGACCCTGTAGGAGCGAGCTTGCTCGCGATGAGCCTGAGGACGACGCGTTAATTCAGGATTAGCACGTTATCGTTCACGACCATCGCGAGCAAGCTTGCTCCTAAGGGAAACTCATCAGCCCAACACTTCCCCGGCCACCTGGTCGATCGCGCCTTTGGTGATGTCGACGATCAGGTCTGCCTCCGCCCTGGTCAAAATCAGCGGCGGCGCAAAGCCGAGGATGTCGCCGTGTGGCATGGCCCGGGCGATCATCCCGCGTTCCAGGCAGGCCGCCGAGACTTTGGGGCCGACCTTGAGCGCAGGATCAAACGGCGTGCGTTGCTCACGGTCGGCCATGAATTCCACGGCGGCGAGCAGGCCGTCGCCGCGTACTTCGCCCACCAGCGGGTGACCTTCGAGGGTTTCCCGCAGGCGACGGTTCAGGTACCCACCGACTTCGTCGGCGTTCGCCGTGAGGTTCTCCCGTTCCAGGATATCCAGGTTTGCCAGCGCCGCCGCGGCGCAGATCGGGTGCCCGGAGTAGGTCCAGCCGTGGCCCATGGCGCCTTCGTGGGTCGAGGCCTTTTCAATCACGTCCCACACCTTCTCACCGATGATCACCGCTGACAGCGGGGCATAGGCGCTGGTCAGCCCCTTGGCCGTGGTGATCAGGTCCGGGCGCATGCCGTAGCGCTGGCTGCCCATTTTCGAGCCCAGCCGGCCGAACGCGCAGACCACTTCGTCAGCGATCAACAACACATCGTACTTGTTCAGTACCGCCTGGATCGCCGCCCAGTAACCGGCCGGGGGCACCACGATGCCACCGGTGCCCATTACCGGTTCGCCAATGAACGCCGCGACCGTGTCCGGGCCTTCGGCGAGGATCATTTTTTCCAGCTCATCGGCGCAGTAACGCACGAACGCAGCCTCGCCCATGCCCGCCGGTGCCTTGCGGTACCAGTGCGGGCAAATGGTGTGCTGGATGCCTTTTTCCGGCAGGTCGAAATGCTGATGGAAGGCGGCGAGGCCCGTGAGGCTGCCGGTCATGATGCCTGAGCCGTGATAGCCGCGATCGCGGGAGATGATCTTCTTCTTCTGCGGACGGCCCAGTACGTTGTTGTAGTAACGCACCAGCTTGATCTGGGTTTCGTTGGCGTCTGAGCCGGACAGGCCGTAGTAGACCTTTTTCATGCCTTCGGGCGCCCAGTCCATGATGCGGCTCGACAGCTCGATGATTGCCTCGGTCGAGTGACCGACATAGGTGTGGTAGTAGGCCAGCTCCTTGGCTTGCTTGTAGATGGCGTCGGCAACTTCGGTGCGGCCATAGCCGATGTTCACACAGTACAGGCCGGCAAACGCATCGATGAATTCGCGGCCTTCGTGGTCGCGAATGCGGATGCCCGAGGCGCTCTTGATGATGCGGCCCTTGAGTGCGCCGCTGGCGTGATCATGGGCGTGGGTGGACGGGTGCATGAAGTGCGCGCGGTCTTGTTCGAACAGGCTGTTGAATGCTTGGCTCATGGTTGCTCTCCTTGGAATTGGCCTTGGTGATGCAGGCAAAAGTATTTGGTTTCGACAAAGGCTTCGAAGCCCTCGGCGGCGCCTTCACGGCCCAGGCCCGAGGCTTTCATGCCGCCGAAGGGAATCGGGTGACCGGTGAATTTCACCCCGTTGACCGCGATCATGGCGTGGTCGAGGCGGCGGATCAGCGGGTAGATCAGGTCCAGGCGGTTGGAACAAATGTAGGCGGCCAGGCCGTACTCGGTGTCGTTGGCCATTTCGATGGCCTGGTCAATCGAGTCGAACGGCAGCACCCCGGCAATCGGCGCGAAGTTTTCTTCGCGGTAGATGCGCATTTGTGGGGTCACGTCGGCGAGTACCGTTGGCTGGTAAAACAGCCCGCCCAGGGCGTGGCCTTCGCAGCCCACCAGGCGTTGCGCGCCCAGTTCCAGGGCGTCGGCCACGCGTTCGGCGGTGACGTCGAAGGCGGCCTGGTGCATCAACGGGCCGATGTCGACGCTTTGCTCTTGCCCGTCGACCAATGCCGGGCCGACCCGCAACTCACGCACGGCGGCAGCGAAGCGGCTGAGGAATTCGGAGTAGATCGAACGGTCGACCATGATCCGGTTGGCCGCGCAGCAGTCCTGGCCGGAGGTCTGGAACTTGGCCTCGACCGCGACTCTCACTGCCAGCTCAAGGTTGGCGTCGGCGCAGACAATAAATGGCGCATTGCCGCCCAGTTCCAGCGAGACCTTCTTCACGTCCTGGGCCGCCGCCTGCAGTACCAGCTTGCCGACCCGGGTCGAGCCGGTGAAGCTTACCGAGCGCACGCGGGTGTCCTGCACCAGGGTTTGCATGGCCATCTGTGGCTCGCCCAGCACCACGTTGAACACGCCCGGCGGGAAGCCGGCTTCTTCGGCCAGTTGCGCGAGGGCCAACGCCGAGTAGGGCGTTTCATGGGCCGGCTTGACCACCACCGTGCACCCGGCGGCGAGGGCGGCGGCGGCCTTGCGGGTGATCATGGCCGAGGGGAAGTTCCATGGGGTCAGCAGGGCGCAGACGCCTACGGGTTCCTTGACTGTGCCCAGGTGCGCACCGGGGATATGGCTGGGGATATTCTGGCCGTACAGGCGGCGGGCTTCTTCGGCGAACCACGGGATGAAGCTTGCGGCATAGGCGATTTCGCCGCGGGCTTCGGCCAGCGGTTTGCCTTGCTCCTGGCTGAGGATGCGGGCGAGATCCTCCTGGTGTTCGAGGATCAGTGCCGCCCAGCGCCGCAGGATCGTGGCGCGGGCATCGAGGTTCTGTTCACGCCAGGCGGAAAACGCGCGGTGGGCGGCGTCGATTGCGGCGACAATTTGCGGTTTTTCCAGCATCGGCACGTGGCCGATCAACTGTTGGTTCGCCGGGTCATGTACGGCGATGGTGCTGGCACTGGCGCTGTGGACCCAATGGCCGTCGACGTAGCACAGGGCTTTGAACAGCAGCGGGTGTTTGTAGGTCATCGGGGTCACTCCGGATGGGCTGAGTGGGTGCAATGCTAGGGCAGGAGCAGGCGCGGGATTGGTGGTTTGGTGGGGGTGGGGCAGTGGGTTTTTTCTGATTGCGCCCGCCAAAACAGTTATTTTTGCGGCGGGTGAAAATCGACTGTGGGAGCTGGCTTGCCTGCGATGGCGACGGTGAATTCAACATCGCTATCGCAGGCAAGCCAGCTCCCACATTGAATCGGTGCTACTTGGCGGTTTTTGCGGTGGCCACCCAGCCGTCAAACGTCGCTTTGTTTTCCTTCATCCAGTCCTCCGCCAGCTTGCGAATGTTGCGTTCGCTGGAGCCGTCGGCGCTGATGGTTTTTTCCCAATAACTCCAGGTTGCCTGGGAAAACGTCATCTGCTCCACCAACTTCTTGATCGCCGGATTCGCCGCGATGAATTGCTTGTTGCCAATCGCATACCAGTTCCACGCCGCCATCGCCATGCGGCATGGATCAGCCCCGCCGGCGCACCCGGCAACCCCGGGCGTCAGTGCCGAAGTGGTGCTCGGCACATTGCCCGGCAACGCATCAAACGGCGTCGGCAGCCACACCACGTCCTTGCCCGGCACCATGGTGTTGGTCATCCACGACGGTGCCCACGCATAGAAAAACACCGGCTCGCCACGTTTCAGCCGGGCGACGTTTTCGAACATCAGTGCTTCGTATTTGCCGCGTACCGGGTTAACCGTGTCCTTGAGACCGAACTTGTCGAGCTGGTAATCCACCACATCGCCACAGCCCCAGCCCGGATCACAACTGATCAGGTTGGCCTTGCCGTCCTTGCCGAACAGCCCGGCGATTTTCGGGTCCTTCATTTGTTCCAGGCTGGTGATGCCGTACGCGTCGGCGGTTTTCTTGTCGATCATGTAGCCGTTATAGCCCGCGCCCGTAATGAAGCCCGAGCCCACCACTTCGGTACGGTCCTTCACCTTGTCAAAGCTCGGTTGCAGCATCGGCAAGGTCACGTCCATCGACAGGTCCAGGTCGCCCTGGGCCGCGGCGGGGAAGAACAGGGTGGTGTTGACGGTGCTCAACTTGCTCGCGTAGCCCAGGCGCTTGGTGGCCTCGATCGCGATTTTGGTCAGTACGTAGTTGCCGCCGGTGCTTTCCGATTGCACGAAGCGGATGGTCTTGCCGGTGCCCGGCAAATCCTCGGCCCACACCTGCGTACTTGCCAGGTACAACACTGCTGCAAATCCAAGCAAGGCTTTGAATGGATGCATCATGATTTCCTCTTTTTTTTCTCGTTATGGTTAGGGTTGGCAGTCAACAACGGGCATTCATGAGGTTCTTTTTGTTATGCGTTTACCGGGTTCGGATTGAGCAGTCGCTTGAACAGCGACTTGCGCTTGCGCATTGTCGGTTGCGCCAGGTTCTGGGTGATCCGGTCGAGCATCATCGCCAGCAGCACAATGGCAATCCCGCCCACCGCCGCGCGGCCCACGTCCATCCGGCCCAGGCCTTGCAGCACCACCAGGCCGAGGCCTTCGGCGCCGATCATCGCCACCACCACCGACATCACCATGGCCGTGAGCACGGTCTGGTTGAGGCCGCCGAGGATCGTCGGGATCGCCAGGGGCAGCTGGATTTCCCAGAGCAATTGGCGCTTGTCCGCACCAAAGGCGTGGCCGGCTTCCACCAGTTCGGTGTCGACCATGCGGATGCCCAGATAGGTAAAGCGAATCAGCGGCGGGCAGGCGGAGATCACCACCGCCACTTCACCCGACACCGTGCCGACGCCAAACAGCATCACCACCGGCACCAGGTACACGAAGGTCGGGGTGGTTTGCATGATGTCGAGGATCGGCCGCATCACGCCCCACACCCGCTCGCTGCGGGCGCACCAGATGCCCACCGGAATGCCCACCACCATGCAGATCACAATCGCCGTGGTGATCAGCGACAAGGTGGTCATGGCCTCGTCCCACACCCCCAACGCGGCGATCACCACCAGGGCCACGGCGCTGAACACCGCCACCCCCAGGCTCGCCGCACGGTAGGCGATCAGGAACATCAGCAACACCATGACCGGGAACGGGATCGCGTGGATCACCGTGTCACTCAGCCCCAGCAAATGCTCCACCGGCCAGCGAATCGCCTGGAACATTGGCCGCAGGTGAATCCCCAGCCACTCCACACCCTGGCTGATCCACTGGTCTACGGGTAAAACCGCGAGGTCTTCTGAACTAAGCATGCTGTGCAACCTCCGCAGCGGCAGGGCGCGGGGCCGGGACGCTGGCTATGCAATCAAGAATGTGCGCGCTGTTGAGGGTGCCGACGAACTGCCCGTCGCCATCCACCACCGCCACCGGCAAACCCGGTTTGAGCAGGCGCGCGGCTTCCACCAGCTTGGCGCTGGCCGGCACGCAAACGAACTGGCTCGACAGCCGTTGCAGTGCGTCGGCGCCGCCGCCCACGGCCAGCAGCGCTGCCGAGTCCAGCACGCCGACCGCCTTGCCGCTGGTGTTCAGTACGAATGCAGCCGTGCTGTCATTGCCCACCACCCGGGTGTCACCCTGCACCAGCAGCGTGTGGGCTTTTTCCATGATCGAGCGCGCATCGAACAGCCGCGAACGGTCCACCTCCCGGGTGAACGCCGCGACGTAATCGCTGCCCGGGTCCATCACGATTTCCTGGGGCGTGCCCTCGCGCACCACTTGGCCGTCGGCCATGATCGCGATGCGTGTGCCCAGCTTCAGGGCTTCCTGGAAGTCGTGGGTGATGAACAGGATGGTTTTTTTCAGGGTGCGTTGCAGGCGCAGCAACTCGTCCTGCATCTCGGTGCGGATCAATGGGTCGAGGGCACTGAAGGCCTCGTCCATGATCAGCACGTCGGCGTCGGTGGCCAGTGCGCGGGCCAGGCCGACGCGCTGGCGCATGCCGCCGGACAGCTCGTGGGGATGGTGGTCGGCCCACTTGGCCAGGCCGACAATCGCCAGTACTTCCAGGGCCCGCTTGCGCCGCTCGGCCGCCGACACACCGCGCAGCTTGAGGCCGAACTCGGTGTTCTCGATCACGGTTTTATTCGGCAGCAGCGCGAAGTGCTGGAACACCATGGAGATACGCGTGCGGCGCACTTCCCGCAGTTGGTTTTCGTCGAGGCTCACCAGGTCTTCGCCGTCCAGCAGGATCTTGCCCGCGGTCGGTTCATTCAGGCGGTTGATACAGCGCGCCAGGGTGGATTTGCCCGAGCCCGAGAGGCCCATGATCATGTAGATCGCCCCGCTGGGGATCGACAGCGATACGTTGTTGAGGCCGACCACGGTGGCGGTCTCGGCCAGGATCCGGTCTTTGCTGGCCCCGGCGGTCAAGAGCTGCATGGCCCTGTCCGGGGTTGAGGAAAAGACCTTGTAGAGGTTCTCAATCTTTAGTCGTTCGCTCACCAATTGCCTCCAATTGTTGTTTTGCAATCTGCGGAAAACTTCATCAATAGAAATTTTTGGGCTACTGGCAGTTAAAAATCTTCGAGCTAAGGCGACGCAAGGCGCAGTCGCAAAAATTTCTTGTTGTGGTGCCAAGGCACTTACAGCATGAGCGGTGTGGCGAGTGCAAGGGTTGGGCGTCAACCGGTCGTTGAATCCGATGGAGCCATGCTTTCCCGGGCTTTGCGGGCCACACGAAACGCCTCGACACCCGCCGGCACGCCGCAGTACACCGCGATCTGCACGAGGGCGGCGCGCAGTTCGTCGTCGCTCAGTCCGTTGCGCAGGGCGCCGCAGAAATGCGTACCGAATTCGTCCATGCGCCCCAGCGCCGCGAGCATTCCCAGGTTGAGCAGACTGCGTTGCTTGAGGTCCAGGCTGTCGTCGGTCCAGACCATGCCCCAGCAGTACTCGTTGAGCACCGCCTGGAAGGGCCGGGAAAAGTCGTCGGCGCGGCCCAGGGCCTGGTCGACGTAGCTATCGCCGAGGACTTGGCGGCGAACGCTTTCGCCTTGGGCCTGCAGTGATTTATCCATGATGAGTCTCCGAGTCGGTTAGAAAGTCGCGTATCAGGGCGGCCACCTGTTGCGGCGCCTCGATCAGGATGCAATGGCGCAGCCCAGGCAGAATCCGCAGTTGCGAACCCTCGATGCGATCGTGCATGAACGCCGCCATCCGTGGGTTGGAGCCGGCGTCTTCGGCACCGGTGGCAATCAGCGTGGGGCAGCGGATCCGTGACAGCTGTTCGCCGAAATCCGACTCGGCCAGGATGCGATACGCCGCGGCATAACAGCCCGGGTCGTTGTCGGCATTCAGTTGGCGCAGACGGGTAACGGCCTCGGGATTGCGCGCCTGAAAATCCTCGGTCAGCCAACGCGACAGCGATGCCTCGTAGTGAGCCACCGGCTCCCCGGCCTGCAAGGCGGCGAGGCGCGCGTGTACCCGCTCGCGCTCCTCGGCGTTACGCCCGGCGACGGTCGACAGCAGCACCAACCGGTGAACCCGCGACGGATGAGTCAGGGCCATGCGCTGGGCGATCAGCCCGCCCAACGAGAACCCGGCCAGGTCGAACTGCTTGAAGCCCACGTGATCCGCCAGGGCCAACGCCTCACCCACCAAATGATCAATCTCATAACGACCGGGCGTGCGGGACGACTGGCCGTGGCCGCGCAGGTCGAAGGTCAGCACGGTGAATTGCTCCTGCAGACCCGCCACCGTTTCAGCCCACGCCTCAAGGCTGGAACCCACGCCATGGATGCACACCAGCGGGCGCGGTCCATGCCCGTCCAGGCGATAGTTGAGCGTGACGTTGGCCACGCTGAAACGTTGTGCCTGGCCCATCACGCGCTGACCTGGTTGCGTTGTCTGGCGCGTTCGCGCTCGGCGAAGAATGGCATCACTTCATCGATGAACAGGCGCAGGGTCTGCTTCTGCAGTTCGAACGGCAGGTTGAAGGTCAGGCCCAGGCAATACTGGTCGACACCGGCGGCTTCGTAGTCGAGCAGCTTTTCGATGATTTCTTCCGGGGTGCCGAACATCAAGTTGCGTCGCAGGTTTTCCGGGTTGTAGTTGTCTTTGCCGCGCACGCTTTCAAACGGCACCGGCTCGGGGAAACCGTTGTGCACGGTGCCGATGTTCTGCATCAGGTTCTCGAAGGCGCGGCCAAAATCCATGCTGTGCTTGACCGGCAGTTCCCAGTCGTTGGCGTTGGCGTACACGCAGGTGCGGCGCTGCATCATGAAGCGCGGGCGCGGCACGTGGGGGTTGTCGGCCACGGCCTTGTTGAATTTTTTGCCGAGCACCGCGATTTCGGCCGCCGGCAGCGAGAGCGGGGTGGACAGGATGTTGGCGCCAATGCTCACTGCCCAGTCGAAGGTGCCCGGGTCCCGTGCGGCGACCCAGATCGGCGGGTGGCCTTTTTGCAGCGGCTTCGGTACGGCGGCGGTCTGCGGGAATTTCCAGTAGTGGCCGTCGTGGGCGTAGTCGCCGGTCCAGAGCTTTTGCACCGCCGGCACCAGTTCCTTCATGTAGCCCACACCTTCCTGCTGTTGCAGGCCGGGGGTCATGCGGTCGAACTCGTACTGGTAGGAACCGCGGGCGATGCCGAATTCCAGGCGGCCGTGGGTCAGGTGATCACACAGCGCGGCTTCACCGGCAAGGCGGATCGGATGCCAATAGGCGGCAGCGAGGGTTGCGGTGCCCAGGCGGATACGCTCGGTGTGCTGGCCGAGCCAGGTCAGGGTCTGGAACGGGTTGGGCGCGATGGTGCATTCCAGGGTGTGGTGTTCGGAGGTCCACAGGGTTTCAAAGCCGCCGGCATCGGCGATCTTTGCCAGCTCCAGCAGGTTGGCCATGACGGTCTGCATCGGCACGTCTGGCGAGAAGCGTTCCATGCTCAGGGATACGGCGAATTTCATAAGATGCTCCTTGAATAATCAGCGCAGGCGAATGACGAAGGGGTCCTGCATTTCGCCGGAGTAATCGATGACCACGTTCTTGGCCCGGGAAAACTCGCGCATCACGTCAAAGCCGCCGCGACGGCCATATCCGCTGTGCTTGAAGCCGCCGTTGGCGGACATGTAGGCCGAGCTGCGGTAGGTGTTGATCCACACCGTGCCGGCGTCGATGCGGTTGGCAAAGCGCATCGCGCGGTCGATGTTCTGGGTCCAGATTCCGGACGCCAGGCCGTAGTGGGTATCGTTGGCCAGGCTGAGCATTTGCTCTTCGGTGGTGAAGGGCATCACACCCACTACCGGGCCGAACAATTCGTCGCGCATGAACGGCATGTCGTTGGTGGCGTTGGCCATCACCGTGGGCTCGAAGTACCAGCCTTCGGACAGGTGCGCGGCGCTGGGGCGCTTGCCGCCGACGGCGATCTGCGCGCCTTGTTGGGCGCCGCTGGCGATGTAGCCTTCGAGCTTTTGCAGTTGGGCTTGCAGAGCCAGCGGGCCGATGTCGGTGTGTTCTTCCATCGGGTGGCCGACGCTGATCTGTTGGGTGCGGGCCACCAGGGCCTCGACGAACTTGTCGTAGATCGGCGCTTCGACAAAGCAGCGCGAACCGGCCACGCAACTTTGCCCGGCGGCGGCGAAGATCCCGGAGACCACGCCGTTCACGGCCTTCTCGATATCCACATCGGCAAACACCACGTGGGGCGATTTGCCGCCCAGTTCCATCTGGCACGGCACCAGGTTATTGGCGGCGTTGCCAGCGATACGCCGACCGGTTTCGGTGCTGCCGGTGAACACGTATTTGGCGATGTCGGGATGGCGGGTCAGGGCCTCGCCGGTGACGGCGCCGTTGCCGGTGACTACGTTGACCACACCCGCCGGGAAGCCGGCTTCGATGATCAGTTCGGCCAGCGCCAGTGTGGAGGCGCTGGCGTGTTCCGAGGGCTTGATCACCACCGTGTTGCCGATGGCCAGGCACGGTGCGAGGGTGCCGGTGAGCAGCATCAGCGGCGAGTTCCACGGGGTGATCATGCCGACCACGCCCAACGGCTCGCGGCTGCTGTAGTTGAGCTGGTTGAGCTTGTTGACCGGGATCACCTCGCCTTGCAGCTTGTCGGCCATGCCGGCGAAGTAGACGTAGGCATCGGGCAGGGCGCTCATTTGCGCGCGCATTTCCCGCAGCAGCTTGCCGTTGTCGCGGGTTTCCAGCAGCGCCAGTTCTTCGGCGTGCTCGGCCACCAGCTGGGCCAGGCGATACAACAATTTGCCGCGTGCGGTGGGTGTCATGTTGCGCCACTGCGGGTCGTTGAAGGTCTTGTGGGCGGAAGCGACGGCGCGGGCCACGTCGCCGGCATCGGCCTGGGCGAACTGGTACCAGGACTGGCCGGTGGTGGGGTCGAAACTGTCGACATAGCTGCCGCTGTCGGGAGCGACAAAGCGACCGTCGATAAACAGGTTGAGGCGGTTGCCCTCAAGGGCGCTGACCGTGGTTTTCATGCAAGAGTCCTGTAGGTGCGTGTCAAAGGGGCGCGTTTTCGAGCATCGCGATGCGGCCGCTGGCGGCAGAGCCGGTGTAGATGCCGAACTGCTGGTTCTGGCGCTCGCGGGCATAGCGGCGCACCACCGAGCGCAGTTCGTTGACCGGCATCTGCTCGATGGGCAACGCGTCCAGCGGGAAGAAGCGCAGGGTGTCGGGCAGCTCGGCGTCGAACGGGCCGAGCTGGGCGCGGTAGATCAGGTAGCCGGGGTCGGTGTCGTCGACATCGAACGCCGAGTACAGGAAGGTCGATTCCAGTTCCACCGGCAGCGAGCTGTCGCCGGCGTCGATAAAACCCTTGCGCTTGCCGGCCACCGGCAGCGTCCAGCCGCCCTGGCCATCGGCGCGAAACAGGATCGCGTCGCCGGCTTCGATCAGGTAGCCGATGATCATCTTGTGGGAGTCCAGCCAACTGGCCGGCAGCGGGTCCTGGATGTTCGCGTAGCGGCCCCGGCAGAAGCACAGCGGCAGCTTGGGGCTGGTGCCGAAGGCGCGGACCTGGCCGATCAGCACCAGGTGGTCGCCGGCTTCGATGCGCTGGTGCACGCTGCAGTCGAACCAGGTCAGGCTGTCGGTGAGGATCGGTGCGCCGGTGTGCACGGTGTCGTGGTTGACGGTGTGGAATTTGTCTGGCGACTTGGAGGCGAAGGTCCCGGAGACGTCCACCTGGCCTTCGTGCAACAGGTTCACGGCAAACTGTTCGGTGCTGGCAAACGCGGTGTAGCTGGCGGCCGACTTGCCCACGCACACCAGCAGCAGCGGCGGGTCGAGGGACACCGAGGTAAACGAATTGGCGGTCATGCCGCGCGGGTTGCCATCGGTGTCATGGGTGGTGATGACGGTGACGCCGGTGACGAAGGTGCCGAAGGCCTGGCGCAAGGCGCCCGGATCGACGGCTGCAACGTTGGCGCTGATCGCGGTGCTCGGCATCGGGGTACTCCTTTGTTCTTGTGGTGTGAAGTAAGCCTACGAGCAAGGGAAACCGTGGGCTTGCGTCGAAAAATGGTAGCGAAGACGAAAGTTTTGCTTCGTTTCGCAGTGCTCCGGCATTTCTGTGGCAAACATCAACGCTTTGGCGAGGGAGCTTGCTCCCGCAGGGCTGCGAAGCAGCCCCACAACGGCAACCGAGTTCTTTCAGGCGGACCATGGCGGGGCTCATGGGGCCGCTCCGCGACCCAGCGGGAGCAAGCTGCCTCGCCACAATTGAGCGTCGTTCTTCAGCCAGACGTCAGTCCTTGGGTTGTTCCGCTTCCATCTCGGCCATGTCCTGGTAGCGGTCGGCAATCCGTGGGTGGGCACGGGAGCCGTCGCTGGCGCCGATGGCGATCAGCACTTCGTCGGGGCCCGGGGCATCGGCGACCTGGAAGTTGGCGGTGAGAAAGTGCGAGCGCTTGCCGGTTTCGCTTTTGTGCACCATCGGCAGCGAAAGCAGGGCGCCCGGTGCATTGCGGGTGTTGGTGAAGCTCAAGTAGGCGGTGCCTTCCACGGCTTCGCGGAACAGGTTGCCGAAGCGCAGGGTGTGGATCAGGCCCGAGGCGTGTTCGATTTCGCCGTTGACCCCGACAGCCGCCGCCTTGCCGAAGGCTTCGACCTTGCCCCCGGGCATCAGGGCGATCAGGCGACGGGTCATCTCATGGCCCAGGCCGGGGGCCAGGCGCAGGATTTCCGGACGCAGGTTTTCGACGAAGCCCTGGCCGGCCCAAGGGTTTTTCAACACGGCTGCCACCACGATCAGGGTGATCGGTTTGCCGGCGTCCTTGCCGCCTTCGATAAAGGTTTCTTCGATAAAGGTGCAGTACTTCCTGACGCCCAGATTTTCCAGATTCATGATCACTCGTCGCCCTTGTGGCTGTTGGTTGTGGCCTTAGGCTAGGAGCGTTGGGCAGCAGCGTCTTCCGTGGTTACGCAGTGCAAATCCACTGGACATTGCTCTGAACCGGAGCAAGTATCAGGCGGGCCTGGCAGGCAACGTGGCTGCCGTGACCTCCATGTTCGGGTGAGCGCCTTGAATCGAGAAATGCAGATACTGTCGTTGCGCGATGTGGCCAGTCAGATCAACTCCGGCGGTGACCTGCAGTCGATGCTGCACCAGTTGGTGTACGCCAGTTGCCGCCACACCCACTGGACCATGAGTTCGATCATGGCCATCGACATGGACGCCGGCTTCGGCCACGTGATCGCCCGCCATGACCCGACCCTGGTGCAGCGCCCGCTGGTGGATTGCTGGGAGCTGTCTTCCAGCCCGGTGATGACCGCCCTGCAACGCAACGAGGCGGTGTTCATCCGCGACGTGCGCGAATGCGAGTACCCCGGCTACCGCCGCGAATCCCTGGAGCGCGATTACCGCACGGTGATGGTGATGCCGATGAACTGCACCGACTTCGACGGCCGGCCCATGGTGCTCAGTGTGATTTCCCGCACGCTGATGGACGTTTCGGAAGAAGACCGGGTGTTCCTCGGCATGATCATCCACCTGGGCGCCATTGCCGTGGAGCGCCAGCGCCAGCTGGAAGCCGAACGCCGCGCCGCCGAGCGCCTGCAGCAGGCGTTGCATGTGCATACCACGATGCTTGAACACGTATTGGGCGGCGGTTCGGTGACATCGTTGTCGCTGATGGTCGGCGACCAGTTGCCCAACCCGGTGATCGCCGTGGACTTCACCGCCAACCAGGTGGTGGCGGGGCGTTCCCCGGATCCCGCATTGTTTGACGACAATGCCTGGCAGGCCGCAGTCGCCGGGGTGCTCAGCGTGCAGATCACCAAAGCCGCCCAGGAAAGTTTGCGCAGCGCCCTGCGCAGTACGGTCAACCTGTTCCTCGACGATGGCCAGCGCCAGTTCACCCTGCGGGCGCAGATCGAACCGTTGATGGTCGACCACGAACTGGTGGGCGCGCTGGTGCTGTTCCCGGTGGCGGCGCCGGTCAACGAGCTGGACCTGCTGATGCTGGAAAGCGCCAAGTTCGCCTTGAGCGTGCAGATGATGCGCAGTTTTATCCGCTTTCGTTTTGAAACCCGGACCCAGACCGAGCTGCTGCTCGAAGTGCTCGAGGGCCGCTGGCGCGATGCCGATGACATCCAGCAGCGCGCCCAGCGGCTGGGCATCAGCTTCAGCACCGCGCAGCAGATGATCATCGTCGACTACGGCGCCAAGGCCCGGGAGGCGAAGAACCTGCACCACAACGTCGCGCGCATCCTGCAGCGTGCAGGGATGCAGGCCACGGTGATCATTGTCGACAACGGTTTGGTGTGCCTGGTGCCGGCGGAAGGCGAGCGCTTGAGCAAAATCAAACGGCAGATTACCGATGACCTGGCGCACTACCTGGGTGCCGAGCCGATCCTGCTGGCCAGCGGGGTGTGCCGGGCGCTGGCGGATTATCCTGCCGCGTGGGAGCGCTGCCGGCGGCTGATCGAGATTGCCCGCTCGTTCGGCCGCAGCGGGCCGATCTCCGATCAGGATTTCGGGCCGATCCCGATCTTCGTCGCGGCCGTGGGCGGAGAAGACATCCGCACCTTCGTCAACGACAGCGTTGGCGCCATGCTCGCCCATGACCGCAAGCACCAGACGCCGTACCTGGAAACCCTGACGGCGTATCTGCGGGAGAGCTGCCGCAGCCAGGCATGCGCGGACGCGATGGGAGTGCATGTGACGACGCTGCGCTACCGGCTGGCGCGGATCCAGGAGTTGTTCGGGATTGATGTGGAAACGCCGGAACGGCGGTTTGCCACGGAGTTGGCGATTCATTTGCAGCGGGTGATTGATAGCTGACGGGTAGCATTGCTCCACTTAATAGGAAGCATTACTATTCACACCCCGCCTCCCCAGTGCTTCCTTGATGACTCCTCAGCCGCCCCGCAGAACAGGCTTTTTCGAGCACTACGAAGAGTTGATCGGGACCTGGACGCGCCGCCTGAGAAACCGTCAGCAGGCCGAAGACCTGGCCCACGACACTTTTGTGCGGGTGCTTGAATCCAGCGCCACCAAGGTTGAGCAACCTCGAGCCTATCTGCATCAAACGGCGCGCAATATCGCCGTTGACGCCTATCGCCGCGAGGACCGGCGGGAGGCGATGGCCCTGGAAGCCTTTGACCAGAGTTCGCCCCACAGTGGCGACCCGGAGCATTTCATGCACGCGATCCAGCTGGCGGATTCCATCGAGCGAGCCCTGGCCGAGCTGCCGCTCAATTGCCGCAAGATTTTCATCTGGCAGAAAATCGAGGGCCTGACCCAGCAGGAAATCGCCGAACGCCTGGGCCTGTCTAAAAACATGGTGGAAAAGTATATGATCCGCACCCTGCGGCATCTACGTGACCGCCTGGATGCGATGGCACCATGACCAATGCCCGCTATGAAACAGGATCTTCCATGATGGATACCCGTGAGTGTGCCTGCGGCAGTGCGACGGCCCGCGACGAGGCGGCGCAATGGTTTGTGCGTGTGCAGGACAGCCCATTGAGCGCAGAAGAACGCGAGCGTTTTGATGCCTGGCGTGCAGAGCATGCCGAGCACCAGTACGAATTTGATGTGCTGCAAGGTTTGTGGAGTGCCACCGACCTGGTGCCCAAGGCGCGCTTGCAGGCGTTGTGCGATGCCCCGCAGCCGCGTGCGAAGCGCCGGCCCGTGCTACGTTATGCAGTGGCTGCAAGTGTGCTGGCGGTGGCCCTGGGCCTGGGGTTGTTCAGTGGCCTGGATCATCCGGCGACGTATAACGCCGAGTTCCGCACTGCATTGGGGGAGCACCGGCAGGTGGCGTTGCCCGACGGCTCGCTGATGGACTTGAACAGCCGCAGCGTGGTGGCCGTGCACTATGTAAAAGGCCAGCGCGGCATCGAGCTCAAGCAGGGCGAGGCCATGTTCAGCGTCGAGCACGACACCAGCCGGCCCTTCGTGGTGGACGCCGGGGCAGGGCAGGTGACGGTTACCGGTACGCGTTTCGACGTGCGCCGCGATGACGACCAGACCCGCGTGGTGGTCGAGGCCGGTACGGTCAAAGTGCAAGGGCGCTCATCCGATGACATCGTGATGCTCACGGCTGGTCGGGGCACCCATGTGGATACCCGGGGCCAGGTGGCGGCTGCCTACGCCGTCAACCCTGAAGAGCTCACGGCCTGGCGCACCGGCAAGCTGGTGTTCAACAACGCCACTCTCGGCGAAGTGGCTCGGGAGGTCTCACGTTACCGCGAGCAACCTTTGCGGGTCAGCGCGCCCGCGGTGAGCAACCTGCGCTTGACCAGCGTGTTCAAATCCACCGACACCGACGCTTTGCTCAAGGCCTTGCCGCACATTCTTCCGGTGGCCTTGCGCACCTTGCCGGACGGTAGCCAGGAAATAATTTCGCGATAGATTCAGGTTTTTTTCGAGTTCTTCGTCTTCTTGTGCAACTGCAACTGGTTTGCATTAACAGCCGCACTCTCTTGCGATCACAGGACTACGTTCGACGTGAAAAAACTCGCCATGAAAAACAATAAATCATCCCGCTGGGCACCCCTCGCCCTGGCGCTGGCCGTCAGCGCCGCACTGCCGGCGGCCTATGCTGACGATGGCATTCATATCCAGGCCCAGTCCCTGGGTTCGGCCTTGAGCCAATTGGGTCAGCAGACGTCGCTGCAAGTGTTCTTCAGCCCCGACATGGTGGCCGGCAAACAAGCCCCGGCCGTCGACGGCAACCTGTCGCCCGAACAAGCGCTGCGCCAGTTGCTGCAGGGCAGCGGCCTGGATTACCAGATCGATGCGGGCTCCGTGACCCTGCGCCCGCTGGGCAAGGGCACCGGCGAAGCCGGTTCGCCGCTGGAGTTGGGTGCCACCGACATCAAGGTGGTCGGCGACTGGCTCGGCGACGCGAATGCCCAAGTGGTGCAGAACCACCCGGGCGCGCGCACCGTGGTGCGCCGTGAAGCCATGGTGGAGCAGGGCGCGATGAACGTCGGTGACGTGCTGCGGCGCATTCCCGGGGTGCAGGTACAGGAGGCCAACGGCACCGGTGGCAGTGATATTTCCCTCAACGTCGGGGTACGCGGCCTGACCTCGCGTCTGTCGCCACGCTCCACGGTATTGATCGACGGCGTACCGGCAGCGTTTGCACCCTACGGCCAGCCGCAGTTGTCGATGGCGCCGATTTCCTCCGGCAACCTCGACAGCATCGACGTGGTGCGTGGCGCAGGCTCCGTACGTTATGGACCACAGAACGTCGGCGGCGTGATCAACTTCGTCACCCGGGCCATCCCGGAAAAATTCTCCGGCGAAGTCGGCACCACCCTGGAAACCGCGGCCCACGGCGGCTGGAAACACATTGAAAACGCCTTCATCGGCGGCACCGCCGACAACGGTATCGGTGCTGCGTTGCTGTATTCCGGGACCAAGGGCGATGGTTACCGCGACCGCAACAACTCCAACGACATCGACGACGTGATCTTCAAGACCCACTGGGCGCCGACCGATCAAGACGATTTCTCGCTGAATTTCCACTACTACGACGCCAGCGCCGACATGCCCGGCGGCCTGACCCAGAAGCAGTACGACGCCAACCCGTATCAATCGGTACGTGACTGGGACAACTTCAATGGCCGGCGCAAGGATATGTCCTTCAAGTACATCCGGCAGATCGACGACCGCACCCAGGCTGAAGTGCTGACCTACTATTCCGACAGTTTCCGCGGCAGCAACATCGCCAACCGCGACCTGAAGACCCTGGGTTCCTACCCGCGCACCTACTACACCTTCGGCATCGAGCCGCGTGTGTCCCATGTATTTGACCTGGGGCCGAGCACCCAGGAAGTCAGCGTCGGTTATCGCTACCTCAAGGAAGGCATGCACGAGCAGGCCACCAGCCTGGCGCTGGTCAACAACGTGCCGACGCCCGTGGGCCAGAGTGACGGCCACGTGTACCAGGACCGTACCGGTGGCACCGAGGCCAATTCGTTCTATATCGACAACAAGATTGATATCGGCAAATGGACCGTCACCCCGGGCATTCGCTTTGAGCAGATTCGCACCGAATGGCACGACCGTCCGGTGGTAGGCCTCAATGGCGCCACGGTTCAGGAGAAACGTCGCGAGATCCACAACAACGAACCGCTGCCGGCCTTGAGCGTGATGTACCACGTCTCCGATGCCTGGAAGCTGTTTGCCAACTACGAAACCTCCTTCGGCAGCCTGCAATACTTCCAGCTGGGCCAGGGCGGTAACGGCGACCAGACCGCGAACGGCCTGAACCCGGAAAAAGCCAAGACCTACGAAATCGGTACCCGCTACAACGACAACGTCTGGGGCGGCGAAGTGACGTTGTTCTACATCGACTTCTCGGACGAGTTGCAATACGTCAGCAACGATGTGGGCTGGACCAACCTCGGCGCTACCAAGCACGAGGGCATCGAAGCGTCGGCCCATTACGACCTGTCGAACCTCGACCCGCGCCTGGACGGCCTGACCGCCAACGCCGGCTTCACCTACACCAGGGCCACCTCCGAAGGCGACGTTGCCTTCAAGGGCCGCGACTTGCCGCTGTACTCCCGTGAAGTGGCCACCCTGGGGCTGCGTTACGACATCAACCACTGGACCCACAACCTGGACGTCTATGCCCAGTCCGGCCAGCGTGCGCCGGGCACCGGTACCACCTACATCACCCAGCCGACTGCTGATGGCCAGTACGGGGATATTCCCGGCTACGTCTCGGTCAACGTGCGCAGCGGTTATGACTTCGGTGCGCAACTGTCGAACCTGAAGCTGGGCGTCGGGGTAAAAAACGTGTTCAACCAGGAACACTACACCCGCTCCAGCGACAACAACTCCGGGATCTACCTGGGTGAACCGCGCACGTTCTTCGTGCAGGCCAGCGTGGGCTTCTGATGCGTGCCTGATCCCAGGTATCGACAGTGACGAGGGGGCGCAAGCCCCCTCGCCATAGCCCTTCTTCCTACTCTTTTTCTAACGATTTTCTGCGTCCGCAGGAACTGAATCCGACAGGTCTACCACACAAGGAGGTGCCCACTTTCCATGGGATACCTTGTATCGCCGAGGTGTCTTTGAGCCGGGAGTGAATCGTGTCAATACGCCGAACTGGAGATGCCTATGTCGGTAACCTTATCCAACTCAACTGTTGCCAACCCCTCTGATAACGCCGCGCAGCCGCATACTGATGCCGCCACATCGACGCAGTCACGCTCACGCTCCGGGCAGGGGTCGATCCACATCAGCTTCAACGTGCCACAGAATGGGATCGGCCCGGGATATTCGAATTGGACGACGACGCAGAGCACGATGGATCCCCATGGTGCCGCCAACAACTCATTCCGGGCGTCCTATGCAAACTCGTTCTTGGGCGGGCTGATCGGACAGCTTCAGGACTTTCTGCACAAGCTGTTCAATCCGTTCCGGCCTCACCCCGGTTATGGTCGTCCTGACCCTTCCATTCCACTCAGGCCTCTTCCCGGACACTGCCGTCCGACCCCCTGCAAGCCTGACCCGGGATACGGTCGCCCGGACCCACACTTTTCGAGGCAAACCCCCGATCAACTGGGGAACCTCCTCAAGAACAAATTTGATGCGTTCACGGTGCCGGGCCAGCCCTTCATCACAAAACAAAGCCTGGAGGAGATGGCGGGCAGACGGTTGACCAACGACCAGGACCGTAATGAGAACATTCTGTTGGCCCGGGAACTGCTGCGACGCCCAGACGTAATACAAGCCTTTGACCGAGCCGGCAGGACCGGTGATCTGGATGGTCGAATCTCCCGGCGGGACCTCAACGCCGTGCTCGACTCCGGCAACGCCTTGAAGTACAAGACCGACAAACAGCTCGCCGAACAGATGTTGAAGGACTTCGACGCCCTGAAGGGTATCTGGAGCCGCTCCATCAGTATCAAAGATTTGAAAAAATTGGCCGCATCGTCGTCGAGCGACCCAAAGCAACAGCGGCTCATCGAGTTGGCCAAGGAAGTCACTCAGCGCTCAAGCCTGTTGACGCTGATGGACTCTCTTGACCGGTATGACGGCAAGATCGGCAGAGCCGCCCTGCGCCACCTCTCTCTGAACTTGTTTTAGCTCGATCACGCCGCGACCCTCTCGCGGCGTGATGACCTGCCTTGCTCAATCCGCTGCTTTCAAACTCTCAGCCAGGGCTCAGACATGGCTACACCTTCGTGTGGATCGCAAAATCCTGGCTATCAGCCAGCCTGTCTTGCGCCGACGGGCAGCGATACCCTGCAACCGCCCCCCGTTGCCGCACCGGGCAAACGGTGCGAAGAGGGCGCCGAAGCCCGGCGAGTGAAGAACTTCACCGGGCAGCACACATTCCAGGCCCCGGCGGCTGACGACTTCATCAAAGGCATGTTGCCGCACGGGCAGTTGCCTGCCTCCCACGCGCCTGGGTTACGCCCGTTGCGCGCGGTGATGGGCGCTATGGTCGCAGCGATCAAAGACCTTTGGCAGGAGACAAAACCGACCTCGCCAGGGTCTCGAAAAGCCGACTGATTCTTCGGTTTTTACATGTTGTCATTGGAACGCTGCTCTATCTCGGAACCATTGCCACCGGCACACCACACACCTTTGGCCTGTTTTCACCTGAGCGATACGGCGATTGCCGGGATGATGACCAGGTCAATGTGGAACCGGAAAATGGTGGAGATGAATCATGACAATCAACGGCGGGTCGGTCTGCCAGCACCTCGGTGCTACACCCTGTATTGCCCCGGCACTGGACGGCGGTACACGGGCAATTCACGCCGCTTCAAGTGAACCCGGTGAGGCTGCGCGAAAGCACAGCCATCAATCCGGCGGGGCGCCTGTCCGCTCATCAGGCTATCGGCCTCCTTTGCGGGGGGAGAGTCACTGCAGGAGTCTGCTGCAACACCTGGGGCTTCAGAACGAAGTGGCCAGCCGCCTCCGCGGGCCCAATCCCTACATTCGTTTGCCGGACAGCGATTTGGTGAGCGCGGCGAACGCCCAATTTGCCATGCTGAAAAAACTCCATGAGAACTGACGGACTGAAGCTGTCTTCACTGCAACGAATCGCCAGTAAAAAGCTCGGTGCCAGCCGAGAGGCCGACAGCGCTATCCTGCTTGCCAAGGCGATCATCCAGCGTCCGCGCCTGATCGATGCGATCCTCGACCAGGACGGCTACATCACCCGCGAAAGCCTGGCACAGGCCGAGAACGTCGTGTTCGGCAACAGCGATCCCAGTGCCTTCAGCCCGGACCCTTTCCACACAAAAAACAATGCCGATCTCGTCCGTCTGTTCAAGGAAATGTTCACCGAGTTACGGGACCGGTCGCGGGACCGCATGGGGTTTTTCGAGCAGATCTGCTACGTCAATATCGAGGTGCTGGCGATGATGAGCAAAGACCCGGATGAGCTCGACAGCCATGGCCAAGTTGTACTGGACCCGGCCACGGGGCTACCGAAGAAGAAATACGACGAACAGCAGGTGTATATGGCGAAAAACCTTGTGGACCGGCCGGGCTTGTTGCGGTCGCTGGAAAACACCGCCGACAGCGGTCGGCGAATTTTCGGCAGCCATCACCAGGCGGGCTGGCTCAGCAACAAAACCCTTGATCGCTGGCTGGAACTCCAGAAAGCCAAATGACCCCGGGTTGACGCCTCAATGTACGAGGCGTGATGGGGCTGGGTGGTCAGACCCGCAGTATTTTCCCGCTGATCGCCACACCGATCAGCAGTACGGCAATCAGCACAAAGGCAGCGCTCAAGCTGCTGCCATGGGCGATGAAGCCGATCACCGCAGGGCCGGCGAGAATGCCGGTGTAGCCCAGGGTGGTGATGGCGGGCACCGCAATGTGTTCCGGCATGACGGTCTGCTTGCCGACGGCGGTGTACAGCACCGGTACGATGTTCGAACACCCGGCACCGACCAACGCATACCCCAGCAGGGCGGTTTCCCACGCAGGTAATAGCGTCGCCAACAGCATGCCGCCGGCGGCGAGCGCGCCACCGAATACAATCACCCGGGTTGCGCCCAGGCGGCGAACTATCCTGTCGCCGGTAAGGCGCCCGACGGTCATGGTCAAGGCAAAGGCTGCGTAGCCAAGGCCCGCATAGGCTTCGTCAAGGCCGCGCTCGGCGCTCAGGAACACCGCGCTCCAGTCCAGCACGGCGCCTTCGGCAAGAAACACGATGCAGCACAGGCAGCCGATAAACAGCACCACGCCGTGGGGCACGGCAAAGGCCGGCCCGGAGCTTTCACTGCCGTAAGGCAGCAGGTGTGGCCCGGCCTTGAGCAAGGCCACTACGATGACGACGATCACGGCGAGGGTGGCCTGCAACGGCGACCAGCCCAACCCCAGCAGCCCGCTGACACCTGCCGCCCCGACGATCCCGCCCAGGCTGAACAGCCCGTGGAAGCCCGACATCATGGTCTTGCCGCTGGCCCGTTCGACCATCACCGCTTGCAGGTTGACCGTGGAGTCCACCGTGCCCAGGCCGGCACCAAACACAAACAGCGCGGCCATCAGCAAGGGAATCGAGGTGACGGTGGCCAGCATCGGCAGGCCCAGGCAGATCAGGAGGGTGCCGCCGGTGGCCACTCGCCGGATACCGTAGCGCGACGCCAGGGCCCCGGCGACCGGCATCGCGATCATCGAGCCCACCCCCAGGCACAACAGCAAAAGGCCGAGGGTGCCCTCATTGAGTTGGGCGCGGGCCTTGGCATAAGGCACCAGTGGTGCCCAGGCGGCGATGCCGAAGCCGGCGATGAAAAACGCGATGCGGGTCGACATTTGTTCCAGCCGCCCGGGTACCACGGGCGCTGGGGTGCTGATGGCGGTCATGAAAAATCCTTGGTTTTGCGTTCAACGAACGATGTGCAGCGCAACATCCTTGCACATCAGGCCGTATCGAGCGAGCCGGGTTCCCTTGGCATGCCTGAACACAGGGCCAAACATTTTTTCCAGGATCATGGAACGCGACGGGCCTTTCCAACCACTATCAGTTCGTAGGACAAGTAACCACTTGAGGTGCGAGGTGGCCTGGAAGGTGCGTAATCCCCGCGAGAACTGGTGAACCCCGGGCTTCCAGCGACGGATTACCACCTTCCAGGCCGATCCTCTCACTTCAGCAGCCGCGCCAGTTTGCCATCCCGCACCTGCAACACTTCAAACACGCCCAGGGCCTGCAGGGCGGGGAGGGCTTGCAGGATGTCCTGTTCGGCCAGCAAGCGCTGCTCGTCCGGGGTGGCCGGATCGCACCAGGTTCTGGCGTTGGCGAGGAATGCGCCCACCGTGCCCTTGCGCACGGTCACGCCATTGAATTGGCCTTGGTCGAGATGGTCGGGAAGCACGTCTTCTGCACGCATGGCGGAGCCCTCAATGAATGAATCCGCAGTCTGGGCGTGCGCAAATGGCTACACTGCCTTATCCAGGTCATTCAATACGGTAAAGCTGCCATATGCCGTCAACACTCGTTTCAGCCCAGCTCGCCAATGCGACCGGCGGTCCGTTGCTGGTGGCGACGTTGCGCAGCAGTCCGGTAGCACGCACCACGGCCCTTCATCAGCATGCCCGCGGGCAATTGCTCGGAGCCCAGCGCGGGTTGTTGTCGGTGCAGGCGGCGCACCAGCATTGGGTAGTACCGGCCACCCACGCGGTGTGGATTGCCCCCGATTGTTCCCACGCCTTGCGTTCCCACGGGCCGTTTGATGGCTGGAGCGTGTATGTCGAACCCCAGGCATGCGCAGGGCTGCCCCGACAGACGTGCGTTATCGCCACGTCGGCCTTGTTGCTGGAAGCCGTCAGGCGCGCGGCAACCTGGAGCCAGGCGCTGCTCGAGCCGCCACAGTCACGGATCGCCCAGGTGATCCTTGATGAAATCGCCGGGTTGCCCCAGGAGCCATTCGGCTTGCCGCTGCCCCGGGACCCGCGCCTGTTGCGCATCGCCCAGGCGCTGGCCGACAGTCCCGACGACAACCGCCTGCTGGAACACTGGGCGCAGTGGGCCGGTGTCTCGCCGCGCACCCTGGCCCGGCGGTTTATTGCCGAGACCGGGTTCACCTTCAGCCAGTGGCGCCAGCGCGCGCGATTGTTGCGCGCCCTGGAGTTGCTGGCGGCGCATGCACCCGTGACCCGGGTTGCGCTGGACCTGGGTTATGAAAACGTCAGTGCCTTTATTGCAATGTTCCGGCGTACGTTCGGGACGACGCCGGGGCGCTACTTCACGGATGGCGCAAGCGACTACGGGCATACACCGCCACAATCACGAAACACCCCATAGGCAACAGGTAAGCCAGCGCCACTGTGCTGTTGTCCGCCACCTTGCCCATCAAGTAGGGCATCAGGGCGCCGCCGACGATCGCCATGATCATGAACGAACTGCCGCGCTTGGTGTGCGGCCCGAGGTTCTTCACGCCCATGGCGAACAGCGTCGGGAACATGATCGACATGAAGAAGAACACTGCGATCAGCGCGATCACCGAGATACCTTCCAGGCCGATCACCACCAGGCCGCACAACGCGATATTGATCAGCGCATAAATCAGCAGCAGCTTCTGCGCGCTGACCCGGCCCATCAGCCAGGTACTGAAAAAGCGCCCGAACATGAAGGCCAGCATTGCGATCGACAGCAGGTAGGCGGCTTGCTGATTGCCCATCTGTGCCCAATGCTCGGTGACGTAGTTGATGAAAAATGCGCCGACTCCGACCTGGGCCGCCACATAGAAAAACTGCGTGATCACCCCACCGACGAACTCCCGGTGCTGCCACAGACCCTTGCCGGCCGTCGGTTGCAGTGCCTGTTCCTGTGCGCGCAAATCCGGCAGCGGCGTGCGGGCGATCAGCAGCGCCACCAGCAGTACCAGAACCGCGATCACCACGTAGGTGGTCTGCAACGAACTCATGTCCGAGGCCGGTGTGCTGCCGGCGCTGAAGAACATCGCGCCGCCAATCAGCGGGCCGAAGAACTGGCCAAGGCCATTGAATGATTGCGCCAGGTTCAACCGCCGCTCGGCGCCCTGGGGTTCCCCCAGCACCGTGGCATAGGGGTTGGCAGCGGTCTCCAGGCAGCCCAGGCCGCAGGCGATGACAAACAGCGCGAACAGGAAAAACGGAAAGCTCGCCGCCGCAGCCGCCGGCATGAACAGCAGCGCGCCCGTCGCATACAGGCACAGGCCCAGCAGGATCCCGGCCTTGTAGCCGTGGCGGTCCATCAACAACCCGGCCGGCAGGGCAATCAGGAAGTACGCGCCGAAATAGGCGCTTTGCAACAGCCCGGACTGGGCCTTGCTGACGTGCAGGACTTCCTGGAAGTGCTTGTTCAGTACGTCGAGCAAACCGTAGGACAAGCCCCAGAGGAAAAACAGACTGGTCACCAGCATCAGCGCCCAGCGATAGGTCGGCACGGCACGGGTGCCTGGCAGGTGTGTATCTTTGCTTAACATGACGCTTCTCCTGTTGTTTTTATGGGATCAAGGCGTGCGATGCAGCGGGTATCAGGGTTGGTCGGTAAGGCGGAAAATCTGCTCCAGGGGCTGCCATTTGCCGCCGGGGTCAGTCCACGGCGTGGGGGCCTGGAAGCGCCACATCAGGGTTTCCCAGGCTTGCACGTCGGGGTTGGCGCGTGCAGCGCGGTCCAGCCCTTCGAAGCTGAACCCGGCCGCGGTGTCCATGACCATGAACAGCCGCGTGCCCAGGCGCCAGATCTGCATTTCCAGGATTTGCTGGCTGCGCAGATGCTCTGCCACGGCGGGCCAGATGCGTCGATGCAATTGCTGGTACTCGGCGATCAATGCCGCATCGTCGATCAGGTCCAGGGCCAGGCAGTAACGTTGGCCGCTCATGTCAGCGCCCGGTCGAGGTGGGTGTAGCCTCCATCCACCACCAGCCACTGTCCGGTGGTGTGGGAGGCGCGGGGTGAGAGCAGGAACAGCACGCTGTCGGCAATTTCCTCGGGAGTGGTCATCCGTTTGCCCAAGGGGATTTTTTCGACGATGGCGGCGAGCTTGGCCTCGGGGTTGTCGAAGCCATCGATCCAGCGTTGATACAGCGGCGTCAGCACCTCGGCGGGCACCACGGCATTGACCCGGATGCCGAACTCCAGCAAGGAGGCGGCCCATTCCCGGGTCAGTGACAGCTGCGCACCTTTTGCGGCGGTATAACCGCTGGTACTGCCCTGGCCGGTGAGGGCCGTCTTGGAGCTGATATTCACGATTGCCCCGCGGCTGGCCTTGAGGGCATCGAGGCACAAGTGGGTCATCAAGTAGTAATGAATCAGGTTCTTTTCCAGGGATTCGACGAACGCTGCACGGCCCGCATCCAGGCCCACGCCGTCGTTGACCCCGGCGTTGTTCACCAGGCCGTCGATGCGTCCGAAGCGTTGCAACACCTCGTTGACGGCTGCGCGACAGGCGTCCTCATCGCGCAACTCGACACGGATGAAGTGGCTTTGACCGTGCTGCTCAAGCTCGGCCGCGAAGGCCGGCGACAACGGTTGATGGCCGAAAATTACCGGGATTGCGCCTTCGGCAATCAACCCCAGGGAAATGGCGGCGCCAATCCCCGAGCCGCCGCCGGTGACGATGATCACGCGGTCCTGCAAATGCAGATTCATGGGCAGTTTCCTTCAAGGTGATAGACCCGCTGGGCCGTGCTGCCCCAGATGGCCTGCTGTTCATCGGGCGACAGTGGGCCGAGGGTTTGTTGCAGCAATTGGCAGGTGCCCTGGTATTCCCCGGCCAGCAGGCACACCGGCCAGTCCGAACCGAACATCAGGCGCTCGGCGCCGAACAATTCCAGCGCCAGTTCGATGTAGGGACGCAGGGCTCGGGCGTTGCGTTGCTCGGGCCCGGCTTCGGTGAGCAGGCCCGACAGCTTGCAACTGACGTGGGGCAGGGCGGCCAGTGGCGCCAGGTGTTCGGCCCAACCGACGGGGCCGTTGGCGATGTCCGGCTTGCCCAGGTGGTCCAGCACCAGATGATGCCGGTCGTGGCGCTGGCACAGGGCTGTCGCGGCGTCGAGGTCGGCGCAGCGAATCAGCACCTCGTAGACGTAGCCTTGTTGCTGCAGGTGCTGCAGGCCACGGGAGAACCTGGCGTCGGCCATAAAGCTGGCAGGCGAAGGCTCATCCTGAATCTGATGCCGAAAGCCCTTGAGTCCCGGTGCGTCGCGCCACTGTTCCAGGTGCTGTTCCAGGCGTGGGTCGCACAGGTCGACCCAGCCGACGACGCCGAGTATCCATGGGTGCTGCCGCGCCATTTCAAGCAGCGCGTCGGTTTCCTGCTCACCGGCGCGGGCTTGCACGGCAATGCAGCCATCCAGGTCGGCAGCGTCGAGCAACGGCCGCAAGTCCTGTGGGAGAAAGTCCCGCCGCAGGTCAGCCTCAGCCGTACCGATCCACGGATAATCAGCGGCCCGGTAGCGCCAGAAATGCTGGTGCGCATCGAGCCTCAAAGGTGATGGGGACGACATTGTTATTGTGCTCCGTCCATTCAAATTGCGGTTCAGCTCACGGCCGGTGGCGGTATTGCTCCCGGGACGCGGCTTTCATCTGGATCGAAAATCCCGGCGCCTTCGGCGGCAGATAGGCCGCACCGCGCACCACGCAAGGTTCTTCGAAATGCTCGTGCAAGTGGTCGACATACTCGATCACCCGGCCTTCGTGAGTGCCGGCAATGCACAGGTAGTCGATCATCGACAGGTGCTGCACGTACTCGCAAAGCCCGACACCGCCGGCATGCGGGCACACGGGCAGGCTATATTTGGCCGCCATCAGCATCACCGCCAGCACCTCGTTGACCCCGCCCAGGCGGCAGGCGTCAATCTGCACCACATCAATGGCTTCGCGCATGATCAATTGCTTGAAGATGATCCGGTTCTGGCACATTTCGCCGGTGGCGACCTTGACCGGCGCCACGCCCAGGCGAATCTTGCGATGGCCCTCGATATCGTCGGGGCTGGTGGGTTCCTCGATGAACCACGGCTTGGCAAACGCCAATTCGCGCACCCAATCGATGGCGGTGTCGACTTCCCACACCTGGTTGGCGTCAATCATCAATTGGCGGTCCGGGCCCAATACTTCGCGGGCGATGCGTACGCGCCGCAGGTCATCCTGCAAGTCGTGGCCGACCTTGAGCTTGACGTGGTTGAAGCCGGCATCCACCGCTTCCTGGCACAGCCTGCGCAGCTTCTCGTCGCCATAACCGAGCCAGCCGGCCGAGGTGGTGTAGCAGGGGTAGCCATTGGCTTGCAGGTCGGCCATGCGTTCAGCCTTGCCTTCGGCGCGTTGGCGCAGCAAGGCCAGGGCTTCGCTGGAGGTGATGCAGTCGGTGATGTAGCGGAAATCGATGCAGCGCACCAGCTGTTCCGGACTCATGTCGGCCACCAGGCGCCACAGGGGCTTGCCTTCGGCCTTGGCCCACAAATCCCACGCGGCGTTGACGATCGCGCCGGTGGCCAGGTGGATGGCGCCCTTGTCCGGGCCGATCCAGCGCAACTGGCTGTCGCTGGTGACATGCCGCCAGAAACGGCCCATGTCTTCGGCGATCCATTCCAGGGTCAAGCCCACCAGCAGCGGTTGCATGGCCTGGATCGCCGCGCAGCAAATCTCGTTGCCACGGCCGATGGTGAAGGTCAGGCCATGGCCTTCAAGGACCGGGTTGTCGGTCTGCAAAATCACATAGGCGGCCGAGTAGTCCGGGTCCGGGTTCATGGCATCGGAACCGTCCAGGGACTGGGACGTAGGAAAGCGGATATCTTCGACGCGAATCGCGGTAATGGTGGTCATGAACGGCTCCTTGGTTCTTGTCAGGCGTCGACCGTGGTCTGGTTCTGTTCGCCGAGGCCTTCGATACCCAGGCGGATTTTTTGCCCGGGCTTGAGGTAGACCGGCGTGGGCTTGATCCCCAGGCCGACACCGGGCGGGGTGCCGGTGGAAATCACATCCCCCGGTTGCAGGCTCATGAACTGGCTGAGGTAGCTGATCAGTTTGGGAATCTGGAAAATCATCGTGCGGGTGTTGCCGTTCTGGTAGCGGTGGCCGTCGACTTCCAGCCAGATCGACAGTTGGTGCGGGTCGGCGATCTCATCGCGGCTGACCAGCCAGGGGCCGAGCGGGCCGAAGGTGTCGCAGCCCTTGCCCTTGTCCCAGGTGCCGCCGCGTTCCAGCTGGAACTCGCGCTCGGAGACATCGTTGATCACGCAGTAGCCGGCCACGTGCTGCATGGCCTGGCTTTCCTCGATGTAGCGGCCACCCTGGCCGATCACCACCCCCAACTCCACTTCCCAGTCGGTCTTGGTGGAGTGGCGGGGGATTTCGATGTTGTCGTTGGGGCCGACGATGGCGCTGGTCCACTTGTTGAAGATGATCGGTTCGTCAGGGATGGGGGCGCCGGTTTCGGCAGCGTGATCGGCGTAGTTCAGGCCGATGCAGATGAATTTTCTTACCTGGCCGACACAGGCGCCCAAACGCGGATTGCCCGGTACCAGGGGCAGGCTCGCGGGGTCGAGTTCTTGCAGGCGAGCGAGGTTGTGCGGGAGCAGGGCGTCACCGGCGATATCACTGATGTGAGCGGACAAGTCACGCAGACGTCCATCAGCGTCCAGCAGGGCCGGGCGTTCCTGACCTTTTTCACCATAGCGCAGCAATTTCATGAGCAATCCTCTTATTGGAAGTGGGCGGTCAGTTGCTCCAGCCGCCGTCAATGATCTGGGTGGTGCCGGTGGTAAACGCGCTGGCATCGGAGCCAAGGTACAGCGCCAGCTGGGCAATTTCCTGGGGCGTGCCCAGGCGTCCCATCGGCTGGCGCGCGGTGAAGGCGGCGTATACCTCATCCTGCTGGCGGCCTTCACGACTGGCTTGTTCGACGATGCGTTGCTGCAGCGAAGGCGACTCCACGGTGCCCGGGCAGATAGCGTTGCAGCGGATGCGCTGGGTAACAAAGTCGGCCGCGACGGATTTGGTCAGGCCGATGACGGCCGCCTTGCTGGCGCAATAGGCAAAGCGGTTGGGCACGCCCTTGAGGCTGGAGGCCACCGACGACATGTTGATGATCGAGCCGCCGCCCGCCGCGAGCATCCCCGGCAGAAACGCGCGGATCATGCGGTACATGGCGGTGACGTTCAGTTCGAGGGCAAACGTCCAGTCGCTTTCCGGGCATTCGAGGATATTGCCGGCATGCACCACGCCTGCGCAGTTGAACAGCACATCGAGCGGGCCGATCTCGGCAGCAAGGCGTTGAATAGCGCTGGCGTCGGTGACGTCGAGCAAGACCGTTTGCGCGCCCGACAAGTCAGCGAGCGCCTGTTGATTGATGTCGGCTGCAATCACTTCGGCCCCTGCCGCCAGATAGGCTTCGACGCTGGCGCGGCCAATGCCCTGGGCGGCGGCGGTGATCAGCACGCGTTTACCGGTGAGGTCCATGACAGACTCCCTTGATTATTGTTATTGGCTCAATGGTCAGGCCATTGAGGGCGTGAAACACCTGCATCTGCGGCATAGCGAACCCTGGTGGGTTTGCTATGATCAGCACACTGGAAACGATCCAATGGTCAGGCCATTGATCCAATTTTTAGCATGGGTCATCCCGGTCAACAAGCGGCTTTTTTGCGGGTTGATCGCTTTGACCGTGCTGTGCATGAATCGAGCTGAGCCTAGATGCCATTTCAAGTGATTGATAACCAACGTCTTTATCGACAGATTGCCGACCAGTTGCGAGCGTTGATCGACAGCGGAGAATTTCCGCCGGGCAGTCGACTTCCAGCTGAGCGTGAACTCGCCAAACTGCTGGGCGTGAGTCGCGCTTCCGTGCGTGAGGCGATGATTGCCCTGGAGGTGATCGGCCTGGTAGACGTGCGGGTGGGCAACGGCGTGCTGGTGTGTGAACCCGTGCAACCGACAGTCAGCCAGGAACCGGTGATGGCCCAGGCCACCCGGGATCAATGGAAAGAGTTCGATCCGGAACTCAACCTGCACGTCGACTTCAATGCCGAGATTCCACCGTTTTCCCTGCTCCAGGCCCGTCGCCTGATTGAGCCGGAAGCCGCCGCCCTGGCCGCCAAACATGCCACCGACGAAGAGCTGGCGGGGATCCGCGAGGCCTTCGAGCGTAATGTGCAGGACAACCGCGACGGCTCCCATACCCATCCGGGCGATCGCCTGTTTCACATTCGCATCGCCCAGGCCTCGGGCAATCCGGCGTATGCGTTGATGATTGCGCACTTGCTGGGGCATCGTTACGGCAGCATGTTCCAGCGGTTGCAGGCGCATTACACCTCGGACGACATGCCCCATCGCTCGGAAGACGAGCATCGCAAGATCCTCGATGCACTGGAACAGCGAGACGTGGAGGGTGCGCGACAGGCGATGCGCAAGCACCTGGAAGAGGTGGTACGAATCTTTATGCGGACTGCGCAATGACCCTGTTCTACGACGCCCGCGGGAATATCTACGGGGTGGTAAGCCCGGAGCATTTACGCAGCAAGGGTATCGACGTGCCGGACCGTGCCGACTTGGCCGCTGGCACCCGAGGTGTTTGGGCATTGGCGGCGATTGCCGCCGAGTGCGGTTGGGATGAGTTGCCGCGCCCGGCCGAGGCCAAGGCGCATCGTTGTGACGGTTTGTTGGTGGGGCCGTTCCAGGCCGCTCCGCCTTTTGACCTGTTGATCGTCAACACCGACGGTTCCCTGGCCGAACGCAGTGGCAATGGCCTGACGATCTTCGCCCAGTCGTTGACCGACCAGGGATTGATGGCGCAAGGCTGTGAGTTGCGGGTGCATCACGACAAGACAGACGCACTGTCGCCGGTGGTTACGCGGGTTGAGCCGGCGGAGTACGAACAGGTGCAGGGCTTTTGGCTGGCGCTCGGGCGTCCCGAGTTCGGGCCTTTGGCGGTAGGGGCTGTTGGTGTGGGCGCGGTCTCGCTTGAGGGAACTGAGGTGAGCCATGTTTCGCCACTGGCTGCGCTCAACCCCGAGTGGAATCACAGCCAGTTTGTGCGTGTGGGCAACCCGCATTGTGTGACGCTGGTACAGGACGCGTCAGCGTTGCCGGACAACGCCCAGCTGCATCGATCAGCCTGGTTCGATCCGCTGAGGGCGATTGCTTTCGCACCACCTGCCGGGGCCGGCCAACCTTGTATTTCCGGGGTCAACCTGCAATGGGTCGCCCGGGATTCAGGCAATCGCGTGATCGCGCGAGTGTTTGAGCGTGGTGAGGGGCCCACGGCGTCCTCCGGGACCAGCGCCAGTGCGGTGGCATGCGCCGCCTGGTCTGTAGGATGGGTGACGGCGGGTCAGGTGGCGGTGGTGATGCCGGGCGGTACCGCACCCGTACGGTTGCAAGCAGAGCCGGGTGAGTTGCTGAGCGTTAGCCTGTTCGGGACTGCGCGGCTGCAGGAAGTTTGAAAAAGGCAGTGGCGGGCTTAATCATCTTTGTCAGCTGTTTCTCTATAAATACGCAGCTCTGGTGAATGGTGGTGTAAGAGTATTCCCGTTAGTCAGTACTGGCTGTTTAACTGCATTTCTGTATTTATAAAAGACCCTTCCAATATCGGTGTGCGAATCTTCTTTTTTATTTTGAAGCGGCCGAATTTCGCCTGAAATCGCTAGTATTCCTGGGGTTCAGGCACTTTTTATCGGCTTCGAATTGAGTGGCTTTATCTGCGTTTTACGGGAGAAGTTATTTCAGCTCGACAATGAATGGCGGGTAACAACGGATGTTCAATACGCTTGTTTCGTCACGTTTCAAACTGGTCGTTGCAGGAATGAACCAGGCATTTCAGGTGCTGGCTTTTAAAGGCAGCGAAACGATTGACCAGCCTTTTTTTATTGAAGTGCAGTGGGTCAGTGAAAACCCCAGCCTGGATCTGGAGAAGTTACTTCACCAACCGGCCTATCTGGATTTTGGCGAGCCCGGTGAAGGCCTGCACGGGCAAATCTACAGCATTGGCCGGGAAGGCCCGGGGCAGCGGCTGACCCGCTACCACCTCACCCTTGCGCCGCGCGTGGCGTACCTGGCCCATCGTTGCGACCAGCGGATTTTCCAGCAGCGCAGCGTGCCGCAAATTATCGCGGCAGTGCTTGAGCAGCACGGCATCCTTGCTGATGCCTATACCTTCGAACTGGGGCCGGTGGTTTACCCACCGCGTACGTTCTGTGTGCAATACGCGGAAACCGACCTGCACTTTATCCAGCGGCTGTGCGAGGAAGAGGGCATTCACTACCACTTTCGCCACAGTGCAGACGCCCATGTACTGGTGTTGGGTGATGACCAGACGGTGTTTCGTCGTTTGCCGGCGCAACGCTACTGCCCGGCCGGAGGCCCGGCTGCCGAAACGCTGGTGATCCAGCGTTTCGATGTGCGCCTGGCCACGCGCAGTGCTCAGGTTGTTCGGCGTGACTACGACTTCGAACATCCGTCGCTGCGCTTGCAGGAGCAGGCCGGATCTTTCCCGGCACTTGAAGACTATCAATACCCTGCGGGATTCACGGGGCATCTGCGAGGTTCGCAGTTGGCCCGGCGTGGCCTGGAACGTCATCAACGCGACCGTCATCGGGCCCTGGGCCGCAGTGACCAGCCGGCTTTGCGCAGCGGGCATTTCCTGGAACTGCGCGGCCATCCGGACCGCACCTGTAATGACTTGTGGCTGATCACCGGCGTGCGTCACGAAGGCTATCAACCGCAGGTGCTGGAGGAGGCGGTGGTGGATGTAGAGGCATTCCACGGCTATCGCAATCGATTTACCGCAACGCCCTGGCGCGCCGCTTACCGCCCGCCGCTCAAGCACGTCAAACCGCGTATCAGTGGCAGCCAGACCGCAACCGTCACCGGGCCCGAGGGTGAAGACGTGCATTGCGACGCTCACGGCCGGGTGAAAATTCGCTTTCATTGGGACCGCCTGGACCAGCACGACGACAAGAGCAGCTGCTGGGTGCGTGTGGCGTCCGGATGGGCGGGTGACAGCTATGGCGCGGTGATGATCCCGCGTGTGGGCATGGAGGTACTGGTGACGTTCCTGGAAGGTGATCCAGATCGGCCAGTGATCAATGGTTGCCTGCCCAATACCTTGCAGCCTGTTGCCTATCCGTTGCCCCAACACAAGACCCGCAGTGTGCTACGCAGCCGCAGTTCGCCGGGCGGGGCGGGTGCCAACGAGCTGCACCTCGAGGACCGCAGCGGCCAGGAACTCATCTACCTGCGCGCCCAACGCGATCTGGAGCAGCAGGTCGGCCACGACAGTCGGCTGGAGGTGGTGGGCGAACGTTGGGAAACCATCGGCTTGAGTGCCACCACCCTGGAAGACGAGGAACACCGCAGCATCGCCGGCGACCGCAAGGTTCGGCTTGGGGCTGATGATCACTTGCACGTGCAGGGCAACAGCCAGACCCTTGTCGGCCAGACCCTGGTGATCGAAGCGGGGCAACAGGTCCATCTGAAGGCGGGGGCCAACCTGGTTATCGATGCCGGTGCGCAGTTGAGCTTCAAGGCCGGTGGTGAGCATTTGCTGATTCAGGCTGGCGGGATTTTCAGCAGTCGGCCGATCACGTTGGGCGGTGCGCCTGCCGTGATTCGCACAGCCAACCCAGTTGGACCGGGTGACGTGGCTGCTTCGTCCGCATTTGCAGCGGATGGGCCGAAGGTTTCGGTTATCCAAGGCGTAGTCATGGAGCTGGCCAGAAGACTGGATGCGGACTTCTGTCCAGTGTGCGAGCGCTGCCGTGAAGGCCTGTGCGAATCCACGGGGAGGGCGGCTTGATGGAGATCGCGCCTGGCCAGTGGATGGCTGAACAGCAGCAGGCAGGGCGCCGGCTGTGCCTGGTTCTACAGGGTGAAAGCGATGCGCGTGGGGTACTGCTGGCGACACGCACGGTCGCTGAGTATCGCTGCCTCTATGGTGAAACCGTCGCATCGGAAATGGCAGCGGATGGGCCGATGCTCCTGTTGCTCGACCATGTCAGCGAGCCCGCATTGGTGGGTTTGCTGCAAAACCCCCAGCGTAATTGGGGCTGGTTGGGCAGCCTGGCTGGTGATGATTTATCGGGTGTTACCCGGCACTGGCGCGACAGGTTGGTGGTGGGAACGGCGGGCAGTCAGGCGCTGTACCGCTTCCACGATAACCGCACCTTGGCGCGGGCCTTGGTTCACCTGCCTGCTCGGGACTGGCCTGTTTTTCTCGGGCCGCTGATCGGCGTGTGTTACTGGCAGGGTGAGCGTTGGAGTTGTGTCGATAACCCGGCTCCGGGGGCGTATCCGGTACCCGATCCTGCGCCGTGGCTGGAGGTGCCGAATCCCCAGGCGGGAGTGATTCTGCAAGCCAATATCCTGCGTTACCTGCTGGCCGAGTACAGCGAGGCGTTGAGCGCACTGGTTGAGTTTCAAGACCCGAGAGTCTGGTTGGCGCAGGTGCTGGAGCAAGCGCGGGCCTGGCAATGGGACAGGCCGGAACAGCTGGAGTTTTTGGTGGTGCGGCGCTTGGTGGAGGCCACTGGGGACGTGCTTATTCGATGGCAGCCGATGCGTGGGGAAGTGGCGGAGGATCATTTTCAGCGGGTGGTTGGGGAGTGGCGTCGGGTGGAGCGGGAGCAGCAGGATGCGTAGGGGATTTATGTCGGGCGTGTGGCGAGGGCTGTTCGTTTGTGGCGGGCTGGCTGTTTCTGGCTGTGCGATGAAGCCGGCGGACAGTTTCATCCTGGAAGTCGATTTGCCGGCGAATTTTCGCTTCAAGAGTGATGCGGCTTACCGGCCCGCAACGGGTGAGACCTGCACCCTGCCCAAACGACGGGGCAAGCGGCCGGAGGACAAGGTTTTTGAAACCCTCGGCAAGCCGGTGGCTCATCGGGTGAGCTTTGAAGTACCACTGACGGAAGTGGTGGATGGGTGCCCGTTGGTGTTACGCAGTATTACGTTTGATATGTACGCGAAGTGGGGGGAGCGGTCGGCGGATGTCGGGGGGGATTTCGCAATTATTAATGTGCGGGATCGGTTGGAAGAGGGTATGGCCGGAATGCCTGAGCCGGGTGTTCAGGAGTTATGGGGGCGGTGTCAGTGGTTTTTCAGGACGATCGGACCGCTGCATGCGATCAGGAAAATCCTTATGTGTAATTCGTTGGACGCCATTGGACAGCCGAGTAAGTCACGAGCAGGAGGCTTTGTACAACGGGATCAGTTAGAGGGGAAAACACTGAGGATGGTGCTGGCAGTAGCGAGCGAGGAGCTACCCGCTGTAGACGACAACTGGGTTGCCGTTCCGGGAGGCTGGAGACGCTGTATGGGGGAAAGCTTGGACGATGTGTTTGCGTATTGCCGTGGGAATACTACTGATTTCAAAGCTATCAAAATGCCGGATGGACGCGTATGCGACGTCTATCCAACGTGTACAGAATAGGAGGCTTATTCATGAAACAGGATGCATGGAAGCAACCGTTTTTTAGCGACAAGGCACCTGCTTGTTCGTTAAGAGGACATTGGGCAAGTTTCTGCCTAGTAGATGAGTTTGGGGACGGAAAGGCCTACGGCGGTCTGCCTTACACATTTTATGACAGTGCGGGGTGTGAGTACTTCGGTCGTTTGGATGGTGAGGGCTTTGCCAGGCGAGATGATTTTTACTGTGGTCCGCTCGTCATTAAGTTGGATGAACACTACTCCGGTTCAGAAAAGCCTTATACCGATTTGATGACGCGTCTGGCTTACAAGCTACCCATCACCGAGCTCCAGGTTCGTGCGGAACAAACCCGCTTTCTCCGGGCCGATGGCCAGCGTGTCGAACGAAGCCTTTCGAAAAATCAGACGGACCTGTTCTATCAGGTCGAAGTACGTGATCTGGTCCGATACGCCGCTCACTTGCCACGCATCGTATCCCGTACTCATCGGCCCCCGCGACATGCACTAAAAATGATGGCCGACCTTGGATTCGGGCCACCCCAGCCGACGTTGGTTGGTGTCGTTTTATTTCCCAACCGGCACACAGTACTTGAGGTTCGCCCATTGCGAGCACTGCGCCCTATGCTGTCCATCGAGGATCAATTCTGTGCCTTGAACCTCTATCAGTTGGCACTTATGTCCACGTTGAGCTATTGCGATTTTGGACAGGAGCCCCCAGCAAAACCCATAGACCAAGTCAGCTTTCAACGGGACCCTAGCGTCGGTCATTTCTTTGCCGACAGACTATCGGGCTATCAGGAACCCTGGAAGGTCGATGCTAAGCAAGTACAACACTTTTATCCGTTATTGGAAGAGGTACCGTATTCCCTGCGTTTCGAAATTTTGCCCTTCGATCCTGAGTTGTATCAGCAAAATCGCTCCGAGTTGGGTGAAGAGCAGGAACATCCAGCACGTCTGCACTTTTTCGACGACGAAAAGGATGGCACTGATACTCAGGCATTTATCAGTCATCACGATGAAGTGATCATTATTGCCGTAAGGGGCACGGCCAGCGGAGTCGACATACTGAGGGATGTAAATGCCCATCAAGTGAATTTCATTGATGGTGTCGGCAAGGCTCATGAAGGCTTTTACCAGGCTTATCAAGCCATGCATGATTTTGTACGGCGCTACCTTGACCAATTTTATACAGGGCAGCGCATCGTGATTTGCGGGCACAGCCTCGGCGGTGCGATTGCCTTGTTACTGGCTGAGGGATTACGTCGAACCGAAGATACCCACTACAACATCCTCCTATACACCTACGGAGCCCCCCGAGCTGCCGACTCCGAATTCACCGACGGTGCCTCCGCTCTGGTGCACCACCGCATCGTCAATCACAGTGACCCTGTCCCGAGTGTGCCTGCGCCCTGGATGAACACCACCGCCAAAATCTGGATTCCTGGCGCCGTGGTGCTATTCAGTAACCCAGCGCCCGGGGGCCTGCTGTTTGCCTTGGGCCTGGTACGGCTGACCGGCAACCCTTACCAGCATCACGGCGCGCAGCAGCACTTCATGCCGATACTCCTACCGGACGGTACACGGTCCTCCGTTTTGTGGACCCCTGGCTGTGAATCCATTGAGGACGCAGCCTGCAAACGCGCATTGAGGCTCAATGGCGATATGCCGGATCGCGCCAACCTCATCAAACAGCTTGTTCAGAGTGCCCATCACTCCATGGTCGGCAGCTACATCCCCGCCGCCTGGGCCACGTTGCGCCGCTGGCAACAAACACTCGACACCCATGGCACCCTCGTAACTGCCCGTGAGTTTGAACTGATCGACGAAGCCCTGTTCACCATGCAGCACCAGCTACGGGAGCAACGAAAGAAACTGGATCTGCATCGCCCTGCCAACCAGCGTGGCTACGAACACCACGACCCCTTGAGCCAGGAAGTCGACCGGCTGAAAGACAGTCGCGACCGCCTGGCAACCCTCCGCTGGCGCCGCCTCCAGGCCCGCGACGTCTACGGCAGCCACGCTTCATCCCCAACCCTGCAATCCAGCCTGAAACGCTGGTTCGCTCACCCGCAAAATCGCGTACTCACCCAAGTGGCGAGCATCCCGCCACAATCGGATGATGGCTGGGGAAAGCCACAAACCCTCGATATAGATTCAATCGTATGAGCCTACAAAAACTCCACCTGCGCCGGCCGGCGTTTCATCAACACTTTGCCCGCTCGAATCGAATACAACGGCAAGCCCTGGCTGCGAATCACTTCATAGTCGCTGTCTGCAGACAGGATCAACAGGTTCGCCGGGCGTCCCGGTTCCAGGCCATAACGATCCCCCAGGGCCATCGCCCGGGCGCTGTTGTCGGTGACCAGGTCGAGGGCACTTTGCAGGTTGCGGTAGCCAAGCATGTGGCAGATATGCAACCCGGCTTCCAGCACCCGCAAAATGTTGCCGTTACCCAAGGGATACCAAGGGTCGACGATGGAGTCCTGGCCGAAGCAGACGTTCATGCCAGCCTCCAGCAGTTCGTTGACCCGGGTCACGCCGCGGCGTTTGGGGAAAGTGTCGAAGCGGCCCTGCAAGTGGATGCTTTCGGTAGGGCAGGAGACAAAGCTGATGCCCGAATGCCCCAGCAGGCGGAAGAGTTTGGCGCAGTAAGCATTGTCGTAGGAGCCCATGGCCGTGGTGTGGCTGGCGGTCACGCGGGCGCCCATGTCACGGCTGCGGGCTTCTTCGGCCAGCACTTCAAGAAAGCGCGAGTGTGGGTCGTCGGTTTCGTCGCAGTGCACATCGACCAGGCAACCGGTGCGTTCGGCCAGGTCCATCAGGAACTTCACCGAACTCACCCCTTGGTCACGGGTGTATTCAAAGTGCGGGATGCCGCCGATCACGTCGGCGCCCAGGCGAATGGCCTCTTCCATCAGCTCGCGGCCATTGCGGTAGGACTCGATGCCTTCCTGGGGGAACGCGACGATTTGCAGGTCGATCAGGTGGCCGCTTTCCTCGCGTACTTCAAGCATGGCCTTGAGCGCGGTGAGGTCCGGGTCGGTGACGTCGACATGGGTGCGCACATGCTGGATGCCATGGGCGGCCAGGGTCTGGATGGTTTTTTTGGAGCGGGTCTTGGTGTCTTCCAGGGTGATGGTGGCCTTGCGCTCGCCCCAGCACTCGATGCCTTCAAACAGGGTGCCGCTCATGTTCCAGCGCGGCTCGCCGGCGGTCAGGGTGGCATCGAGGTGAATGTGCGGCTCGACGAAAGGCGGGACCACCAGGTTGCCGGCGGCGTCCAGGTCGTCGGGGCCTGCCAGGGGGGCAGCGCCTTGTTGGGTGATGCTGGCGATCCGGCCGTGTTCCAGGTGCAGATCATGCAGGCCTTCACGGTTGCGCAGGCGGGCGTTGATGATGTGCATGGGCAAGTTCCTCTTGGCAAAAAACAGTCAGGCAGACAGCCGCCAGATCATCAGCGCGATGCCGATGTCCAGGCGGTCATAAGCATTGTCCAGCGTCAGCCCGCACAGGGCTTCGATACGCTGGACGCGATGCGTCAGGGTGTTGCGGTGAACCGCCAGCCGTTGGGCTGCGGCCACAAGGTTACCATTCTCGTGGAACCAGGCCTCCAGGGTCGGCATCAGGCTTGGGCCATGGTGCAGGTCGTGGCGCAGCAGCGGCCCCAGGCGTTCGTTGAGGAACTGATCGAGCAGGGCGCGATCACGTACGCCACTGAGCAGCTTGAGCACGCCCAACTCATCGTAGACACACAGCCCGGCGCGTTCACTGAACCGTCGCGCAGCGGCCAATGCCTGGCGCGCCTCATCCAGGGCCTGGGCCAGGCGCGCGGGTGGGTGCGCGGCAGCACTCAGGCCGATAAACAGTTTCAACGGTGCCAGGCGCAGATTCAGTGCCTTCAACCAACCCGCCAACAACTGACGGTTGGCCAATGCCGCACCCGCGTCTATCGCAGGCAGCAGCAACGTCCATTGTCCGGCACGCCCCAGCACGGGCAGGCGCGACGGATGCTGCGCAGAAAACTGGCGCAGACGGCGGGTAATCGCATCGTGTTGTCGGGCAAGCTGCGCCTCGACCACTGGCGCCTCACCCTGGGCAAACAGCGCGTCGCTGCCGTCCAGTTGCAACTGGACGAGTTGCCAATGGCCGGCCAGCGGCATGTCCAACTGCGCAGCGCGGTGCAGCAGCAAATCCAGGGATTGGTAATCACCGGCCAGCAGGCGCTCCAGCACATCGTGTCGCGAGCGCCCCAACTGCTGCGACTGGATCAACGCCGAACCGATGGCCTGGGTCACCAGTACCATCTTCAACGAGTAAGGCTGTTCGATCAGCGGCATGCCCGCCGCTTGCGCCGCTTCCAGCAAACGCTGGGGAATCGCCTGGATATAGTCCGGCCCCGTGAGGATCACCAGGCCGGCGACCTGGCGCTGACAGGCTTCGTCCAGCAGCACCAACAGATTGGCCTCGTCCCGTGGGTGATTGATACCGGTGACGAACACCAGTTCGCCCCCCAGCACCCATTCGGCAATGCCGCTGTTTTCTGCGACATAGGGCCAGCGCACCGTGTTCTCCAGGCCGGCTTCCCCGGCCCGCAGGCACATCGATTCAAGGCCGGGCAAGGCCAGCACATCGGCGACTGTCAGGCTCATGCCTGGACGTCAGCCAAAGGTGCCCGCACCCGCAATACGCTGGTCAGCACGATGTAGGTCAGGGACGCCGCCACGATCCCCACCAATGGCGCCACCCAGGGTGAATGAAAGGCCAGCACCGTACCCACCGCATAGGCGATCAGCCCTGGCCAGTTGAAGGCCGGCAGGCGTGTATCGGCCAGGCGCGGATAGTGGCCGCGGTAGCGATAGAAGAAATCCGCCATGATCACCCCGCCAATCGGTGGGATCACCGTGCCCAGCAGGATCAGGTAGGGCACCAGCATGTCGTACATGCCCAGCAACGCCAGCAGGGTGCCGATCACCGCACCGGCCAGGGTCACCGTTTTGCGGCGCTTGGTGCGCAGCAGGTTGCAGCCGGCGACGGCGAAGTTGTAGATGGTGTTGTCCTGGGTGCTCCAGATATTCAGCAACAGCATCGCCATGGCCGCCATGGCGAAGCCTTGCAGCAGCAACACCTCGACCACGTCGGGCTGCTGGTAGACGATGGCGCCATAGGCACCGATCAACACCATCAAGCCGTTGCCGATAAAGAAGCCGATCAGGCTGGCCAGCACCGCGACCCTGGCCGAGCGTGAGAACCTCGTCCAGTTGGTAGCCTGGGTCGCGCCGCTGACAAAGGTGCCGAACACCAGCGTGATAGCCGTGGACATGTCCAGCTCACCGGTCGGCACCACCGCCAGCAGTCCATCGAGCCCGCCTACCTTGACGGTGGCGACCCACATCGACAGAAACAACAAAATACCCATGGCCGGCACGGCGATGTAGGACAGAATCTCCAACCCGCGATAGCCCACGTAGGCCGTCGCGCAGAACACCATGCCAAACAGCACCATCAGCCCGAGTACGCTGCCCTGGCTCAACTCGAAATACTTGCCCAGTACTACGGCTGCGGTGGCGGTGCCCCAGGCGTACCAGCCGATCTGGGTAAAACCGAGAATCAAGTCGCTGAGTTTGCTGCCCACTTCACCGAAGCAGAAGCGCCCCATCAATACTGAATTCAAACCGCTCTTGAACGCGATGTAACCCAGGCCTGCGGCGTAGATACCCAACAGCAGGTTACCCAGGGCCACGACGCCGAGCATCTGGGTAAAGCTGAAGGCCACCCCCAGCTTGCCGCCGGCGAACATGGTCGCGGTGAAAAAGGTAAAGCCAAGCAGCACCATGGCGGTGGAGGCCAGGCCTTTGCGGGCATGCATGGGCACCTCGCTGAGAGGGTAGTCATTGCCCGGTTCGTTCTGCGTCATGTGCCGTTCTCCCTGAATGAGTGACGCAGGCCTATTGCACCCGTCGTGCCAAGTGCGAGGCAGTGACGGGCGCACGGTCAGGACTGTGCAGGTTGCACAGTATTTATAGCCAAACAGGGGAAACACGCAGGCGGGATTGGTCTTTCTGCCCACTCAGGCGCGAAAGCGGTGCAGGGTGATACAAATTGGATCACCCGTGATTCAATCGAACAGGGTGTGAGTGGTCTGCCCGCGATGAAAGGCAAAAGCGGCCTCAAGGTCGCTTTCAATGGTGCGGCCACGGGACAGCGGCGGCAGATCGTCCAGGCTGAAGAAGCCAACTTCGGTGGTTTCGAAACCGGCCGCCGGCGCCAGTTGATCAACCCGTTCGCACAGAAAGTAGAGTTTGTAGAAGTCCCGGATATCCGGCCGGTACAAGCCTTTGGCCTTGTGGGTGACGCTGTACAGCGCCTTGGCCGTGACCGTCAGCCCGGCCTCTTCGCGAATTTCCTTGACGATGTTTTCAGCCGCCGACAAACCAATATCCGCATAACCGCCGGGCAATGCCCAGCAGCCATCCGTGAGCTCGCGGACCAACAGGATCCGGTCACCGTCAATCACTGCGCCCCGCACATCAATCATGGGCGTCGAATAACGTTTGGCAAAATCCGGCACCAGCCCGGTGATGCGCTCCAGCGGTACTTCGCCCAATTGCGCCAGCATGCTATGGGCAATCTGGGCGATTTCCTCAAGGCGCTCGCGCTCGAAGTCATCGGTGCAGAAGTGCAGCCCCGTGGAGGCCAATGCTTGCAGGCGCTTGGCCTGGGCCAGCCAGGTGTTTTCCATGGGAGCTCCTTCAGTGCGAGGCGGTGAGGTCTTTTTGCATGTAGACCCGACGCAGGCCGTTTTCCTCGGCCCGGTGGGTTTCCACATAGCCTTTGCGGGTGTACAGCGCGATGTTTTCGGTCATCGCTTCATTGGTGTAGAGACGGATGGAGCCATGCCTGGCCTGGCCTTCCGCGAAGCCCAGCAACAGGCGCCCGTAACCCAAGCCCTGGACACCGGGGTCGACGGCCAGGTTATCCAGCAGCAGGTACTCATCGTGATGAATCAGTACGACAAAGCCGCGGACCTGGCCCGCACTCTCCAGCACATGCACCCGTTCGGCAGCGACCTGCTGGCGATAGTCATCCAGCATCGGGCCTGGCTTGCGCCCGATTCGCTGGATGTAAGGGGAGTAGGCGGCGTGGACGATCGCTTCAATAGCGGCGATATCGTCGACGGTAGCGGGGCGGATATGGGTTGGCATCGCAGCGCTTCCTGTACAAGAGGCCACGACTGTAAGGGAGTCTCCGGCATAAAAAAACCACCGCAAGGGTGGTTTTTTACATCGCCGGCTTATTCGCCGCGATAGATGCAGCCGCTGGTGCAGGTCTCATGGATGCGAATCGCGCTGAGTTCCGGCAACAGCGGTTTCAGTTCATTCCAGATCCACTTGGCCAGCACTTCGCTGGTGGGGTTTTCGAGGCCCGGGATGTCGTTGAGGTAGTTGTGGTCGAGGCGTTCGTAGAGCGGCTTGAAAATCGCCTTGATCTCCGAGAAGTCACGGATCCAGCCGGTGTGCGGGTCGAGGTCGCCGCTGAGGTGGATCGCCACCTTGAACGAATGGCCATGCAGGCGCCCGCATTTGTGGCCTTCCGGAACATGGGGCAGGCGGTGGGCGGACTCGAAGGTAAACTCTTTGAAGATTTCCACAGGGTTTTTCAGCTCGGTGAGGTGTCTGGCAGGCGGCGAGTTTAACAGTTTGTCGCGGCCGCGCGCATACCGCGTAGCAGCTGTCGAGCCATGGCGAGGCTGCGTTTGCGATTTGTCTGGCAAACCGAGGTGCTGCCGACGCAGCCTCGCTTGGGCTCGACAGCTGCTACGGAGAGGGCGCTAGAGAGCCAGCAGGCGTTCGCCCAATTGGCCATTGTCGGCCAGTTGCAGAAACTCATCCCCCAGCCGCTGGCTTTCGCTCATTGCGGTTTGCCAGTACTTGTTGCGGCCCGGGTCATCCCCCATGAAGCGCTTGAAGTCACTGCGGTCCGGCAGTTTGCCGTGGGGCAGTCGCGCCAGGTATTCCTTCGACGGCGCCAGCAGCAGGACATCCTGCAAACCCTGTTGATTGGCGCGGCGCCACGGCAAGCCTTTGTCGAACCAGCCGGGAATGACCCGGTCGGTGAAGTGCGGGTACAGCACGATGTCATCGCCGTGGTAGGGCAGGTCGAGGTGATAGTCCAGCAGGCCGCCATCGCGGTAAGTGCCTTGGCCTGCACCCGGCAGGTCGCGTACGCCTTGCATCACCATGGGGATCGAGCCCGACGCCAGCAAGGCCTGGCGCAGGTTGCCCAGTTCCAGATCAAGGAAGCGCGACGGGAAATCCTTGAGCGCATGCAGCGGTGGCGGCTGGCGTGGGTCGTGGACGATCAGCCGTTCGAAGTGCCGGGACAACCGCGCGCGGCCCCTCAGGTTGTCGGCGATCACCGAGGACAACCCCAAACCAAGCCGACCGCGATGATCGTCGGCGAGCAGGCCATGGCTTTTGACCACCATGATGTTCAGCCGGTAGTGCGGGTTGTCGAGCACGCGGGCATCGCGGCCGGCCAGCAAGTCATCGAGCATGCGCACGCAGCTCTGGCTGACTTCGGCCATGGTCACGCCTTTGGCAAAGCTTTGTGCGTTGTACAGCCGGCCCAGGTCGAGCAGGCCTTGCACCGGGTCGGGCAGGCACGCACTGGCAAACCGCCAGGAGCCTATCGAGGCGCCGATCAGCGCACGCTCGCGGGGCGCCCGGGGCAGCCAGTCACCAAACAGCGCCAGGTCCAGACCCTGGATGCCCAGCGCCTTGGGCCCGCCGGCAGCGCCGGGAAGGATGCCGACGTCCGCAGGCGCAAGCCCCTGCTCACGAATGCGTGCAAAAGCGCGTTTACCGGCCTTGAGGGTCAAGGCGGGGAACTTCATATGGATAGCAGTCATACCGGTCTCATTTACCGCGAGCAGGGCAGTATAGAAAATCTTGCCCGGTTGCAGGCAAAGGTCTCGCAGAGAATTGCCATGGTGGCAATTCAGTTTCAGTTAAGTTGGATCCAGTACCGTGAGTCCCGTAGGCAAAATATCCCGAAACGGAGACTCACCATGAAAACCCTCACAGCCTTGATCGCCAGCAGTATCATCGCCCTCACCGCAGGCGTCGCCCAGGCTCGCGACCTGGGGCCGGACGAAGCACTGAAGTTGCGCGACGCTGGTACCATTGTGTCTTTCGAGAAGCTCAACGCCACGGCGTTGGCCAAACATCCCGGCGCCACCGTGCATGAAACCGAGCTTGAAGAGGAATACGGCAAATACCTTTATCAGGTTGAACTGCGCGACGCCCAGGGCGTCGAGTGGGACCTGGAATTGGACGCTGTCACCGGCGCCGTCCTCAAGGATCATCAGGATACGTAATGAAGGTAAATCTACGCACCAGCGTTCAAGTGGCGCTGGTGCTCCTGGCATTTTGCTCAGGCCTGGCCGCTCGGGACCTGGGCCAGGATGAAGCGCTGCGCCTGCGCCAGAAGGGCGTGATCGCGCCGCTTGAGCATCTGCTGGGCCCGGCTTTCGAGCGCTACCCGGGCGCCAAGCTGCTGGACGCCGAGCTTGAAGAGCACAAGGATCGCCCTGTGCGCTATATCTATGAAATCGAACTATTGACGGTGGAAGGCGTGGTGCGCGAGATCGAACTCGATGCCAACACCGGTCAACTGCTCAAAGACAAGGAAGACGACTGATGCGCCTGCTGCTGGTGGAAGACCACGTACCCCTGGCCGATGAGCTGATGGCCGGACTCAATCGCCAAGGCTATGCCGTCGACTGGCTGGCGGACGGGCGCGATGCGGTGTACCAGGGGCGCAGCGAACCCTACGACCTGATCATCCTTGACCTCGGCCTGCCGGGTTTGCCCGGGCTTGAGGTGTTGACGCAATGGCGTGCCGCCGGCCTGGCCACGCCGGTGCTGATCCTCACTGCCCGCGACTCCTGGGCCGAGCGCATCGAAGGGCTCAAGGCCGGGGCCGACGACTACCTCAGCAAACCGTTCCATCCCGAAGAGCTGCACCTGCGTATCCAGGCCTTGCTGCGTCGTTCCCATGGCCACGCCAATCAGCCCACCTTGCAGGCTGCCGGCTTGCACCTGGATGAGGGTCGCCAGTGTGTGATGCGTGATGGCGAGGAGATCCAGCTGACCGCGGCCGAGTTTCGGCTGCTGCGTTACTTCATGCTGCACCCCGAGCAAATCCTTTCAAAAAGTCACCTGGCCGAACATTTGTACGATGGCGAGACCGAGCGTGACTCAAATGTGTTGGAGGTCCACGTCAACCACCTGCGCCGCAAGTTGGGCCGCAGCGTGATCGAGACCCGGCGCGGCCAGGGTTATCGGTTTGGCGCCAGCCCGGCATGAAGTCGATCCAGCGGCGCCTGAGCCTGGGGCTGATCAGTGTGATGGTGATCGTCGGCCTGGTGCTGGCGCAGACCAGCCTGTGGCTGTTCGAAATGGGCCTGCAACGTTACCTGGAGTCCGGCTTGCGCAACGACAGCGAGAACCTGCTGGTGGCGCTGGTGCGCGGGCCGGCGGGTGTGCAACTGGATGAGCAGCGGTTGTCTCCTGCGTACCAGCGTCCGTTTTCCGGGCACTATTTCCGTATCGATTTTGCCGACACCCATTGGCGTTCCCGCTCGCTGTGGGACCAGGAACTGCCGCAGTTGCCCCACGCCGGGCTGAAGGGCAACCTGCAGTTGGGGCCGGAAGGCCAGCAGTTGCTGGTACTGCGTTCGGACTACAAACGGTTTGGCCAGTCGATTTCCATCAGCGTGGCCCAGGACTACACACCCGTCAGAGAAAGCTTTCGGCTGATGCGCCAGATCGGCCTGGTGCTGGGGCTGGCGGCGCTGTTGCTGATCCTGATTCTGCAACGGGTCACCGTGCGCCGCGCCTTGCGCCCGCTGGAGACCGCACGCAACCAGATCGCCCAACTGCAGCAGGGCCAGCGCTCGCAACTGGACACCCAGGTGCCGGTGGAGCTGGAGCCGCTGGTGGCGCAGATCAACCATCTGCTGGCCCACACCGAAGACAGCCTCAAGCGCTCGCGCAATGCCCTGGGCAATCTCGGCCATGCCTTGAAAACCCCGTTGGCGGTGTTGCTGAGCGTGGCATCCAGCGAACAGCTCAAGGACCATCCGCAACTGAGCAAGCTGCTGCGGGAACAGTTGGAGCAGGTGCAGCAACGGCTTAATCGTGAACTCAATCGTGCCCGCCTGGCCGGAGAGACACTGCCGGGTGCCTTGTTCGATTGCGACGGCGAATTACCGGGGTTGCTCGCGACCCTGAACATGATCCACGGCGAACACCTGGATTTGAGTTACCGCGTGCCGCCCGGTTTGCAATTGCCGTGGGACCGCGAAGACCTGCTGGAACTGTTGGGCAACCTGCTGGACAACGCGTGCAAATGGGCGGATGCGGAGATTGTGTTGAGCATCGGCGAAACCCCGGAAGGCTTTCGGTTGGCTGTCGAAGATGACGGGCCGGGGATTCCCGAGAGCCAGCGTGATCAGGTGTTCAGCCGAGGCACGCGGTTGGATGAGCAGACTGACGGGCATGGTCTGGGGCTGGGGATCGTGCGGGATATTGTCGAGGTGTGGGGCGGGGTGCTTCTGTTGCAGGAGAGCGAGCTGGGCGGGTTAAAGGTCATCATCGACCTGCCACGCCGCCATTGAAAACAAACCGTAGCAGCTGTCGAGCCTCGGCGAGGCTGCGTTGCGGTATGCCTGACACACCGCCAACGCAGCCTCGCCAAGGCTCGACAGCTGCTACGGGATACTCGGGCTGATTGCCGGAGTATCCCGCAACTCATCAAACCCTGAACTGATCCATCAGGCCCTGCTGCTGATTCGCCAGGCTGTTCAACGCCTGGCTGACCCGCGCCGATTCATTCGCCTGTTCGGACAACGACTCCGTCACATCCCGAATCGTCGCCACGTTGTTGTTGATCTCCTCGGCCACCGCACTTTGCTCTTCGGCGGCGCTGGCGATCTGCAGGTTCATGTCGCTGATTACCGTTACCGCATCGCCGATCTGGCGCAAGGCGGTCACGGCCTGGCCCACTTGTTCGACGCTGCCCTGGGCCTGGCGATGGCTGTTGCTCATGGAACCGACCACTTCCTGGGTACCGCTTTGCAGTTGCTCGATCACCAGGCGGGTTTCTTCCACCGACTCCTGGGTACGCCGCGCCAGGTTGCGCACTTCATCGGCGACCACCGCAAAACCGCGACCGGCTTCACCCGCACGGGCGGCCTCGATAGCGGCGTTCAGTGCCAGCAGGTTGGTCTGCTCGGCGATTGCACGAATCACTTCCAGTACCGAGCCGATCTTCTCGCTGTTGGCCGCCAGTCCTTCAACCTGGGTCATCGCGGTGCTCATATCCGCCGCCAGGTGGCCGATGCTGGTGGTGGTGCGGTCGATCACGGTCAAACCTTCACGCGTCGCCTGATCGGCATCGCGGGCAGCCTGGGCGGCTTGCGCGGCACTGCGGGCGACGTCCTGGGCGGTGGCGCTCATCTCGTGGGAGGCGGTGGCCACCTGGTCGACCTGACGGTATTGCTGCTCCATGCCGGCACTGGTTTCAGTGGCGATGGCGGCCGACTGGTCGGCGGTGCCACGGGCGTCCTGCACTGAGCGTTTGACCTGGGCAATGATCGGCTGCAGCTTGTCGAGGAAGCGGTTGAACCAGCCGGCCAATTCGCCGAGTTCGTCGTGTTTGTCGTAGGCCAGGCGGCGGGTCAGGTCACCTTCGCCACTGGCAATGTCTTCCAGCATGCGCGCCACACCGAGGATCGGCCGGGTCACGCTGCGGGCCATCAGCCACACCAGCAACAGGCCGACGATTGCTGCCAGCAGGCCCAGGCTCAGTTCCAGCAGAGTGCCCTTGGCGTTATCGGCGTCCAGTTTGGACTTCAGGGCTTCAGCCGGAGCCACCAGGACTTTTTCCGGAACATCCAGCAACACGCCCCACGGCTTGCCATCGGGGATCGGCTGGAACGGCGCGAGCACCTTGAGTTGGTGGTCGGTGCGCACGCTGCGGGTCTGGGTGCTGGTGGAAAGCGAACTGATCAATTGCGCGCCGTTGGCGGTGTCGACGGCATCCAGGCGCTGGCTGAGTTTGCCGGCGTCCGGACTGTAGCCGGCCAGCAGGCCCACCGGGCTGATGATGCTGACGCTGGTCTGGCCGTCGTAGAGTTTCTGGCTGGCGCCCTGGCTGACGGCTTGCAGGCTGTTGAGGTTGATGTCCACCGACAGCGAGGCGATGACTTTGCCGTTGACCATCAGCGGGAAGACGATGCTGGTCATCAGCACCTTTTGCCCATCGATCACATAGAAGTACGGCTCGATCACGCAGGGCTTGAGTGTGGTGCGCGGGCAGGTGAACCAGGCGTTGGCTTTTTCGCCGCTGGGTCCGACGCTGGTGTCGGACATGTCGCTTTCAGGCAGCGACATTGAAGTCAGCTTGCCCGCAGTCGGCTGGGACCAGTACAGCGCAAAGCGGCCCTTGTCGTTGCTGCCCAGCTCTTGCTGGTTGGCGAACAGTTCGTCCTTGCCATCCAGTGCGTTGGCCTCGAATACCAGAGACAGGCCCAGCAGGTCAGGGTTGGCCTGCAGCGCGGCCTTGACCTGCCGGGTCAGGTCTTCGCGCAGGTCGAAGGCATCCAGGAAGCGTTTCTCGGCCTGTTCGCGCAGGAACAACACCTGCCGGGAAAAACCGTGGCCGTATTGATAGGCGTCCATGAACTGCTGGCGAATGCCCAAGGCCTGGACCTCACCCTGGGCTTCGATGCGCGCCTGGGCGGCTTCGTCGAGCATTTCCATACTGGAAGCCTTGACCAGGTCGGAGCTCTGCGCCATGCGGTACAGCGAGAGACCTACCAGCAAGGTCACGATGCCCAGCAGGCAAAGACCGGCCAGCAGGGTAATTTTCCATTGAATGGACAGCTGTCTGAGCGACATGGAGCCTTCCTTAACCTTTCGATACGACAGAGACGATCTGCCTGTATCGGCCGCTCGGAAATTTTCTTTATTCAAACGATCAATTTAAAGCTGTTTGTGTGGCGAGGGGGCTTGTCCCCCGTTGGGCTGCTTAGCGGCCCCAAAAAAAGCGGGAGCGCTGCGCACTCCAACGGGGGGCAAGCCCCCTCGCCACAGGACAAGCCCCTCGCCACAGACAAATCCCCTAACCACTGACAAACCTTCTCCCCACTTTTTTGACAAGGCAGGCCGGGTGCTGCAAAGTGCGCGCCCTCTAATAAAACTCCCTTAAAACCTGGTTTGCGGCAGCCGTTCCCGACAGCAGCCCGGGCAGGTGCGTGCTTTTTTCATGTTTTCTGTCTTGAGGTAACGATGATTAATGCAGTAATCGCCGCGGTCGGCACCATGCTGGTGCTCAGCTTGTCCCGCGTGCATGTGGTGATCGCGATCATTGTCGGCGCCCTGGTGGGTGGCCTGACCGGCGGCCTGGGTATCGACGCGACGCTCAAGGCGTTCAACAGCGGCCTGGGTGGCGGTGCGACGGTGGCGTTGTCCTACGCGCTGCTCGGCGCGTTCGCCGTGGCGATTGCCAAATCCGGCCTGGCTCATGCGCTGGCCGATAAAGCCCTGCTGCTGGTGGATCGGCAGGAAGCCACGGGCGGCAGTCACGTCAAATGGCTGCTGATCGGTCTGCTCTGGGTGGTGGCCATCGCCTCGCAGAACATCCTGCCGATCCACATCGCGTTTATCCCGCTGCTGGTACCGCCGCTTTTATATGTGCTGACCAAACTGCAGCTGGACCGCCGTCTCATCGCCTGCGTCATGACCTTCGGCCTGATCACGCCCTACATGTTTCTGCCGGTGGGCTTCGGCAACATCTTCCTGAATCAGATCCTGCTGGCCAACGTGGCCAAGAGCGGTGTCGACATCAGCCAGGTCAATGTCACCCATGCCATGGGCCTACCGGCGCTGGGCATGGTGGTCGGTTTGCTGGTGGCGGTGTTTGTCAGCTACCGCAAGAAGCGTGTGTACGACCTGGAGAAGATCGAGCGAGTCGAGCAGGTGGCGGTGCACTACAACCCGCTGACCCTGCTGGTGGCCGGCCTGGCCATTGCGGCGGCGTTCATTATCCAGCTGTGGCTGGACTCGATGATCATTGGCGCCCTGGCCGGGTTCCTGATCTTTTCGGTGTCGGGCATCGTGCGCTGGCGCGACACCGATGACCTGTTCACCGAAGGCATGAAGATGATGGCGATGATCGGCTTCATCATGATCGCCTCGTCAGGCTTTGCCGAAGTGCTCAAGGCCACCGGTGAAGTGCAGACACTCGTGCAAGCCTCCGCGGCGTTTATCGGCCATAGCCGCGGTGTGGGCGCGCTGCTGATGCTGCTGGTGGGCTTGCTGGTGACCATGGGCATCGGCTCGTCGTTTTCCACGGTGCCGATCCTGGCGGCGATCTTTGTGCCGCTGTGCGTGCAGCTGGGCTTCAGCCCGCTGGCGATCGTGTGCATCGTCGGCACGGCCGGGGCATTGGGTGATGCCGGCTCGCCTGCGTCGGACTCCACCCTGGGCCCGACTTCCGGTTTGAACATCGATGGCCAGCACCACCATATCTGGGACACCGTGGTGCCGACCTTCCTGCACTACAACATTCCGCTGCTGGCGTTTGGCTGGTTTGCCGCGATGACGCTCTGACGGGATTGTCCTACAGATTTATTGTAACTAGCCGTTAACCTCTTGAGTTGTCCCTCAAGAGAGAAGAGCCATGCGTCTGAGTCTAAAGGCCAAAGTACTGTCCCTTGCTGTCCTGCCCGTGTTGTTGTTTGCCGTGATCATCAGCCTGACCACGGTCTGGATCCTCCGGGAGCAGGCCCGTAACGAGGTTGAAGAAACCCGTCAGAACCTGCTCAACGACGCCAAGACCACCTTGCGCGGTTACGTCGAGGTGGCCATGACCACCATCAAGCCGCTGTACGACGCTGCCGCCCAAGGCGATACGGCCGCACGGGCGCAAGTGGTCAAGCTGCTGTCCAACATCAGCTATGGCAAGGACGGTTATTTCTTCGGCTACGACTCCGAGACCATTCGCCTGTTCAAGGGCAACAGCCCGGACGGCGTCGGCAAAAGCTTCAAGGACAACCGCGACACGAACGGCGTCTACGTCAACCGCGACCTGGTGAAAGTCGGCAAGGACGGCACCCACTACCTGCAATACAGCTCGACGCAGCCCGGCCAGACCGAGCTGGTGCCCAAGCTTGGCTACACCGAATACTTGCCCAAGTGGGACATGGTGATCGGTACCTCGGTGAACCTGGATGGCATCGACGCCCAGGTTGCCGAGGTTCAGGCCAAGGTGGAGAAACGCATGGAAGGCGTGGTGCTGAGCATCATCGGCATTGCCGTGGTGGTGCTGTTGGTGATTGCCGCCGTGGGCATGCTGGTGGCCAATACCATCCTGCGGCCGTTGCACCTGATGAAGATCAACCTCGACGACATCGCCGCCGGTGAGGGTGACCTGACCCGCCGCCTGGCCATCACCAGCCAGGACGAGCTTGGCGAACTGGCAGGCTCTTTCAACCGCTTTGTCGACAAGATCCACAGCCTGGTACGCCAGATCACCGAGATGACCTCCCAGCTTACCGGCCTGGTGAGCCAGGTCGCCGAGCAAGCCAACCGCTCGGAAAAGGCCATGGAGCGCCAGCGTCACGAGACCGACCAGGTGGCTACCGCGATCAACGAAATGTCCTCCGCGGCCCATGAAGTGGCGCGCAGTGCCCAAGGCGCAGCCGTCGCTGCGCAGCAAACCGACGCCGAAGGCCAGGCCGCGAAAAAAGTCGTGGATGGCAGCATCGCGCAGATTCACGCGCTGGTGAACGACATCCGCAGCAGCGGCGTGTCCCTGGACAGCTTGCAGCAGGATGTGTCGTCGATTGTCAGCGTGCTTGGTGTGATCCGCTCGATTGCCGAGCAGACCAACTTGCTCGCCCTCAACGCCGCCATTGAAGCCGCGCGGGCAGGGGAGGCAGGCCGTGGGTTTGCCGTGGTCGCCGACGAAGTACGGGCGCTGGCCAGCCGCACCCAGCAAAGCACCCAGGAAATCCAGGGCATGATCGACCGCCTGCAAAAAGGCACCGAGGCCGCCGTGGAATCCATGCGCCGCTCCAGCGATGCCGGCGACGGCACGTCCGCCCAGGCCAACGAAGCCGGAGCGTCCCTGGACACCATGGCGCAACTGATCGGCACCATCAACTCGATGAACGCGCAGATCGCCAGCGCGGCGGAAGAACAAACCGCCGTGGCCGAAGAGATCAACCGCAGCGTGCATCAGATCGCGGTGGCGGTTGACAGCGTGGCCGATGAAACCCAACAGGGTGCCGAGACCTCTCGCAGCCTGGCGGACCTGGGGCAGCGGTTGGGTCAGTTGGTGGGGCAGTTCAGGATTTGATTGCAGGCTTGAGCCATCGGCAACGTCCCGTTGCCGACGGGCTTGGCTGGATTGATCGATCAGGTCAACAGCGCCAAACGTTCCACCGTCTCCGGAAACTTCGACACCAGCCGAATCAAGGTTGCCGCCTGAGCATTGGGTGTGGCCCGGCCTTGCTCCCAATTTTCCAGGGTCCGGGTGTTGGTGCGCAGGTACATCGCAAACACCGAGCGCGACAGATTGAGTTGTTGACGCACAGCGACTACTTCGTCGGCAGTGAGCGGTGCCAGCTTGCTCAACTGCACCTTGTGGCTGCGCAGCGTTACCTTGCCTTCTCGTTCATCTGCCAGCGCGTCGAAGCCTTCGACCAGTTCGGAAAAGATGTCACGTTTCATAAGATTTTCTCGCTTTGATTTCCCTGTCCAGCAGGTGTTTGAGCGCCGTTTTGTGTTGAGCGCTCAGGTCGTCCTGTTCGTGTTTGCCATAAAGGGTGAACAGCCAGAACTGCGTACCGCCCGACCACCAGTAATAGATGACTCGCAGGCCACCCCGTTTGCCCTTGTTGCGTCGCTCGTCGACAAAGCGCACCTTGCGTAACCCGCCGGTTCCCTCTATCACGTTGCCCGCTTGCGGGTTTCTCATCAACTCTTGTTGAAAGCCGTGAAATAACTCATCACTCAGATAATCCCCGCGGTGCCGCTCAAAGGCCGGCAATTCGATAAATAGAGCATCCATGTTCTGTACGTAGCCTGCGTATAGTTTGGTGGCCCATCTGCGGTGGGTCAAGTGACCCTGCTGTGGGATGTTTCCTAAAACGCAACCACGATACGAGCGACCCAGGCAGGGTGATGCCGGAAGGGGAGGCATCTCGACGAGGAAAATTCCCTTTGTGTGTCAGACAACAAATTAATACGCCAGAAACGCAAAACGGCGCCCGAAGGCGCCGTTTTGCTTGCTGCGTTTAACTAAGCGATCAACCCGCCATCACCGCATGCTGCACCAGGGTGAGCAACGGTTGTGGGTACACACCCAGGAAGAACGCCAGCAGGGCGATTGCCAGCAGCATCACGCCGCCTGCTTTCTGTTCCCAGTGCAACTCGGCGTCCACACGGCGCAGGTTTGGCTCGATCAGGTACAAGGTCACCATCACGCGCAGGTAGTAGAAAACGCCGATGGCGCTGCCCAGTACCAGGGAAGCAACCAACCACCATTCGTGCGCTTCAACACCGGTGGCCACGATGTAGAACTTGCCGATGAAGCCCGCAGTCAGCGGGATACCCGCCAGGGACAGCATCATCACGGTCAGTACGGCGGTCAGGTACGGACGGCGCCAGAACAGCCCGCGGTATTCGTACAGGGCGTCGGCGTCGCGGCCTTTGTAAGGCGAGGACATCAGCGTGATCACACCGAATGCACCCAGGCTTGTGATCACGTAGGTGACCAGGTACACGCCGATGGCTTCCATCGCCAGGCCCTTGCTCGCCACCAGGGCGATCAGCAGGTAACCGAAGTGCGCGATGGACGAATAACCCAGCAGACGCTTGAGGTTGTTCTGGGTCAGCGCCAGCAGGTTGCCGAACAGGATCGAAGCGATGGCGATGATGGTCAGCACGTTGCTGAGTACACCGGTGTTGGCCGCAGGGGAGATCTGGAACAGACGCACCATCACGGCAAACACGGCGACTTTCGACGCGGTAGCCAGGAAAGCAGCCACCGGCGCCGGGGCGCCTTCGTACACGTCCGGGGTCCACAGGTGGAACGGCACCAGCGACAGCTTGAACGCCAGGCCGATCAGCATCATGGCCAGGCCCAGTTGGGCAATTGGCGCAGGGCTGCCGGAGGCTGCCAGGGCGTGACCGATACCGCTGAAGCTCAGGCTGCCGGCTTCTGCGTAGAGCAGGGCCATACCGAACAACAGGAATGCCGAACCGGCAGCCGACAGCACCATGTACTTGATGCCGGCTTCCAGGGAGCGCTTGTTGAAGAAGGCATACGCCACCAGGCCGTAGACCGGGATCGACAGCAGTTCCAGGCCGATGAACAAGCCGGCCAGGTGCTGCGCGCTGACCAGCACGATACCACCGGCCGCAGCCAGCAGGATCAGCAGGTACAGCTCTTCGCGGTTGCCCGGGTAGCCGGTGCCGCCTTCGCCGAGGTAGGCGTGGGCAAGCGTGACGCAGGCCAGGGTGGCAACCAGGATCAGCGCGATATACAGCAGCGCGAAGTCATCGACCATCATCAGCGGGGTCACGGCCAGTGGCGCGACCTTGAGTGCCGGGATAATCGACAGCAGGGCCAGGTTCAAGCCCGCACAGGACAGCAGGAACGTTTGCGAGTGATTGCGGCGCCAGGCGATCGCCAGCATCACCACCACGATGGTGAGGCTGGTGATCAGCAGCGGCGCAAGCGCGATAAAGTGTTGGATCGTGAATTCCATAGCGCTCTTACCGGGCCGAAGCGAGTTGAGAGAAGGCGGTGCCGAACCACTGCTGCACGCCATGCATCGTTGCGGCAGAAGTATCCAGGAACGGTTGCGGGTACACGCCGATAAACACCAGCAGTACCGCAAGGCCGAGCACCATGATCAGTTCGCGACCGTCCATGCCGTGCAACACGGTGTCGGACTTGGCCGGACCGAAGTATGCGCGGTGGATCATGATCAGCGAGTAGACCGAACCGAACACCAGGCCAGACGTAGCGATTGCACTGACCCACGGCGTATGCACGAAGGCACCCATCAGGATCAGGAACTCGCCGATGAAGTTACCGGTACCCGGCAAGCCCAGGGATGCGGCGGCGAAGAACAGGCTGATGGCCGGCAGGTAGGCGATACGTGACCACACGCCACCCATCTCGCGCATGTCACGAGTGTGCAGGCGCTCGTACAGTTGGCCGCTGAGGATAAACAGTGCCGCTGCCGACACACCGTGAGCCAGCATCTGGATCACTGCGCCTTGCAGCGCCAGTTGGCTGCCGGAGTAGATGCCGATCAGTACGAAGCCCATGTGGGAAACGGACGAGAAGGCAATCAGACGCTTGATGTCGGTTTGGGCGAAGGCCAGGAACGCACCGTAGAAGATCCCGATCAGACCGAGGGTCATGGCGATCGGCGCGAACTCGGCCGAGGCATTCGGGAACAGCGGCAGGGCGAAACGCAGCAGGCCGTAGGCCGCCGTCTTCAACAGGATACCGGCCAGGTCGACGGAACCTGCAGTCGGCGCCTGGGCGTGAGCGTCAGGCAACCAGGAGTGGAACGGCACCACCGGCAGCTTCACCGCGAACGCGATGAAGAAGCCCAGCATCAGGATGTACTCGGTGGTCAGGGACATCTTGGTTTTCAACAGGTCGGCGTAGTTGAACGTGATCACGCCCGTGCTGTTGAAGTTGACCAGTACCAGGCCCAGGATCGCCACCAACATGATCAGGCCGGAAGCCTGGGTGAAGATGAAGAACTTGGTCGCCGCGTAGATCCGGGTTTTCTTGCCGTCCGAAGAACTGTGACCCCAGAGCGCGATGAGGAAGTACATCGGCACCAGCCTCATTTCCCAGACGAAGAAGAACATGAACAGGTCCAGCGCCAGGAACACGCCGACCACGCCGCCCAGGATCCACATCAGGTTCAGGTGGAAGAAGCCCA